>NZ_ANAD01000181.1 GCF_000341245.1 Nocardiopsis halophila DSM 44494
CCTCGGCGCCCTCCCCGGCCAGCTCCTCCAGGCGGTCGTTGACGTCCGGCTCCAGCCACGGCTGGCTCGGCGGGCCACTGCGGCTCTGGTAGACGACCTCGTAGGGGTGGCCGCCGCCGACCTGTTCGGCCACCAGGCGGGCCACCTCCTCCAGCTGGGCGACGTAGGCCCCGCCTGGGCCGTACCCCTGCCCGGGCTCACCGCTGGCCTCGGCCATGGCGGTGGGGATGGAGTGCGCCGAGAACAGCAGGCGCGCCCCCGCGCGCTTGTCCTGCGGCAGCCGGTCCAGCGCCTGGCGGGTGTGCTCGGCCAGCGGCTCGATGAAGCCGGGGTGGTCGAAGAACGGGCGGATCAGCTCGATCTCCGGGGCCTCCGGCCCGACGGCCTCGCGCGCGGCGGCGATGTCGTTCAGGTAGGCGCGGTGGCTGGAGTAGCTGCTGTAGGCGGAGGTGGCCATCGCGACGACGCGGCGCACGCCGTCCTCGGCCATCTGCCGCACGGTGTCGGTGAGCATCGGGGTCCAGAACCGGTTGCCCCAGTACACCGGCAGGTCCACGCCGTTGGCCGAGAAGTCCGCGCGGATCTCGGCCAGCAGGTCGCGGCACTGCCGATTGATGGGGCTGACCCCGTTGAAGAGGTAGTAGTGCTCGCCGACCTCGGCGAGCCGCTCCCGGGGGATGCCGCGGCCGCGGGT
Source organism: Nocardiopsis halophila DSM 44494 (assembly GCF_000341245.1). GTDB lineage: Bacteria > Actinomycetota > Actinomycetes > Streptosporangiales > Streptosporangiaceae > Nocardiopsis_A > Nocardiopsis_A halophila. Next base: position 695 of record NZ_ANAD01000181.1, read on the forward strand.
GACGTTCTCCAGGAACGGGATCACCTCGTCCTCGGCCTCTGGTCCTCCGAAGGAGACGAGAAGGAACGCGTCGTAGGGCCTCATGCGTTCCATGAAACCAGCACTTCGGCGGGGTTGCGGCCACCCCCCGCGTAACGGGTGTCACCCCCGCCGGTACCCTCGCGGACCATGACGAACGTGATGTGGCGCACATGGTCCGGTACGCACCGGGCGCACCCGCGCACCACCGCCACCCCCAACGGGCCCGCCGACGTCGCCGGAGCGGTCCGCTCCGCCGCCGACCGGGGGCTGCCGGTGCGGATGGGGGGCGCGGGGCACTCCTTCACCGACGCCGCCGTCACCGACGGGCTGATGCTCTCCCCCGCCGCGCTGAACCGGCTGCGCTCGGTCGACCTGGAGGCGGGCACCGCCGAGGCCGAGGCCGGGCTGGTGCTCAGCGACCTCAACGAAGCACTGGCCCGCCGCGGGGCGGCCCTGGCCAACATGGGCGACATCGCGGTGCAGACCCTGGCCGGGGCGATCCAGACCGGCACGCACGGCACCGGGCGCTCCACCGGCGGCCTGGCCTCCCAGGTGGTCGGCATGGAGCTGGTGCGCGCCGACGGGGAGGTCGTGCGGTGCTCGGCCGGGGACGACCCCGACCTGTTCGGCGCCGCGCGGGTGGGGCTGGGGGCCTTCGGCGTGGTCACCGCGATGACCATGGCGGTGCGCCCGACCTTCCTGCTGAACGCGCGCGAGGAGCCGATGCGCCTGGAGGAGGTGCTGGAGCGGCTGCCGGAGCTGCGCGCGCAGAACGAGCACTTCGAGTTCTTCTGGTTCCCCCACACCGGAATGGCCAGCACCAAGCGCAACAACCCCGCCGAGGGGCCGGCGCGGCCGCTGGCGCCCTTCAAGGCGTGGCTGGACGACGAGTTCCTGTCCAACACCCTGTTCGAGCGCATCAACCGGGCGGGGCGGGCGCTGCCGGCGGCGATCCCCGCGATCAACCAGGTCAGCGCGCGGGCACTGTCGGCACGGGAGTACACCGACGCCTCCTACAAGGTGTTCGCCTCGCCGCGGCGGGTGAAGTTCGTGGAGATGGAGTACGCGGTCCCGGCCGAGGAGCTGCCGGGGGTGCTGCGGGAGCTGCGGTCGCTGGTGGACCGGGGCGGGCACCGGATCAGCTTCCCGGTGGAGGTGCGGTTCGCGCCGGCCGACGACGTGTGGCTGTCGACGGCCTACGGGCGCGACACCGCGTACGTGGCGGTGCACGTGTACCGGGGGTCGCCCTACCAGCGCTTCTTCTCCGAGGCCGAGGCGGTGTTCACGGCGGCGGAGGGGCGCCCGCACTGGGGCAAGCTGCACACCAGGGACCGCTCCTACCTGGAGCGCGTGTACCCGAGGTTCGGCGATGCGATGGAGGTCCGCGAACGGATGGACCCCGAGCGGCGGTTCGCCAACGCCTACACCGAGCGCGTCTTCGGGCCCTGACCCCGGTCCCGTTCCGGGGCCGGTACGCGTCGGGACCGGGCGGCCGTGCCGCCCGGTCCCGGTGTCCGGCGCGGGCCCCGTCCGGCACAGGGCCGGGGACGGGCGCCGGGTGAGCGCTCAGGGGGTACTCGGGGAACGCTCAGGAGGTGGAGTCGGAGCCGTCCGGCGCCTGCTCCTGGGAGCCGGTACCGCCGTACCCGCTTCCGGAGNCTCCCGGAGCCGCCGCCGGACCCCCCGGTGCCGGAACCGCCGTCCTCGGAGCCGCCGCCGGACCCGGACTCTCCCCCGCCGGTCTCATCGTCGCCGGTGCCGGTGTCGCCGTCGCTCCCGTCGGTCCCGTCCTCGGTACCGGCCCCGTCGTCGGTCCCGGTCCCGTCATCGGTGCCCTGGGTCTCCTCGGTGCCGGGCGAGGGCTGCACCCCGTCGGTGTCCTCCTGCCCGCCGGTCCCCTCCTGCCCCTCGGTCCCCGGCGTCGGTGTCGACCGCACGCCGTCGTCGGGCTCGTGGTTCTGGGAGACCCCGCCGAGCAGCGACGGCGAGGAGTTCTCGCTCCTGCCGTGCACCGTGTCGGTCAGGCTCCGCCCGGTCAGCAGCTCGAACACCAGGATCACCAGCATGACCCCGACGAACACCACCGCGGCGGGGATGACCGCCATCCGGTACCGCTGCCACCAGGTGCGCTCGTCGTCCCCGTCCGGGACGTCGGCACCGTCGGCTCCGTCGGCACCGTGCGTCCCGTCCGCACCGTCCGCGTGGTCGGCTCCGCCGAGCGTCGGCAGGGCGCGGGTCGTCTCCGCGTCACCGTCCGTGCCGAACGCGTGGGTCGGCGCGTCCGCGGCGCCCGTCGGGCCATGGCCGGATCCGGCCGCGCCGCCGGGGTCGTCCTGGGCCGCCGCCCGGGTCGCGCCCTGGGCGCGCGCACCGTGCAGCGTCATCCCCGCGCGGGCCGCGGCCTCCTTGGCCTTGTCCCCGCTGCGCTCCAGCCAGTGCTGGGTGACGGCGGTCCCGGCGGTGCTGATCACGCTCATCACCGCGGCGCCGAAGATGGTCCCGTACACCCCCAGGTACGAGGCCGCGGTGGCGGCCGTCAGCGTGGCCACACCGCCCGCGACCACCTGGGGCATGCTCAGATTGACCCGCTTGCGGTCCTCGGCGCCGTCCCCGGCGCCGCCGTCGCCGCCCTCGCCGTCCGTTCGGGCGCGGGCGATGTGGCGCTTCTCGTCTTCAGGCTCGGCCATCCTCCCCCCTCTATACGCCGCCTCGTGCGGCGCTCCCCCGTCGGATTCCTCGGCCAGGGCCGGTCCGGGCGCCGCCCCCGCGGCGCCCAGTTCCGGCCCATACCGGGACAACTTACGCGAACCCGGCCTAAGGTCCTGTTAAGGCGCGGCATTGAATAGATCACCCTGAGGTCACGGGCCGCGTGTCGTGTTGGCACCGGCGCGCCGCGCCGGAACAGGGCGTCCGCGCGGGTCATGGTCGGCTCCGGCCCCGCGGGTTAGCATCACCCGCAGGAGGACGCCGACCGAGGGGCCGGAGCGCGATCGCCGCCCGCCCCCTCCCACATGCCAAGATGGGCACCGGGCTCGCCCGGGCACCGGTGACCGGGGCACGGAGGCCCACGGTTCGGACATGCCGGGCGGGGTACTGGCCGAACACCCGGATGCCGAACAGACTGGGAACGCGGGGGATGGCCGAGGACCCACCCTCGACGGGAAGCGCGAAAGGGAGGGCGATGCAGGAGCTTCGCCTGGTGGCCGTGAGCGAGGACGGCACCTACCTGGTGCTGGCGAGCGCCGGTCGCGGTACCCGTTTCACGCTGCCCGTCGACGACCGTCTCCGCGCCGCCGTCCGCGGCCAGTTCTCCCGGCTCGGCCAGTACGAGATCGAAGTGGAGAATCCGTTGCGCCCCAAGGAAATCCAGGCCCGGATCCGCTCTGGAGAGACGGCGGAGGCGATCGCCGAGCTCGCCGGCATCCCCATCGAGCGCATCCGCTGGTTCGAGGGCCCGGTCCTGCAGGAGCGGGAGTTCATGGCGCAGCAGGCGCAACGGGCCTCCGTGCGCGGTCCGGGCGATACCGTGCCCGGCCCCGCACTGGGCGACCTGGTCTCCGAGCGGGTGGGGCCGCACCAGCTGGAGACCGGCGAGGCGGTCTGGGACGCCTGGAAGCGCGAGGACGGCAACTGGAACGTCAAGCTCGCCTTCCTGCTCAACGGCGCGGAGCGCCTGGCGCACTGGGTGTTCGAGCCGCGGCGGCGCACGGTCGCCCCCGTCGACGACGAGGCGGCGCGCTTCTCCGACCCGGCCGCGGGCGGCGTGTCCGGCGACGGCGGCGCGACGGTCACCCCGTTCGTGCCGCGGCGCCAGCAGGCGCCCACCGAGCCCGCGCGCTCCGACGGCCTGGCCGGACCCGGGGCCGAGGAGCACGCCCCGCAGCGTTCCGCCCCGGCCGACGCCCCGCCGGCGGCCGACCCGCCCGCGCCCGCCGCACCGGCGGCCGAGCGGGGGGAACCGGCGCACGCCGCCCCCCACGAGCCGCCCGCCTTCCCCGAGCGGCCCGCCGCCCGCGCCCGCACGGCGCCGGAGGAGCGCGCCCTCACCGAGACCGAGCGGGCCTTCAGCCGCACCGGCCGCGCCGCACCGGAGCAGGAGCGCCCGGCGCCCGAGGCCGACCCGGCCCCGGCGGCCACCGGCCGGGCGGTGCCGGAGGAGGAGGCCGAACCCGAACGGGCCGAGCCGAGCGGGCCGGTGGACGATGTGATCCCCTCCGAATCGGCCCGCAGGCGCGCGCCGGCCGCGGAGGCGCCCCCGCGCGAGCGGGAGGAGCGCCGCCAGCGGCCGTCGATGGGCCCGGCCGTTCCGGGATCGGGAGCGCGCAGACCCGCCGAGCGGCCCCAGGAGCCGCGCGGACGCACCCCGGTGACGGCGCACGCCGCCGACACCGACGACCAGCAGGGGCACACGTCCGACGGCCCGATGTCGGCGGCCGCCGCCGCAGGGGGCACCGGCCAGCCCGCACGCAAGAAGGGCCGGGGCCGCCGCGCTTCCGTCCCGTCGTGGGACGAGATCATGTTCGGCTCCAAGAAGTCCGAATAGGACGAACCAGGGCGGACAGGCCGGTCAGCGCGCCGCCCCGCCCGACTCCGTCGACGACGAACGCGGCCCCTCCCGCTGAGGCGGGAGGGGCCGCGCTTCTGTGCTGAACGGGGTCCCGCATCTCTCACCAAGCCTTCATCGAGGGGGCTTGGAAAGACTCAGGGCGAAGACCGGACACCCCACCGAGAGCGGCACCCCGCCGGGCCGGGCAGACGAACGCGGCCTCTCCTCCGCCAAGACCGGAGGCGCCGCGCACCTGTTCTGCAGAGGCGCCCCTTCCCTCTCACCCGGCCTCCATGGAAGGCGCCTGAAAGGCGCCCTTGGTCGACCGGCCGGATGAACACGGAAACGCTGGGGCAGAGGGCGGCCCACGGCCGTCCGGGGTCGTGTCCGCTGGAGCGGTGGAACTTTCGGCCGCGTCCCTGTGAGCGGTGCGGCCGCTGCACCTCGATCGGCGACCCCGCCCCCGGTGCGCCCCCTCCTTGGCGTTGATCTCGGGAGAGTCGGGGTAATACTCGCCGGTATTACCCCGACTCTCCCGAGATCAACGGGGGTGGCGATGCGGGCGGCCGGGGCCCGGAGAGTTCCACCACGCCAGCGGACACGACCCCGTCCGGGCCGCGGGTGAGGACGGCCGTGGGCTCCGCCCGTCGCCTGGAACCGAACACGACGCTTCAGGCCTCGACGCCGAGCGCCCCCGGCCCGGGGCGGGGTGGGGCGTCTCCGGGCCCCGCGTCCTATTCGGCGGGGTCTTCCTCCGGCGGCGGCTCTTCGAGGAACGGGCGGACCATCTCGGGGGTGACCCCGGCGGCGAAGGACACCGACTCGGCGAAGTCCGCGTCCACGGCCGTGTACCCGCCCGCGCCCGCGCCCACCGCGGCGGTCAGGTGGGCCAGCCCCGCGCGGCGCTGGAAAAGGCTCTGCTTCCAGTACCACCCCACGACCGCCTCGCGGCGCACCACCGCCTGCTTCCTGGCCAGCGACCCCGAGCGCACGCTGATCCGGTCCCCGTCGCTGCCGTGCCCCAGCGACCGGTAGCGGTCCACCGCCAGCGGAACCCCGAGCAGCGCCAGGAGCAGCAGTGGCACCATCGCCCAGTACCAGCCCGCGGCCGCGGCGACGGCCGCGGCCAGCGCCGGCGGCACCACCGCCCGGATGAACCGCCGCCGCAGCGCGGCGCGCGGGTGGCGCAGCAGGCCGCCCTCGTACCCGCCCAGCGTGCGGTCCACGATCTGCGCCACCTGGTCGCGCGGCCCCGCCGGGAGCAGCACCGCGCGCGTGGAGGCGTCCCCCAGACCGGTCATGATGGCGCGCAGGCGCACCACCGAGCGCGTCCGCTCCAAGGGGCTGTCGGCGAGTTCATGGCCCCGGATCCGGCGCCGCTCCAGGGTGACGCTCTGGCGGGTGAACAGGCCCCGCTCGGTGACCAGGGACTCCTCCCCGCCGACCAGCCGGAACCTCCAGTGGCCCACCGCGTAGGCGACGACCGCGAACACCGGCATCATCAGGACGATGACCAGCAGCAGGCCCAGGGCCACCCCCGCCACCACGAGGACTCCGCCCTCGGCCGAGACCCACCGGTACAGCACCAGCGCGCGCTCGCCGGCCTCCAGGGCGCCCATGCGCTCCAGGAGGTCCCCCAGCCCCTGCGAGACCAGGCCCAGGACCGCGGCCAGCGCCACGAACGGGGTCAGCAGGTAGCCCACGCTGAGCATCCCGTAGGAGTACCAGCGTGTCGGCATGCTGAAGTAGACGTGCTCGGCGGCCGCCGCCGGCTCCGGGGCGCCGGGCCCGGGGGCGTCGGGCGCCCCCTCGGCGGCGGGGGCTGCGCCCTCGGCCCGCTCCTCGGCGCCGGTCCGCTCACCGGCCCGCAGAACGGCCCGGCGGTGCAGCAGGTCGTCGCGGAGGCGGCGGGCCGCGTCGGCCGACACCGCGTCCAGCTTGCCCTCCTCGTCGCCGCCCCCGCCGGCGGCCGCCTCCACCTTGACCACCGCCAGCCCGAGCACCCGGTGCACCAGGCTCGTGGTGACGTGCACCCCGCGGATGCGCTCCAGGGGGATGGTGCGGCGCGAGCGCCCGATCCACCCCCTGCGGATCTCCAGCCGGTCGGCGCCCACCTGGTACCGGAAGGTGAGCCAGGTGTAGACGCCGGTGGCGACCATGCCGACCAGCGCGGCGAAGAGGCTGCCGAGCACCCAGGGGTTCTGCGTCGCGCCGAAGGCGATGAGCACCAGCGGCACGATGAAGTTCTTCATGTAGGTAAGCGGGGCGGCGACCAGCATCAGCGGGCTCAGGCGCTGCCACGGCTCGTCCGGGGAGAGCTCCTCCCCGGCCGACGGGGCGTCGCCGTCTTGCTCCCCGTCGCCCGCGGCGCCCGTCCCGTCCGGCGCCTCCTGCCCGGACGGGGCGCCGTCGGCCCGCGCCTGGGCGGGAACGTCGGCCTGGGCACCGGCTCGGGCGCCGGCCGGGGCCTGTCCTTCGGCCCACCCGTCGGCCCGACCGTCCGGGCGCTGGGGAACATCCCCGTTCCCCCTACCGTTCTCCGTGCCGTCCTGCGCGCTCATGTGGCGTCGTCCTGCAGGTCGCCGGCGCGCACCGCCAGGTCCTCGGAGATCTCCCGCGCCCGGTCGACGTCGAGCCCCTCGATCGTGGAGGACCCGGCGTGCGAGGCCGTCTGCACCTCCAGGGTCGCCACCCGGAACATGCGCTCCGTCCAGCCCTGGGTGTGGTCGACCGTCTGGATCCTGCTGATCGGCACCAGCTGCCACTCCCTGCCGATCCAGCCCTTGCGGGTGTAGATGACGTCCTCGGTGACCTCCCACCGGTGCACCCGGTAGCGGAACCGCGGAACGACCGCCGTCTCGACCACCCCGAACACCGCGAACACCACCGGCGCCCACCAGGCGTTGTCGCCGACCCACCCCGGGATCCACGACCAGCCGACGGTCATCGCCCCCCATGCGGCGAATCCGAGGACGGCGACGATGACCACGTTCCCCACCGCGGATTGGAGGGTCCACATCGGTACGGCACGGGGGGAGACGCGGTGCTGGGGCGGTCGAAGGCGGGAGCTCATCACCCGACGAGTCTACGGGCGGGCCCGCACGCCCCAGAAGCCGCAACGACGGGCAAAGGATCGACCACGCCCGAAATGGGGGGCGGGCCGACGGCGTTGTCCCTGGCATCGCCCTCTCCGCCGCCCCACGGGTGTCAGTCGTGATCTCAGTGCTTTGTCAGCCCCCACCACCAGACTTGGACCCGATACATCCGATTTGGAGGCACAGATGACAGACGCCATCCGCGCGGAGGGCCTCGTGAAGCGGTTCAAGGGGACCACCGCGCTCGACGGGGTCGACCTCGTCGCGCGTGCGGGGGCCGTGCTGGGCGTCCTCGGCCCCAACGGGTCGGGCAAGACCACGACCGTCCGGATCCTCGCGACCCTGCTCGCCCCCGACGGCGGACACGCCACGGTGGGCGGCCACGACGTGGTCCGCGAACCGCACGAGGTCCGGCGCACCATCGGGCTCACCGGCCAGTACGCCGCCGTCGACCAGGACCTGACGGGCTCGCAGAACCTCGTGCTGATCGCCCGGCTGCTGGGGTACTCCCGCGCGGGGGCGCGGGCCCGGGCCGCGGAGCTGCTGGCCCGCTTCTCCCTGAGCGAGGCCGCCGACCGCCCCGCCAAGACCTACTCCGGGGGCATGCGCCGCCGGCTGGACCTGGCGGCGAGCCTGGTCGGCCGGCCGTCCCTGCTGTACCTGGACGAGCCCACCACCGGGCTGGACCCGCACAGCCGCAACGAGCTGTGGGAGGTGGTGCGCGGGCTGGTCGACGACGGGGTGACGGTGCTGCTGACCACCCAGTACCTGGAGGAGGCCGACCAGCTCGCCGACGACATCGCGGTGCTCGACCACGGAAAGGTCATCAGCCGCGGCACCCCCGACGAGCTCAAGGCCCGGGCCGGGGCCCAGGTGCTGCAGGTGCAGCCGGTCCACGGCGCGGAGCTGGAGCGGGCCGGCGGCATCGTGGAGCAGGTCACCGGCAGCGAGGTGCGCACCGCCGAGCGGACCGCCAGCGCCTCGGTGACCGACCCGGCGGTGATGCCGGAGGTGGTGCGGCGCCTGGACGACGCGGGCATCGCCGTGGCCGAGCTGAACCTGCGCAAGCCCAGCCTGGACGAGGTGTTCCTGGCCCTGACCGGGCACCCGGCCGATGACGCCCCCGGCGGCGCGGACGGCGCCGCCCCTGCCGAGAGGACGAACGCATGAGCGCCGCGACGACCGCGGAGCCGGCGGCGCCCGCCGCCGGAGCGCCCCCCGCACCCCGGGTCACCCCCGCGGTGGCGGTACGGCACGGGGCGCTGCTGGCCTGGCGCAGCCTGCTCAAGATCAAGCGCAACCCCGAGGAGGTCCTCGGGCTGACGTTCATGCCGCTGATGTTCGTGGCCCTGTTCGTGTTCGTCTTCGGGCAGGCCATGATGGGCGACTGGCAGGCCTACCGGGACTTCATCATCCCGGGCATCACCGCCCAGTCGGTCATCTTCGCCACGGTCGGCACGGGCGTGGCGCTCAACACCGACATCGAGAAGGGCATCTTCGACCGGTTCCGGTCCCTGCCCATCGCGCGCTCGGCGCCGCTGGTCGGTGCCATCCTGGGCGACCTGGTGCGGTACGGCCTGACGGTGATCGCGGTGCTGGTCGTGGCCGTGCTCATCGGCTACCGCCCGGAGGGCGGGGTGCCGGGCGTGGTCGCTGCGGGCGCGGTGGTGCTGCTGTTCGCCTTCGCCCTGTGCTGGCTGTCGGCGTTCATGGGACTGCTGATGCGCACCCCCATGGCGGTCAACATCTTCGGCTCGATCTGGATGTTCCCGCTGACCTTCGGCGCCTCGACCTTCGTCGACCCCGACGACATGCCCTCGTGGATGGGGGCCTTCGCTGAGGTCAACCCGGTCACCCACGTGACCGACACGATGCGCGGCCTGATGGAGGGCGGCCCGGTGGCCGAACCGCTGATGTGGACGCTGGTGTGGGTGGCGGTCATCATCGGGATCTTCTTCCCGCTGGCCACCCGCGCCTACAGGCGCCGCGCCTGAGACACGGGCGGGTACGGCCTTTCGCTCCAGGGCGAGCGGAAGGCCGTACCCGTGTCCGCACCTGTGTCCGCACCTCTGTCCGCGACCGCCCGGCCGAGGCACGGCAAAGAACGAACGACGAGCCCCGCTCCCCCGACCCGATCCCCGCATCGTGCGGCAGGCGCGGGACCGAGCCTCGGGAAAAGCCGCGTGGACGAGTGCTCCCGGCCGTCGATCCCGTACCCGGGCAGGGGTCCATCCGGCGGGCCCCGTACCGGGGCGCCCGCCGGCACCGCCCTACCGGTACCGGCTCCCTCCGACCTCAGGAGGGCGGTCCGGCCTCCGGTGCGTCCTGCCTCCAGGCCTCGACGTGGCGGGCGACCAGCGCGACGGCGTCCTCGGGGGCGGACTGCGCCCCGCGGGCGTAGGCCTCCTCGTACCCGTCCCGGCCCAGCTCCTTGGCCAGGTCACGGGCCAGCCGGGCCAGCGCCCCGTCGGTGGTGAACGGCAGCCCGCGCAGCGCCTCCGCCGCTCCCAGGACGGTGGCGGCGTCCTCGGCCCGCCCGCCTTCCTCCCCCAGGATCAGCGCGGCGGCCTCCGCGACCGCCGCCGCCTGCTGCCCCTGCAGCCACGTGTGGACCAGCTCCCAGGCCTCGGCGGCCGTCCGGCGGGCCTCACGGGCCTGCCCCGACGCCAGGAAGGCCCGCGCCAGCATCGTCCTCCACACCGGCTCCAGGTGCAGGCGGGCCACCGACTTGGCCTGGTCGGCACCGAAGAGCACCTCCCACATCAGGTCCCGCGCCGCCTCGGGCCGCCCTTCCCGCAGCTCGACGTCGGCCCGGTAGAACACGAGCGACTGCCGGGTGTCCGGGGTCGCCGCCGCAGCCCCGGCGTCCGCCAGCCCGGCACGCGCCCGCTCGGTGCGCCCCATGCGCGCGTCGATCACGGCCCGGTGCCCCAGCAGCGCCGCCAGCTGGTCGGACAGCCCCAGCTCCCGGGTGATGCGCACCGCTTCGTCCAGCAGCCCCATCGCCCGCTCGCCGTCCTCCAGCGACTCCAGCTCGGCCAGCAGGAACAGCACGTGGGTGAGCACCCACCGGTCGGCGCCGTCGCTCAGCCCGGCCAGGATCGCCCGCATCCGGTCGCGCCCCTCGCGCGCACGCGCGGGGAAGGACTGCATGACCAGGGTGGCCGCGAACGCCTCGATGTTCATGCGCCGCCACGGGTCGGCGCGCTCGGCCGCCGCGTCCAGCCGGGCCACCGTCCCCTCCGGGTCGCGCCCCAGCATGGCCAGGAACACCGGGACGAACACCAGCGACACGTGGTCCTCGCAGCGCTCGCCCGCCGCGTGCACGATCTCCTCGACGCGCTCCAGCTCGGCGCGGACCCCCTCCACGACCTCCGCGGCCTCGTCCATCCCGGTGGACCGCCGCCCCAGGTCCTTCTCCAGGGCGCGGGCGAAGCGGCACTCGGCGTAGGCCAGCTCGTACCCCGGCGGGGGCTCCTCCCCGACCAGCGCCAGCGTCTCCTCGGCCCAGCGCGCCAGGTCCGACCAGGCGTCCACGCGCATCGCGTACAGGAACGCGGTGGTCACCAGCTCCAGCGCCGCACGGGCGTCTCCGGCGGCCAGGGTGCGGCGCACCGCGGCCGCGTAGTTCTCGTGCTCCTCGCGCAGCCGCGCCAGCCACCGGAGCTGGTCGGGGCCGCGCAGCGGCTCCTCGGCGGTGCGCCACAGCCACCTCATGCGGCGCGCGTGCGCGGCGCGGATCCGTTCCCGCTCGCCGCTCTCGGCCAGCCGCTGGGCCCCGTAGGCGCGCACCGTCTCCAGCATCCGGTAGCGGGGCTGGCCCTGCCCGTCGGCGTCCCCGCCGTCCACCTCCACCAGCGACTTGTCGACCAGGGCGAACAGCACCGACCACACGTCGCGCCCGCCGACCGTCCCGCAGCCGACGCCGCCGGCGGGCGCGCCGTCCGGGCCGCCGTCCGGGCCGCCACCCGGGTCGGCGCCCGGGTCGGCGCCGCCCTCCGGCCCCGCATCGAGCGCGGCGTCGGCGCACACCGCCTCCACCGCGTCCAGCGCGGCGCCGCCGACGAAGACCGACAGCCGGCGCAGCAGCGCCTGCTCGGGCCCGTCCAGCAGCTCCCAGCTCCAGTCCACCACCGCCTGCAGCGTCTGGTGGCGCGGGCGCACCTGGCGCGGGCCCGAGGCCAGCAGCCGGAACCGGTCGGTGAGCCGCTCGGCCAGCTGCGGCAGCGGCATGGCCCGCACCCGGGCCGCCGCCAGCTCCAGGGCCAGCGGCATCCCGTCCAGCTCCCGGCAGATCCGCACCACCGGCTCGGCCGTGGCCTCGTCCACCGCGAAGGCGGGCCGCCAGGCCCGCACCCGGTCGACGAACAGCCGCACCGATGCGTACCCCGCCGCCTCGGCGGGCCCGGCCCCCTCCGGCGGCAGCGCCAGCGGCGGCACCGCCTGCAGCCGCNCCCAGCGGCTCCCGGCTGGTGGCCAGCACCCGCACCCCCGGGCAGGCGGCCAGCAGCCGCTCCACCGCGTCGGCGACGTCGCCCACCAGGTGCTCGCAGTTGTCGGCGACCAGCAGCAGCCGCCGCCCGGACAGCACCTCGGCGGCCCGCCCCAGCGGATCGTCCACCACCCCGCCCACCTGCAGCGGGGTCACCGCGCGCTCACGCACCCCCAGGGCCTCCAGCAGCGCCTCGGGCACCGCGGCGCCGTCCCGCAGCGGGGCCAGGTCCAGGAACCACACCCCGTCGGGCACCAGTCCGGGGCGGTCGGCGGCCAGCCGCTCGGCGGCCTCCACCGCCAGCCGGGTCTTGCCCGACCCGCCCGGTCCGACCAGGGTGAGCAGGCGCTCCCCGGACAGCAGCGCCAGGGCGGCCCGCAGCTCCTCGTCCCGGGCCACGAAGGCGGTCAGGGACGTGGGCAGCCGCACCGTCGGCCCCACCGCGGGCGGCGGCTCCGCCAGCTCCGGCGCCGCACCGGCCGGCCCGCGGGCGTCCTGCCCGCCGCGGGCGGAGGGCGCGGGCGCATCGGGGGCGCCCCCCTCCAGCTCTCCGCGCAGCAGGCGCAGGTGCAGCCCGGCGATCCGCTCGGAGGGGTCGATGCCCAGCTCCTCGGCGAGCCCGGTGCGCAGCCGGTCGTAGGCGGCCAGCGCGTCGACGGTGCGCCCGGAGGCGGCCAGCGCCCGCATCAGCAGCTCCACCGGGTGCTCGCGCAGCGGCTCGCGGGCGGCCAGCGCCTCGATCTCGGGCAGTGCGGCCGCGTGGTCCCCGGCCTCCACCCGCGCCCCCAGGTGCTCGGCCTGCACCGCGCGCAGCTGCTCGGCCAGGCGGACCGCCTCGCCCTCGCCTCCGGCCTCGGCGAACTCCGGCAGCGGGTCGCCCCGCCACAGCTCCAGGGCCCGGCCCAGCAGCTCGGCGGCGGCCCCGGCCTCGCCCTGGGCGCGGGCGCGCCGCCCCTGGCGCACCAGCTCCTCGAACCGCCACAGGTCGACCTGGCCGGGGTCGACCTCCAGGCGGTAGCCGGAGGCGTCGCTGACCACCGGCGCCTGGTCGCCCAGCACCTTGCGCAGCCGGGACACCAGCGCCTGCAGGGCGTTGGCGGCGCCGGTGGGGGCGTCCGAGCCCCAGATGGCGTCGATCAGGCGCTCGGTGCCCACCGTGCGCCCCGGGGCCAGCAGCAGCATGGCCAGCAGGCGGCGCAGGCGGGTGCCGCCCACCGCGACGGGCCGGCCCGCACCGTCGCGGACCGCCAGTGGACCGAGTATGGAGAACCGCACCGTCATATGATCCCCGATGTGGGCCCCGCTCCCTCCACGGATCGCCCGGCCGCCCCGGCCGGGCCCGGCCACGTCCGGGAGACCGGCGGCCGGACACTCCGGCCGTCCAGGGTCCGCGCCCCTCCGCACGGCAGTAAGGTGCGGTGGGGACAAGCAGCACGGCGCGCGGCGCGCGCGGCATTCCGGCAGACCCCTCTCAGGCCCGACGACCGTTTCGCAGGAGCCCCATGATCTCGGCAGCACGTCACCGTTCCACCGGCCCCGGCCGCGCGGTCCGCTCACGTGCCCCCGGCAGGCGCAGAGCCGTGCTGGCCGCCGGGGCGGCGGCCGCCCTGGCCGCGGCGGGCGGCTGCACCGGGTTCACGCCCGGGAACGGCGAGCTGACCGACGACATCAACGTCACCAGCACACTGCTGATGGAGGGCAAGCCGCTGCCGGAGGCCTTCACCTGCCACGGCGACGGCGAGGGCGGCTCGCCGCCGCTGCAGTGGTCGGGCCAGCCCGGGGACGCCGCGTCCTTCGCGATCGTCGCCGACGACCCCGGTGCCGCGGAGGTGTTCTGGCTCCTGTACGACCTGGACCCGGCCACCGTGGAGATCCGGCAGGACAGCGTCCCCCAGCCGGCGCACCCCGGGGAGAACAGCTTCGGGGACACCGGCTACACCCCGCCCTGCTCCGAGGAGGACGACCCGCACGAGTACCGGTTCACCGTCTACGCCCTGGACCAGAAGCTGGACCTGCCGCAGGGCGCCCCGCTCAGCCAGGCCCTGGAGCAGATCTCGGCGCACGCGGTGGCGCGGGGGTCGCTGGAGACCTCGGCGGAGTAGCGGCGGCGGGCACGGCCGCCCGGTCGGTGCCGCACCGCTCCGATGAGCGGCCGCACCCCGCGGACGCGAAAAAATCGGCGGTCACCCGCTGCACCCGCGGCACAACTGGGCATAAAGTGGGGCCGTGTCCCCCCTCCATTTACTGATGACCGAAAACGGATTCGACGGTGCGAGGCGCCTGCGCGGCCAGAGCGCGCGCACGGTGCCCCGTCACGGGGGCCACCAGTCCACGCACGTCACCCCCGCCGGTGGCACCTCCGTCCCCGACAAGGCCACGGCCCCAAGGGTGGTGCAAGCATGACCGTACTGATCGCAACGATCGTCGCGATCATCGTCGTCCTCCTCGTCCTCGTGCTGATCCTGCTGGGGATGCGGGCCCTCAACCACGGGCGGGACGACGGTTTCGACGACTTCGACGACGGCTACGACGAGCGCGCCGAGGACGGGCGGGACGACGAGCGCCCGGCGCGCCGCGGCCGCTCCCGCCGCTCCCGCGCCTCGGCGGACTGGGACGACGACTCCGACATCTCCGGCAGCTCCTTCTGGTCGGACACCGAGGAGCCCGCCGACGACGCCGACGACGGGCCCGCCCCGCGCGGCCGCTCCCGCGCCGGGCGCCGCGAAGCCCGCCGCGACACCCGCGCCGAGTCCACCGACGCCATGGCCGCGCTCGACCAGGAGGACGGCGCAGACGAGGCGGACGAGGCGGACGACGGGCCCGCTCCGCGCGGCCGTTCGAGGTCCGGGCGCCGCAAGGGCCGCCGCGACACCCGCGCGGAGGCCACCGGCCCCATGGGCTCGGTCGACGACGAGGACGCCCCGGAGGCGTCCGGCCCCTCCCCGGCCGGGCCGCCCGAGCCGGAGGCCGAGGAGGCCCCGCGCCGCTCCCGCGGGCGCCGTGCCCGCCGCGGCGAGCGCGACGCCGACGCCCCTGCAACGGCGGCGCCGACGGCAGGCGCCGACGACGGCCTCGCCAAGCTCGCCAGCCTCGGCCAGGGCGGCGCCCCGGCCCCGTCCGCACCGGCGCCCGCCTCCGCGTCCGCGCCTGCGACCGAAACCCCCGCACCGCCCGACCCCCTCGGCCCGGCCGCGGCGCCGGACCCCCTCGCCGGCACCGCGACCGGCCGGCGGAACGACCCGAGCGACCCGCTGGGCCCGCCGGCCTCCGCTCCCTCCCCCGCTCCCGGCTCTCCCGGCGCGGCCCCGGGACCGGCGGGGAACGACCCGCTGAGCGGACCCGCGCCGTCCCCCTCCCCTGCCGGGGGAACGTACGGCTCCCCCTTCTCCTCCGCCGCCGCTTCCGCCTCCGACGACCCCCTGGGCGGGCCGTCCCCGTACGGCTCCGCCGCCCGCACGACCCCGGGCGGCTCCCCCCTCGGGTCCGCGTCCTCCTACGACACCGGCTCGTACGACACCGGCTCCTACGGCGCCGGATCGTTCACCACCGGGTCGCACTCCCGCACGACCGGTTCGCACGCGCGGCCCGCCGCCGGCTCCCCCTTCGACACCGGGGCCTACAGCCGCGCCGCGGCCCC
>NZ_ANAD01000182.1 GCF_000341245.1 Nocardiopsis halophila DSM 44494
GGATCCGCCGGGCCGACGCCCTCCACGGGCCCCTCCTACGACGCCGGGCCGCCCGCGCGCCCCGCGCCCGGCTCGCCCTACGACACCGGGGCCTACAGCCGCGCCGCGGCCCCCGGCGGCGGGTACGACTCCCCGTCGTCGCCCTACGACACCGGCAGCCACTCCCGCCCCGCCGCCTACGGCGACCCGCTCGCCGACCAGGGTCCCGGCCGCCGGGGCCTGGCGGCCGAGCCCGCCGCGCCGCTGTGGTCGGGCATGGACGCCGGAGCGCCGCAGCGCCCCGAGGCTCCGGCGTCCCCGCAGTCCGGCTACGGCACCGACTTCGGCTCCGGCTACGGTCCGGGCGCACCCGCGGCGCCCGCCCCGCCCGCGCAACCCGCCCCGCCCGCGCCGATGGGCGGCGCCGACGGCGCCGGATACGGCGCACCGGCCCCGCGCCAGGCCTACGGAGCCCCGCCCGAGCAGGCCACCGGCGGCCAGCCGTCGATGGCTCCGCAGACCGGCTTCGAGCCGGGCTACACGGGCCCCTCCTACGGGCAGGCGGCCTCCTACGGCACAGGCGGCTACGACGCCTCGTCGTTCGGCTCCCCCTACGGCGCCGCGGGCCAAGGCGGCGCCACCGGCGGCACCGGCGGCCCTGCGCCCTACGGCGGACCGGGCGCCCCCGCGGCACCGACCGGCGGGCAGGCCCCCTACGGCGGGGCCGCGGGCTACGGCGACGCACTGGGCGACTACGGGTACCCGGCCGAGGCCACGGGCGGCTACCCGGCCTACGGCGGCCCCTACCCGGGCCAGGGCGAGGCTCCCGACCCCGAGGGGCGCCAGTGGCGGCCGGGCGACTACGGCGGCTACGGCGACGCGCTCCGCTGACAGCCCACTGACACATCGACAGGGCGGGTGCCCCCACAGGGGCGCCCGCCCTCTGCCATCGGAGGGGTTCCACCGGGGGGCGCCTGCCGACCGCCCGGTGGCCCCCTCGCGGCGCAGAACCGCAGCGGTCCCGGGACCGCCCGCGAGCGCGTAGAATTCGGTCACGGGAGAGTCGGCCAGACGGTCGCGGCGCCCATTGCCGGCGTCGAGGAAAGTCCGGACTCCACAGGGCAGGGTGGTCGGTAACACCGACCCGGGGCGACCCGCGGGACAGTGCCACAGAGAACAGACCGCCACCGCTCGCGGTGGTAAGGGTGAAACGGTGGTGTAAGAGACCACCAGCGGCCGGAGTGATCCGGTCGGCTAGGTAAACCCCACCCGGAGCAAGGTCGAGAAGGGGGCGCAGGCCCCCGCGCGGACGTTCGAGGGCTGCCCGCCCGAGGTCCGCGGGTAGACCGCACCGAGGCCGTCGGCAACGGCGGCCCCAGATGGATGGCCGTCCGCCCCCGGGCGACCGGGGGCCGACAGAATCCGGCTTATCGGCCGACTCTCCCCTCCTCCGCCCCCTTGGCCGACAGAGGTCAGGCCACGCCCTCATGCAGGCGTCCTCTGCTAGGAAACGCCCATGCGCAAGGTGATCAGGCGGCCGCGTTTCGACTGGACCCGAGACTCGCCACGTCCGCTGCTGCGCCCATGGCTCGTGTTAGCAGCCGCCATCGCGTCTGTGCTCGCCATCCTGTGGGGAGTTCTCTTCCCGATCACCGAGTGGGCGGCCGACGACAGCCTCACCGGGCTGTCCGGCAAGGACCGTGCCGACGTCATCGATGCCACCCGCCGCACCCTGCTCCAGGCGGCAGGCGGTGCGGCGGCCCTGACAGCGCTGGTGTTCACCGCCCGGTCATACCTCCTGAACCGAAGGGGGCAGCAGACCCAGCGGTTCAAGGACGCGGTCGAACAGCTCGGCTCCGAGCAGATCGCAGTGCGCATCGGTGGTATCTACTCTCTTGAGCATGTCATGCGCGAATCCTCAGAGGACCACCGAACCGTGGTGGAGGTGCTGTCGGCCTTCGTCCGGGAATCGAGCGTCTCGGACCCGCCGATGAAGGAGACAGCGCCGGTACGACCCGCGACCGACGTACAAGCAGCGTTGACGGTCCTGGCGAGACGCCCGAAAAGGGAAGAGACGGCCCCGCTCGACCTTCACGCCACGGATCTGCGTGGGGCGGAGCTGACGAGCGCCGACTTTCGTCATGCGAACCTGAAATCCGTTCTCCTCGACGGGGCGAATCTGTCGGGCGCCCGCCTCCAAGCCGCGAGACTGCGGAAGGCTTCTCTGGAAGCCGCACGACTGCGGCATGCCCGACTCGAAGGTGCTGATCTGGCGAACGCCCAGATGAAGGGCGCAGACCTGCTCAACGCCCGTTTGACGTACGCCAGGCTGTGGGACGCCTGCCTCAAGGATGCAGACCTGGGCAGCGCCCATCTCGAGGGGGCGTATTTGAAGAACGCCTGCCTCGAAGGCGCGAACCTGTACGCCGCGAATCTGAGACTCGCGACCCTGACGGGCGCCGGACTCGAACTCGCCGATCTGAGGCGGGCCGACCTGGAAGCGGTCGAAGGCCTCACTGAGGAACAGGTGGCCCCAACGGTCACGGATGATTGAACGGCAAGTCGTGACCTGCCCGCCCGTCCCGGCCGCACGGGTCAGGGGGCTTCGCCCTCGACGATCTCCTGGATCTCGTCGGTGAAGCCGACATGGTCGGGGCCCGTGTAGACCTCGCTGATGTCGTCGATCGGCGAGTTGCCCATGATGGCGAACGGGCACTTTTCCAGCCCCGCCGCGATGTCGCCCGAGGCGGCCTCCTCGCCGCTGTGCAGCGAGTAGACCGTGTACTCGTAGGTCTGCTCGTACAGCGGATAATCGCTGATCTCCCCTCCGCCCTCGAACTCGCAGTCGTCGAGCTTCTCCTCCCCCTGAGAGGCCGGACGCAGGCACACCACGAGCTCCACCTCCTCAGGGGTGGAAGGCAGCCAGAAGTCGAAGCTCGGCCCCTCCTTGAGCCGGTACTTCGAACGTTCGGCGTTGTTCGTGGGGACGTCGGTGAACACGGCGGCGTGGTGGAGCCCTTCCCCCTCGTACTCGGGGGCCGCCGGGTACCCGGCGACGGCTTGGCCCTCGTCGGTGACGGCGAAGCCGTTATCGGAGGGGTCGGCCCTGCAGTAGATGTCCAGGTCCTCCATCTCCTCCGCGTTCGGCGTGAGGGGCGGAGGGGACGACGGGGACGGGGACGGCGCGGCGGCCTGCCCGGCCTGACCGGCGGCCGAGCAGCCGCCCAGGGCAACGGCGGCGATCAGTGCGGCGGGGACGGCGGTCCGCGCCGTTCGGGGGTGCCGCGGCTGGGGGATGGGCACGGGACGCTCCTCTCCTGAGAGATCGGGGCCACTCTGGCACACCCGCTCCGGGCACCCCCCGCAGGGGCTCTCCGGCCCGTCCGGGCCTCACTTCAGCGCCACATCCGTGATCGCGACGGGCTGGGAGGGCCGTGTCCCGTTAGATTGGTGCGGTGGGCCGTTCGGCGTCGGCGGACCGGCCCCGCCGAATCGTGACCTCTCCGGGAGATCGGGTACAGCGCACATGGACATGACCGTGGTCTGGGTGGTGCTCTTCGGACTGCCCGTTCTGGCGATCATCGTGATCGTCGGGTTCGCCCGCTATCAGGCCTCCGAAGTGCAGGAGGACGGCCGGGACGACCGGCCCGAGGCCGAGGCGGAATAGGGCGGGGAACGCGAAGGCCGCCCGGCCCGACGGCGCCCGCGCCCGTCGGTGGGCGGCCGCGGGCGGCGCCGGAGCCGAGGGCGGGGCAGGGCCACGGCGCCGGCCCCTTAGGGAACGCGAGGGGCAGCGGCCCCTGTCCCGTCCCCGAAGGCACCCGGCTGCTCCCGTCGTCCGCCCTCACCCGTCAAGCGCCCGCGCCCGGCGGCGCGTCGAGCACCGTGGGCACGTATTCGAGCAGCTGGAGCCGACCGTCGAACGTGCGGCTCTCCACCAGCTCGAGGGTGATGTCGGGGTAGGAGTCGAAGATGCGGTCCCTACCGGTGGCGCCGGTGATGACCGGGAAGACGACCACGCGGAAGCGGTCCACCACGCCGGCGCGCAGGAGCGAGCGGCACAGGCTGACACTGCCGATGGTGCGCAGCGGCCGCGGGTCGCTCCGCTTCATCTCCTTCACCGCCTCGACCGCGTCGCCGGAGACCAGCTCGGAGTTGTTCCACGACAGCGGTGCCTCAAGGGTCGAGGAGAACACGACCTTGGGCAGCGCGGTCAACGGGGCGAGGCCGGGGTCGTCCGGCATCTCGGCGGCGAACCCGGACATCAGCCGGTAGGTCGTCGCCCCCATGAGGGCGACGTGCTCGTGCTCGGATTCCTTCCCGATCTGGGCGAGGTACTCCGGCCCCTCCATGCCCCAGAAACCGGGCCAGCCCTCCGCGGCGCCGTAGCCGTCGAGGGAGATGATGAAGTCCACCATCAGGGTCGCCATGGGATTCTTCCTTCCGTCGGGCCGGAGGAGCGTTCCAACGCCCCTTTAAGGCCGCATCGGTCGATGGTCTCGACACTCAGACCGGCCGGAGTAGAAAAACTCATCGCCGTGTCCCTGAGCGGCTGTTCGACCGCCGCCGACGCGACGCCGGGCGGGACGCGGGCCGCCGTCCGGAGGAATCAGGGGGCGATCGAGAGTAGTGATTCCACCACTCTCGATTCACGGAGGGACGTCGGGCGCCTCGAGAGTGGAGCGTCCTTCACGGGCCCGACCGCCCTGGACCTCACGACGGGTGCGCCCCAGACACCCGCTCGCGGTGAGCGGCGGGCCCGGGACACGGCACGAGGGCCTCCCGGTGACCGGTACCGGACTCGTGGTCCGCACCGGGACCGGAAAGCCCTCGTGTTCATGCGGCCCCTGTTTCAGGCCCGCCTGGTCTCCGGCGTTTCAGTTCCATCGGCCGCCACCGACACGCTGGGCCGCCGGGGCGCCGCCCCTAAGCGTGCTCCCGCTCCGGGTGCGGCTCCTGTGGCTCCTCCGGCCCCTGCCCTGCGGAAGGGCCTCGGCCTCCGGTCGGGTCATCAGGTCCGCCCACCGTGCCGATGGGTCCGCGCGGGCCGGGGATCCTTCCCCCGGTCCCGTCCGCGACCGGGACGAACTCGCCCTGGGCCGGATCCAGCACCCGCACCTCGGCGGCGTCCAGATCGTAGAAGAGCCCGGTCAGCTCCAGCAGCCCCTGCTCGTGCCGCCGCCGCACCGCGGGGTAGGTGAGCAGGTTCTCCAGCTGCTGCTCCACGTTGGCCTGGGCCAGGGCCCGCAGCGCCTCCGCCCCGGGGGCCGACTCCAGCGCCTGCGGGGGCGTGCGCTCCAGCGCTGCACGCCCGTTGCCCAGCCACTGCCGCAGCCGCTCGGTGCGCACCGCCGCCGGGGCGGTGTGCACGCCGTCCATCAGCGCCTTCATCGCCCCGCAGTGCGAATGCCCGCACACCACGACCGAGGGGACCTCCAGCACCTCCACGGCGTACTCCACGGCCGCCCCCACCGAGGCGTCGCCCCGCTGGTCGTGCGCGGGCACCAGGTTGCCCAGGTTGCGCACGGTGAACAGGTCGCCCGGCCCGCTGGCGGTGATCAGGTTGGGCACCACCCGGGAGTCGGCGCAGGTGATGAAGAGCGCCGTGGGGTGCTGGCGGTGCGCCAGGCGGCCCATCATCGCGCGCATCCGCCCGGCGGTGCTGGAGTGGTACTCCTGGGCGCCGGCCACCAGCAGCCCGGTGGCCGGGGCCGAGCTGTCGTAGCCGCCGCGCATCCGCCACGGCGCCCACCAGCGGGCCAGCCCGCCCGGGGCGGTCTTGCCGACCGGCGGGGCGTGCCTGGTGCTGCGCTCGTACCAGTTCTCGTGCACCTCGTCGATGTCGACGCTGCCGCCGGTGCGCTCGTGGTCCACCCGCCAGGCGTGGATGGACTCGAAGGCGGCGTGGTCCATGAAGTCCACGTGCAGGTCCAGGTCGACGTGGCAGCCGGTGGGCAGGGTGCGCAGCATCCGGGCCACCCGAGGCACGCCCAGGAAGGTCAGCGACCCCTGCACCACCACGTGCCAGCGGCCGTCGCGCTCCTCGGTGAGCACGGTCAGCCGGGTCAGCCGGCGCAGCGAGACCGCCAGCGCCAGGGCGAAGCCGATGATCACCCCTTCCAGCAGCCCCAGCAGCACCACCGCGGCCAGGGTGACCAGGTAGACGCTGGCCTCGTGGTGGCGGCGCAGGTCCGACAGGTGCCGGGGGTCGACCATCTGCGCCCCGATCATCACCAGCAGGCCGGCCAGGGCCGCCATCGGGATGAGCTCCACCAGCGGGGCGAACAGCAGCACGAAGACGACCACCCAGACCCCGTGCAGGGCGGCGGCCGCCGGGGTGCGGGCGCCGGCGCGCGCGTTGGCGGTGCTGCGCACGATCGCCCCGGAGACCGGGAGCCCGCCCAGGGCCCCGCTGGCCGCGTTCGCGGCGCCCTGGCCCACCAGCTCGCGGTCGAGCCGGATGCGGGGGCCGTCGTGCAGCCGGTCGGTGGCCAGCCCGGACAGCAGCGACTCCACGCTGGCCACCAGGCACACGGTGACCACCCCGATGGCGACCCCGTGCACGTCGGGGCGGTCGGGCAGGACCGGGCCGGTCCACCCGCCGCCCATGGACGCCAGCAGCGAGACCCGTTCGACGTCGAGCCCGGCCGCGACCGCCGCCGCGGTGGCGGCGGTGACCGCCACCAGCGCGGCGGGGACGGCGCGCAGCCGGCGCAGTCCCGGCAGCCGCGGCCAGAGCAGGAGCAGGGCGATGGTGAGGACGCCCACGGCCACCGCCGGCGGGTGCGCGTCGGCCAGGCGGCCGGGCAGTTCCCGGATGGCGTCCACCGCGGAGCTGGGCGGGTCCCCGCCGAGGACGACGTGCACCTGGGCCAGGGCGATGGTGACGCCCACCCCGGCCAGCATGCCGTGGATGACGGCGGGCGAGACGGCCAGGGCGGCGCGCGCGATGCGCACGGCGCCCAGCAGGGCCTGCAGCACCCCGGCCAGCAGGGTGATCAGGCACATCACCTCCCAGCCGTAGCGCATCACCAGGTCGGCGATGATCACGGTCTGGGCGGCCGAGGGGCCGGTGACCTGGATCCGGGAGCCGCCGAGGAGGCCGGCGACGATGCCCCCGACGGCGGCGGCGATGATCCCGGCCATCAGCGGCGCGCCGGAGGCGGCGGCGATGCCCAGGGAGAGCGGGACGGCGACGAGGAAGACCACCAGCGAGGCGCTGACGTCGCCGACGGGGTTGGAGAGTAAGGGAAGCGAGCGGAGGCGGGCGGCGAGGCCCTGGTGTCCTGGATGGCCGGCGTGTGCTCCCGGGGCGTCGTGACGCATGTGTCCCCCGATCGGGTGTGACGAAATGGCGCTCTGGGGACAGCGGCCCACCGGTGGACGAGGACGCGGGGTGCACGGCGCGCGTGCGGGCACGGCACGCCGGGCGGCCACTCACCGGACGCTGTCAATCACTAAATGTAATCAAGCAGCGGTGGGAAAGTGCGGTCGCCAGCGTGATCTTGATAACCATTTTTCACGCCCAGGGGACATCAGGCGGATGATTCGTCCGGAATCATCCGCCCTTGCCACCGTTTCGTCGGGCCGGGGGGTGCCCCCGTCCGACCGCCGGGACAGGCATCGCTTATGGAACCGGGCCGCCCCGCCCGCGTCCTGCCCCGTCGGCGGGGAGGCGGGCGGGCGCCGCGGTCAGCCCCCGGCCCGGGCGGTGCGCGAACGCGCGGTCAGGAACGCCAGGGTGCCCATGACCAGCAGCACGGGAACCGTCAGCGCCGTCACCGGCAGCCGGTCGTACCAGGCCAGCCCGACGGCGCCGATGACGAGGAGCACGGCGGCGGCGACCAGCCGGGACCGGGCGACCCTGCTGAAGCGCGACCGCAGGAACATCAGGTTGCCCGCCAGGTAGACCAGTGGGCCTCCGACCGCCACCAGCACGATCGCCGGACTCAGCTCGTGGTGGGTGATCCGCAGCTCGATGGAGACGGCGACGAGGATCGCCCCGAAGACCATCAGCGCGTGCGCGTAGGCGAAGGCGAAGCGCAGCGCCCCCGTACCGCCCTGGCCGCCGGTGACGTCGTGCCCGGCCAGGGCGAAGTAGTTCCACCACAGCACCGTCAGCCCGATGAACCCCAGCACCAGGCTGAACAGGACGCTCGCGCCGGCGACCCCCTCGTCGGACAGGGCGCCGCCCATCAGCAGGATCGACTCGCCCAGGGCGATGATGAACACCAGCCGGTTGCGCTCGGCGAGGTGCTCGGGGTCGGTCTGCCAGCGCTCCATGGGGGCGCTCACCAGGCCGGGGATCGTGAAGTTCACCAGCGGCGCCGCGTAGTCGATGGCCACCGCCAGCAGCCACACCCACAGCCGCTCCTCGGGAGGCAGCAGCGCGCCCACGATCCACACGACCCCGGCCAGCGCGGACCAGGTCACCAGGGCCCGGTAGTTCGCGGCCAGCTGTTCGCCCTTGAACCCGAAGATCATGAAGAGCGGGCGCACGATCCCCATGAACACGAAGCAGCCGGCGAACAGCAGGCCCGAGTCGGAGAAGGCGTAGGGGATGGCCACGGCCATCCCCAGGGAGGCGAGCATGAGCACGGCGTTGAGCAGCTGGACCCGGGTGTTGTTGGGGTTCAGCCAGTTCATCGCCCAGGCGGTGTAGTTCCACCCCCACCAGATGGCGGCGAAGACGATGGCGGTCTCGGCGAAGCCCCTCCAGGTGAGGTGCTCGATGAGCAGGTGCGAGATCTGGATGATGGCGAAGACGTAGACCAGGTCGAAGTAGAGCTCGACGGGTCCGACCTCGGAACGGCGGTCCGCGCGGCGCCCGATGCCGCGCCACGGCGGCGGGGTGGTGTCAGTGGCCATGGACTCATGGTGGAACGCGTGGGAAGAGAAAGCACTGTCCAGGAGGCGTGTCGAGCGACCTCGGGCGGGACCGGGCCCCGGCGCGCGTCCTAACGGCCGCGCCTGCCGCGCAGGTCCTCGACGAGGCGGAAGCGCTGGGCGACCACGAGCGTTCCGTCGTCCACGGTGAACCCGGGCTTCCCGATCGCCTCCCGGTATTCCGCTCCGTGCCAGAACTCCTCGTGCCCCCGGCGCCACCCCTCGGCGTCCTCGTACCCTTCGCCCTCGTCCAGCGCGTGCTGCCGATCCACCCCGGCGAGCGGCAGCACCCGGACCCCGGTCGTCTCGACCACCGCGACGGGCCGGCCGTCGGAGTCGACCACCACCTCCCGGTCGCCGGCCTCCGGCGGCTCCTCCCCGGCCTGCTCGAACTCGACGTACAGGCAGCTCGTCGTGGTCTTGTGCCCGGCCAGCACCGCCGCGACCAGCCGGTCCCTCAGCTCACCGGGGAACGCGAACTCGGCGATGGGCAGTGCGGCATATTCGTCGGGCGCTTCATACCGGTCAGGATCGTCCGTCACGCCGACACCGTATCGGCCCCGCCCCGACAGGAACCGGGAGCGGGGACCCGGAGTGGTGGAACCGCCGCTCCCCACGAACACCGGGGAGCCGACCTCCGTGCGGGGCATCCCTTCACTCCCCCAGGGCTCTCACTGGTCCTTTCGGAAGTCGCGCGGGGGACGATCGCGCGGCCGTGGGCTCGCCGGCACGCATCGATAGTGGTGGAATCACCACTATCGGCGGCCTGGAGTGGTGATTCCACCACTATCGATCCCCGCAGGACGGCCCTCGCGGTTTCCGAAAACCTCGCTGAATGGCGCCTCAACGGGGGTGGGCAGTGCCGTGTCCAGGGGCCAGAAGAGAACATCTCTACTCGACCGGGTACCGGAGAATGCGATGCCGACCGCGCCTGACGCGCGGTCGGCAGGAATGCAGTCGCCCTCTACACCGTCTCCGCCAGATGGTGGGTGTCGTTGAACGACCGCAGCAGCATCGGGCCGTCGCTGAAGACGTCCACGTCCGTCAGGCTCGACACGTCCAAGTGCATCCGGTACAGCGCCTCCACCGGCGCCCCCAGGGCCTGGGCCACCAGCGCCTTGATCGGGGTCACGTGCGTGACCACCAGGACCGTCCGCCCCCGGTGGCGCGCCACCACCTTGTCCCGGGCCTCCCCCGCGCGGCGGACCGCCGCGGCCAGGCTCTCCCCGCCCGGCGGCGCCTGCTCGGGGTCGGCCAGCCAGCGGTCGAGCTCCTCCGGGCGCCGCTCGCGCACCTCGGCGAAGGTCAGGCCCTCCCACGCACCGAAGTCGGTCTCGCGCAGGCCCTCCTCGGTCTCGGGCTCCAGGCCCAGCTCCCGGGCGACGATGCGCGCGGTGTCCACGGTGCGCCGCAGCGGGGAGGACACCACCGCCTCGATGCCGGCCCCGGCCAGGCGCCGGGCGGCCAGGCGCGCCTGCTCCCGGCCGGCCCCGGTCAGTTCGATGTCGCTCGTCCCGGCGAAGCGCCGCTCCACCGACATCGGGGTCTCGCCGTGCCGCAGCAGCACCAGCCGCGTCGGCGCGGTGTCCGGCGCCGCCGACCAGCCGGCCGAGGACGCCGCCGACGGAGCGGCCCCGGCGGCCGCCCGNTCCCGCCCGGCGGGCTCGGCCGGCGGCTCCGGGGAGGGCTCCGCGTCCGCCCCCTCGCCCAGGTCCACCGCACGGCCCTCGGCCGCCGCGTCCATCGCCTCGTTGGCCAGGGCGTCCGCGTCGGCGTTCTCCGCGCGCGGCACCCACTCGTAGACCACCGAGCCCAGCTCCGCGGCCGCCTGGCGCGCCTGCTCGGCCAGCGGGCGCATCGCCGGGTGCTTGACCTTCCAGCGCCCCGACATCTGCTCCACCACGAGCTTGGAGTCCATCCGCGCCACCACCGACGCACCCGCGTCGATCCGCGCCGCCTCCTCCAGGCCCGCGATCAGCCCCCGGTACTCGGCCACGTTGTTGGTGGCCGTGCCCAGCGCCTGTGCCGCCCGGGCCAGGACCCGTCCCGACGCGGCGTCGCGCACCAGCGCCCCGTACCCGGCCGGGCCCGGGTTGCCGCGCGACCCGCCGTCGGCCTCGACGATGAGCGCGCGGCCCATCACAGCCCCGACTCGGTGGTGCGCACCAGGATCCGCCGGCACTCATCGCACCGCAGCACCTCATCGGCCGGGGCCTGGCGCAGCCGGCCCAGCTCGGCCGTGCTCAGCGCCAGCTTGCAGCCCTCGCACCGGCCGTAGCGCAGCGCCGCCGCCCCCACCCCGTACTGGTCGCGGAGCTTGGTGTAGAGCCCCAGCAGGTCCTCGGGCACCTCCGCGGCCACCCGCGCGCGCCGGTCGCCCTGGGAGGCCTTCTCGCCCTCGATGTCGATCATCGCCGCCGCCCGGCGGTCCTCGGCGGCCTCGCGCTCGCCCCGCGCGTCCTCCAGGTCCTTGCGCAGGCGCGACAGCTCGGCCTCGGCCGCCTCGCGGCGCTCCATCACGCCCAGCACGATCTCCTCCAGCTCCCCCTGGCGGCGCTGCAGCGAGGCGATCTCCGACTGCAGCGACTCCAGCTCCTTGGGGGAGGAGACCTGCCCGGCGTCCAGGCGCTTCTGGTCGCGCTCGCCGCGCGTGCGCACCTGGTCCACGTCCGACTCGGCCTTGCGCTGCTCCCGGTCCAGGTCCGACAGCGCCGTCTCGGCTGCCAGCACCCGGTCCCCGAGCTCGGCGATGCGCCCGTCGAGCGCCTTCACCTCCTCGGTCTCGGGCAGGGTGCGGGCCCGGTGCGCCAGCTGCGCCAGCGCGCTGTCGATCTCCTGCAGGTCCAGCAGGCGCATCTGGTGTTCGGGTTCGGCTTTCACGTGTGCTCAGGACTCCTCAGTACGCCTGCGACCAGGCGTCGGTGACGGTGGCGGATACGCGGGTCTCCACGGTAGCCCCCCGGGCGCCCAGTACGCCCCGCAAGCGCTCGGCGCCGTCGGCCAGCCAGGGCCACTCCCCGGCCCAGTGCGCGACGTCGACCAGGGCCGGGCCTTCGTGCTGGGCGAACTCCGAGGCCGGGTGGTGGCGCAGGTCCGAGGTGAGGTAGGCGTCCACCCCGGCGGCGCGGGCCGCGTCCAGCAGCGAGTCGCCCGACCCGCCGGAGACGGCGACCTCGTGCACGGTCCGGTCCGGGTCGCCGGCCACCCGCACCCCGCCCGCGGTGCGCGGCAGCCGCGCGGCCGCCCGCTCGGCGAACGCGCGCAGCGACACGGGCGCCTCCAGGCGGCCGATCCGGCCGATGCCGCGCCGCCCCTCCGGGTCCGTGGGGTCGGGGTCCAGCGGGCGCAGCTCCCCGGTCAGCCCGACCGCGGCCGCCAGCGCGTCCGAGACCCCCGGCCGCGCCGTGTCGGCGTTGGTGTGCGCGGTGAACAGCCCGATCCCCGACTCGATCAGCCGGTGCACCAGCCGCCCCTTGGGGGTGGTCGCGGCCACGCTCGTCACCCCGCGCAGCATCAGCGGGTGGTGGGTGACCACCAGCTGCGCGCCCCACGCGACCGCCTCGTCCACGACCTCGGCCACCGGGTCCACCGCGAACAGCACCCGCTCCACCGGCCGCGCCGGGTCGCCGGCCACCAGGCCCACCGCGTCCCAGGAGGCGGCCCACGAGGGCGGGTACAGCCCGTCCAGGGCACAGGTCACATCGTGCAGCGTCACAGGGGTGCTCGGAGTACTCACGGACCGCACATTAGCGCCTCCGCGCACCGGTCGGGCGGCGCCGGATCGGCGCACGGCCGGTGACCGGGAGCCCTCTCCCCCTGCGAGGGGCTCAGTAGGCTCAGGGCATGAAATTCCTCGTCCGCGAACGCATCTTCGACATCGGCGACGACTTCTGGGTGACCGACGAGAACGGCGAACGCGCCTTCTGGGTCGACGGCAAGGCGCTGCGCCTGCGCACCACCTTCGAGCTCAAGGACCCCGAGGGCGGGCTCCTGCTGACCATCCGGGAGAAGAAGCTCGCCATCCGCGACACCATGCGGATCGAACGCGACGGCGAGACCATCGCCACCGTCCGCAGCCACCTGTTCACCCCCTTCCGGGACCGGCTGACCGTCGAGTTCGAGAACGGCGCCGAGTGGGAGGTGAGGGGCGACCTCCTGGACAAGGAGTACACCATCGGCGACGACAACGGTCCGGTGGCCGCCATCTCCCGCAAGTGGTTCTCGCTGCGCGATACCTACGCCGTGGACGTCGACACCTACCGCATCGACGCCGGAGGCGACCCGGCGCTGGTGATCGCCGTCGCCGTGGCCGTCGACGCCATCGGCGAGGACCGGGAGGGGAAAGAGGAGGAGGACTGAGGCCCCCACCCGCCCGCACCGCCGCCGGCGCCCCGGTCCGGTCCGCGGCCCGCGGGGCAGGCCGCGCGGCCTCCCGCGGCGCCGCATGGCTGGTGCGCTTCGGCCTGGTGCAGGCCTCCTCCTGCGCCTTCGCCGGACTGCTGCTGACCGGGCTCGCCCTGTCCACGCTGCTGCCCGAGGCCGTTCCCCGCTACGACGCCCTGCTCGTCTACGGCATCGCCCTGACCGCCGCCTTCTGGGCGCTGCGGCTGGAGACCGGCCGCGAGGTCCTGGCCATCCTCGGCTTCCACGTCGTCGGCCTGGTCTTCGAGCTGTTCAAGGTGCGCATGGGCTCCTGGTCCTACCCCGAGCCCGCCCTGACCAAGATCGGCGGGGTCCCGCTGTACAGCGGGTTCATGTACGCCGCCGTGGGCAGCTACGTCGTGCGCGCCTGGCGGCTGTTCGACCTGCGCCTGACCGGCTACCGCCCGCTCGCCACCTCCGCGGTCGCCGCCCTGGTCTACGTCAACTTCCTCACCCACCACTGGCTGCCCGACGTCCGCCTGCCCCTGGCCGCCGCCATGATCGCCGCCACCTGGGGCGTATGGGTGCACTACACCGTCGGCGCCACCCGCCACCGCATGCCCCTGGCCCTGTCCTTCGTGCTCATCGGGTTCTTCCTGTGGGTCGCCGAGAACGCCTCCACCCTCATGGGCGCCTGGCAGTACCCCCACCAGGCCGACGCCTGGGCCATGGTGCACCCCGCCAAGTTCGGCGCCTGGGCGCTGCTGGTGACCGTCGCCTTCGCCCTGGTCGCCGCGTGGAAGGTCCGTTCGCCGCCCGCCCCCGGCACACCGTAGGCTGGTGACCAGCCATGACGAACACAAAGCACTCGCCCATCGGGGCGCACGTACCCGTGTCCGGAGGCCTGGCCACCAAGGGGCTGGCCTACGCGGCCCAGATCGAGGCCGAGACCGTGCAGGTCTTCGTCGGCAACCCCCGGGGCTGGGCGGTCACCGACGGCGACCCCGCCGAGGACGCCGCGCTGCGCGAACGCACGGACCTGCCGAACTTCATCCACGCGCCCTACCTGATCAACCTGGGCACGCCCGACGACGCCGTCGGCGACAAGTCGCTGTCGGCCCTGGAGCACGCCCTGCGGCGCGGCGCCGAGATCGGCGCCGGCGGCGTGGTCGTGCACACCGGCTCGGCCGTGCGCGGCGGACGCGACGAGGGCCTGGCCCGCGTGCGCGCACGGCTGCTGCCGCTGCTGGAGCGCCTCGGCGAGAGCGTGCCCCCGGTCCTGCTGGAGCCCATGGCCGGACAGGGGCAGGTGCTCTGCGCCACCGTCGACGACCTGGTCGACTACCTCAAGGCGCTGGACGACCACCCGCGCGCGCAGGTGTGCCTGGACACCGCGCACGCCTTCGCCGCCGGGCACGACATCTCCACGCGCGCGGGCATGCGCGCGATGCTCGACCGGTTCGGCGAGGTGGTCGGCGCCGAGCGGCTGCGCCTGATCCATGCCAACGACTCCAAGGCCGCGTGCGGCAGCAACAAGGACCGCCACGAGAACATTGGCGCGGGCCGGATCGGGGCCGAGGCGTTCGCCGAGCTTTTCGTCCACCCGGTCAGCGCGGGGGTTCCGCTCACCCTGGAGACCCCGGGCCCGGCCGAACCGCACGCCAAGGACGTCCAGACCCTCAAGCGGCTCCGCGCCGAGGTGACGGAGGGGTAGCCGCTCAGGCCACGGACACTCCCGGCCCGGTCGCGCCTTCGACGAACGCGACGAACCCGTCGAAGGCGCGGCCGGGCCGGACCCTTTCAACGCGCCCGCCACGGACCGCCGACCGGAACACCCGCAGGCCCAAAGCGGCGCACACTCTCCTCGATCGCCTCGTGCCGGAAGGGGGAGTCCTTCGTCCGGACCACCAGGAGCGACGCCGGGTCAACGACGCCCATCGCGCGGGCGAACAGGCGGCGCAACGGTGACAGGGCGGGCATCCGGAGGGACGGCGCCGTGCGCACCACCAGGAAGGCCGTCGGTCGCAGCCCCAGGAGATCAACCGCCGCGATCCGCGACCAGCCGGGGGAACGGGCCGAACAGAAACCGTGAACCGAGATGCCCTTGCAGGCCACGATGCTCCGCGGCCTCAGGAATTCACGTCCCCGTCCCTCGGAGTCGCGCATCCCGGAACGCTAACGCCCCGCCGGAGGCCTCCCCAGGTTCGCGAGCGACCAGAAGTGGCCGTATACCGACAAGCCGTTCCGGTGGGACCGTTCGGGACGCAAAAGCGCCGCCCCGGCCCCGAATCCCCGGTCGGAAACGGGGCCGGGGCGACGCGCTCTCCCCGGCGTGCCCGGTGGGCGGGCCGCCTACGCTCACGCGTGGCCCAGGGCCGCCTCCTCAGACTCCGAGGTGTCGGCGTCGTCACGCGGCTCGCCCACCCGCGCCTCGGCAGAGCCGCCCCGGCGCACCGTGACCGCCAGACCCGTGTCCCCGGCGTCCACCACCACCGTGTCGCCCTCGGCGGCCTCGCCGTCCAGCAGCATCCGCGACAGGCGGTTTCCCAGCTCGCGCTGGACCGTACGGCGCAGCGGGCGGGCACCGAACTCGGGCTTGTAGCCCATCTCCCCCAGCCGGTCCTTGGCCGCGTCGCTCACCTCCAGGGCGATGCCCTGCCCGCGCAGCCGCTCCCGCGTCTTCTCCAAAAGCAGGTCTACGATGCTGCGCAGCTGCTCCCGCGCCAGCCGGTGGAAGACGATCGTCTCATCGATCCGGTTCACCAGCTCCGGGCGCATCGACTGCAGGAGCAGGTCCATGACCTTGTCCCGAAGCTCCTCCTCGTCGCCCGACCAGTCCAGGATCATCTCCGCGCCCACGTTGCTGGTCATGATGACCACCGTGTTGCCGAAGTCGACCGTGTGCCCCTGCCCGTCGGTCAGCCGCCCGTCGTCCAACAGCTGCAGCAGGATGTTGACGACGTCCGAATGCGCCTTCTCCACCTCGTCCAAGAGCACCACCGAATGCGGGCGTCGGCGCACCGGCTCGGTCAGCTGCCCCGCCTCCTCATAGCCCACATAGCCGGGAGGGGCCCCGATCAGACGGCTGACCGTGTGCTTCTCGCCGTACTCGCTCATGTCGATGCGGACCATGTGGTCCTCACCGCCGAACAGCACCTCCGCCAGCGCGCGCGCCAACTCGGTCTTGCCCACGCCCGTAGGGCCCAGGAACAGGAAGCTGCCCTCGGGCCGGTCCGGGTCGGACAGCCCGGCCCGCGCGCGCCGTACCGCCTCCGCCACCGCCGAGACGGCCTCGTCCTGGCCGACCACCCGCTCGTGCATGTGCTCTTCCAGCCGCACCAGCCGGTGGCGCTCCTCCTCGGTCAGCTGCGCGACCGGGATCCCGGTCCGGCGCGAGACCACTTCGGCCACGTCGGTCGCCGTCACCAGCGGGACATCGTCCCGGTTCTGGCGCGCCGCCTCCAGCTCCGGGCGCAGCCGCTCGATCTCCTCGCGCAGCTCCTTGGCGCGGTCGAAGTCCTCGGCCGCCACCGCCTGGTCCTTGTCGCGGTGCAGCGCCTCCAGGCGCTCCTCCATCTCCTTGGTGTCCTCGGCCGGGGTCAGCGACCGCAGCCGCACCCGGGCCGCCGCCTGGTCCATCGCATCGATCGCCTTGTCCGGGAGGAACCGGTCGGAGATGTAGCGGTCCGACAGCCGCGCCGCCGCGTCCAAGGCGTCGTCGCCCAGGCGCACCTGGTGGTGGGCCTCGTAGGTGTCCCGCAGGCCCGACAGGATCGACACGGTGTCGTCCACGCTCGGCTCGGCCACGAACACCGGCTGGAAGCGCCGCTCCAGGGCGGCGTCCTTCTCGATGTTCTTGCGGTACTCATCGATGGTCGTCGCCGAGACCACATGCAGCTCGCCGCGGGCCAGCGCCGGCTTCAGGATGTTCGCCGCGTCCATTCCGCCCTCGGAGGACCCGGCGCCGATGAGGGTGTGCACCTCGTCGATGAAGACGATGATCTCCTCAGAGTGCGCACGGATCTCGTCGATGACCTTCTTGATGCGCTCCTCGAACTCGCCCCGGTACTTGGAGCCGGCGACCATGCCCGTCAGGTCCAGGGCCACCACCCGGCGGCCCTTGAGGGTCTCGGGGACGCTTCCGTTGACGATCCGCTGGGCGATTCCCTCCACGATCGCGGTCTTACCGACGCCCGGCTCACCGATCAGGCACGGGTTGTTCTTGGTCCTCCGCGACAGGACCTCGATCGCCTGCTCGATCTCCTCCTCACGGCCGACCACCGGGTCCAGGGAGCCTTCGGAGGCCTCGTCGGTCAGGTCGCGGCCGTACTCGTCGAGCGTGGGCGTCGAAGAGGACCCCCGTGCCTGCCCGCCGCCGCCCGATCCCGAGCCCGAACCCGCGCGCCCCGTGCGCGCGCCGGTCATCGCGTCCTGGAGCGCGCTCTGCAGGACGTTGGCGTCCACGCCCTGTTCCTGGAGGAGCCGGGCGGCCGACGACTGCGGGTTGGCGGCCAGAGCCAGCAGCAGGTGCTCGACGCCGATGTAGCTGGACTCCAGCGCGCGCGAGATGCGCAGCGCGTCCTGGAGTGTGCGCTTGGCGGCCGGCGACAGCGTCTCGGGGGTCTCCCCGGGCGTCCCGTCGCCCGTCAGGTCGGCGATGCGCAGCCCAAGGGCCGAGGTGTCGGCACCGGCGGCGGCCAGGATCTGCTTGGCCGGGTCGGTCTCGGCGGCGGCCNGTCGGGGGCGCCGCGGCGGCCCGCCCGCTCCAGGGCCTCGCCGACCAGCTCGCGGGCCGGCTCGCTGAGCAGCCGCCCGATGTCGACGCGCTGCACCCCGCCCGCGCGCGGCGGCCACACGTCGGACCCGGGGCCGCCCAGCATCCGCCCGCTCAGGTAGTCGAATCGGCGGAACGCGTCGTCGAACATGGAGCCGAAGGGCGATTCGCTCACGGCATTCTCCCCTGTCTGTCGGATTCACTCAGCCCGGTGACGCCTTGGACGAGGGAGGGCGGCGCCGCTGCCAACTGTTGCGAACGCCCTGGTCACGGGCAACAATCGCTGACCAAAGGTTCCCCCATCACGGGCGAAAGGGCCGCTGTGAGGAGCCGCCGAGCGGCGCGTTCGGGTCATTCCCGGTCGGCCGTGACCGGCCGCCCCCGCTCGGCGCTCCCGGCCTCCTCCGCACCGTCGGGCTGCGCCGTGTCCGCCCCGACCGGCTCCCCGTCCTCGGCAGCCTCGGACGCCACCGGCGCCTCCGCCGACTGCGTGCCGGCCCCGCCGGCCACCGGCCCGAACTGCTCGATCTGCTCGATCTCCAGCTCCATCGGCCGGTCCTGCGCCTGCTCCTGCGGCTCGGGACGCCTGCGCCACCACACCCACGCGCCCGCGGCGGCCGCGGCCGCCGCCGCACCACCGGCGATCCATCCGAGCGGTAGGGGCCGCTCGACGGGCATCGTGTGCGAGGCGCAGTCCACCAGGCCGGCGGTGGGCCGGGGGCGGATGCACGCGATGGTGGTCAGCCGCTCGAAGCCCTCCGCGGGCTCGCCGACGCGGCCGGTGACGCCGACGAAGGTCTCCTCCTCGGCGGGCAGAGGGCGCCTCCAGGACGCCTCCATGGGCCCGGCCTCCCCCTCGCTCGAGGCTTCGGGGTCCTCCAGGTCGGGCGGGAGCAGCTGGACGATGGCGGCCTCGGGGTAGTCGTGGGCCCCGGTGTTCTCCACGCGGACGGTGTACTCGATGCGGTCGCCCACGGCGGGCCCCTGCTCGACGGGGGTGATCCGGAGCTCGAAGTCGCCCGCGCCCGGCGCCTCGGCCCGGTCCTCGGCCAGAGCGGCCCGCCCCGGAAGCGGAGGGGTGTCCTCCGCCGCCCCCGGCGCCGCCGGGACCAGCGCGGCCGCCAGGACGGTGCCGACCGCCGCGATTCGCGGATGCTGCACGGGAAACGCCCCCTGCTCACTTTTCGCGTTCAAACGACTACTCACCGTTGGTGACGTTGATAACACGCGGAACCGGCGGCGGCGGTACGCCATGCCGAGAACGGGCGCCTTGACGACGTAGATCGGGAGGAAACCGACATTCCGCCTCGCTCCCCTTCCCCACGCCCCGGCGGACGACGGGCGGCCGTTTCCGGCCAGGGCCCCGGTGGCAGAACCACGGAAACCGCCTCGCTCCGCGCCACGGCACACCACGCTTGGGCGACAATGAGAGGCACGGCACGGGACGGTACGGGCCCGCCCCGCCGGGACGGAAAGGTGGTGCGCAACGTGGACCCGGTGACACTCGTGGTCGGAGCCGCGATCGGCCTCGCTGGGGTCTTCGTCGGCCGGATGCTGCCCCGCCGCGAGACCGACCGCCGACGCTCGCTCCCCGAA
This sequence comes from Nocardiopsis halophila DSM 44494, assembly GCF_000341245.1. Lineage (GTDB taxonomy): Bacteria > Actinomycetota > Actinomycetes > Streptosporangiales > Streptosporangiaceae > Nocardiopsis_A > Nocardiopsis_A halophila. Next base: position 19,598 of record NZ_ANAD01000182.1, read on the forward strand.
CAGCACCCGCCCCCGCAGAGCCGGACCCCCCAGCCCGTCTGCGGCTGCGGCCACCATCTGGTCTTCCACGACCAGCAGAACAAGCTCTGCCAGGCCCAGGTCATCATCCCGGGCCGCTGGACGGGCCAGCACGCCGGCACCTACGCCCAATGCAAGTGCCAGGGCTACCGGGGGCCGGTCCCGGTCGACGAGTACTACGCCCCCGACCTCCTGGAGGGCAACGGCGGCTGAAGGCCGGTGCGCGCGGTCAGGTCCAGGCCATGCGTTGGGCGGCGGGGGCGGCGCCGTAAGGGTTCCAGTGCGCGGCCCACTGCTCCTGGATGGCGGTGTTGGGGGCGAAGACGACCGTGCGGCGCCCCAACCTGCGTACCGCCTCCAGGCCGACGAGGGTCTTGCCCGCTCCCGGCGGCAGCACGATCCAAGTCCGCCGCCGCCCTTCGGCCCACAGCTCGTCCACCTGTTTCAGCACCCCGCGCTGGTACGGTCGCAGCTCGCCGGGCCAGTGCGCCCGGCCGATCGCGGACGGGGGCGGAGGTGGAGCCATCGCCCCAGGATAGGGCGCCGGGGCCACGGCTCCCCTCCGGCGGTGCCGTCCGTTCACGGCCAGGACGCGACCGGCCCGGAGATGTACCCCGGACCGGGCCACGCGGAGAGCGGATACCGGGTGGTCAGGCGATGCGGTCCTTCACCCACGCCCCGGCCGGCTTGAGCGTGTCGCCGCCCCAGGGGCCGCCCGCGTCGCAGGTGCCCGGTTCGAACGCCGCGCCCGAGCGGTGGTCGTCGGAGAAGTTCCAGTTGGTCCAGCTGATGCCGCGCTCCTCCATCAGGTCGATGTAGCGCTGGGCGCTCGCGAAGTCGTTCGGACCGTCGCCGGTGTAGTCCTGGGTGCCGAACTCGCTGACGAAGATCGGCAGCTCCCGGGAGGCCCGGTCCAGCGCGGACAGGTACGGCTCGTGGTGCGAGCCCGCGTAGAAGTGGAAGGTGTACATGATCTGCTCGGCGTCGACGGGGTCCTGCAGGATCTCCTGCTCGTCGGAGCCCTCCGACACCCCCAGCGACGACCAGGCGCGGGTGCCGACCAGCACGACCGAGTCGGGGTCGCGCTCCCGGATCACCGGGACGACCTCCTCGGCGTAGCCCTTGATGGACGCCCAGGACACGCCGTTGGGCTCGTTGGCGATCTCGTACAGCACGTTGCCGTTCCCGCCGTGCCGGGCGGCGATCTCGGAGAAGAACTCCTTCGCGCCTTCGGTGTTGGCGTTGGGGTCGCCCGGGTTGAGGATGTGCCAGTCGACGATCGCGTACATGCCGCGGGCGGTGACCTCGTCGATGAGCGAGCTGACCTTCTCGGTGAACCCTTCGGGGTCGGTCTCGTAGCCGCCCTCCTGGACGTACATGGACAGCCGGACGACGTCGGCGCCCCAGTCCTGCGCGAGGGCGTCGAGGGAGCCGCCGGTCAGGCACTGGTCGAACCATTGCAGGCCGTGGCTGCTCATGCCTTTGAGCTGGACGGGTTCGCCGTCCTCGCCGCACAGCGTGGTGCCGCAGACGCTGAGCGCGCCGTAGTCGTCGGCCGGGCCGGCGCTCTGGACCGGGGCGGGGCCGTCACCGGCGGCCGGTGCGGTTCCGGACGCCGGGGCGCCATGGGCGGCGGGCGCGCACGCGGCGACGGCGGCGAGGGAGGCCGCTGCCGCGAGCGCGAGGACCGCGCGGGCGGTGCGGGGTCGGGGACGACGGGGAATGCGGGGATGGCAGGAGGATCTCAACGGTCGCTCCAGGGGTCGCGGGGACGGGTCTCCCGCCGGGCCTGTGGCCCCCCACCGCCCCCGAACGGTCCGGAAGGCCCCGCGGGCACGCCGGTGGCGGCGCGACACCGTCGTCGCTTCCTGCACGATGCGCCACCGGATCGCGCGTCGGAACATAACCCAATGGTCACACCATGGCAATACTCCTTTGCGCAGAGTTTCGTTAGCGCTCACATGTCCGCAGGGCACGGGCTCTTCCCGCCTCCGCTTTTACCGTCCGGACCGGCGCGCCCGTCCGCTTCACCGCCGCGCCCACTCCAGCGGGAGCAGGCCGCCGAGCACGGCCGCGATCAGGGCGAGAAGGCCGACCCGGACGGCGTCGACGGTCACCTCCACGGTCCCCGGCTCGGCACCGTGTTCCCCGTACCGGATGATCGTCTCCCGTGGGCCGGCCCCGACGATCCCGAAGTCCGTCGAGCAGGGGTAGCAGCCGCTGCTGCGCCAGTATCCGACGAGGGCGACGGCCGCGACCAGCCCGATGATGATCCCCGCCCCGACGACGGCCCCGGTGGTCGCCTGCACTGAACGTCGCATCGCTTCTCCCTGTTCTCCCCACCGGAATCCCGTGTCGTCGTCCCAAGGCCGCCTCACGGCCGTGACGACGCTACCGACAACGGCCCCCTCCCCCATCACTCCTCAATCCGCCCCCTACAGCCCGGCCCGGCGGACCGCCCCGACGATCGCCCACGAGAACAGCAACGGCATGGCCATGACGAGCGAACCCCCGACGACGAGAGGAAGCGCGAGGTCGATACGGCCCAGCAGCCCGCCGAGCAACGCCCCCACGGGAGCCAGCCCCCAGCCCAGCGTCCTGCGCGCCCCCTGGACCCTGCCGAGCAGGCGGTCGGGCGTGATGGTCTGCAGGACGCCGAGGGCGAGGACGTTCCCCACCGAGTTGGCGAACCCCATCAGCGCCCACAGGACGGCGGCCGCCGCGGCCGACGCGACCAGACCCATGCCTGCGACCGCCGCACCGACCAGGGCGAAACCGCCGCTGATCAGCACGGCCTTGGGGATTCGGCGGCCCAGCGGTGCGGCCGCGAGCGCCCCGGCGAGGGCCCCGAGGGCCGCCGACGCCAGGAAGAACCCGTACAGGTGGGCAGGGACCCCCAGGATCTGCTGCGCGTAGAGCACCAGGACCGCGCTCGCCGTCTGGAAACCGATGCTGCACCCGGTGCCGTAGACCGCCAGGCCCGCCTGGACGCGGTCCCCGAGGATGAACCGAAACCCCACGGCGGTGTCCGCGGCGACGGCTCTCACGAGGCCACGGCGGGGCGTTCCGGCACCGGGACCGGCGTCAGGGCCTACGTCGGCGCTGGGGACGGGGCCGCGGGCAGCCCCCGCCGGACGGGCTTCGGGCACCGCCCCGCCCCGGCCCGGAAGGTCCGCCCGCCGGGCCGTGGCGGGGATCCCGATCAGCAGGACCGCGCTGAGCAGGAAGGCGAGCCCGCCCGCCGCGATCGGGAGCAGAGCGGCAACGCCGAACAGGAGCCCGGCCGCCGGAGCGCCGGCGCAGTCCTCCGCGAGGACCCTGCCGCCTTCGAGTCGGCTGTTGGCCGCGTCGAGGCGCCCCCGGCCGACGAGGGCCGGCAGGTGGGCGCGTGCAGCGCTGTCGTACACGGTCTCGCAGGTCATGACGGTGAACATGGCCGCGTACAGCGCCCAGATGTTCGCGCTCCCGGTGGCGAGGAGAAGGGCGAGCACGCCCATGGTCCCCGCGCGCACGGCCCCGGACACGCGCATCGCCGCGACGCGGTCGACCCGGTCGACCACCGCCCCCGCGAGTGCACCCAGCAACAGCCACGGGAGGTAGCGAACCGCCATCAGCCCGGAGACGAGCAGCGGGTCGGTGGTCAAGAATGCGGCGACCAGGGGAAACGCGGTCAGCGCCATGCCGTCGGCGAGGTTCCCGGACGTGTACGCGCTCCAGAGGCGCCCGAAGCCGGGACCGAGGCCGCGGGACGGCCGCGCACGGGAGGTCGCGGTCGAAGCGGCCGCGACACGGGCGCCCTGCGCGCCGTCGCCATCCTGACGGCCGGAGTCGGCCGGGGGCGCCGGGCCGGTCGGAGGTGCCGAGCCGGTCGAACGCGGCGGGCCGGTCGGGCCTGGGCTTCCGGTCACGGGGTCGGCCCCCGTCTCTCCCTCCCGCCACCGGACACGCCGGGCGAAGGGGTCCGGCGGCCGCTCACGCTTCCGTTCCCAATCGGAGCACGCTCCTCGGACTCCGGGGCCGAGCCGCCCACAGGGGCCGAGCCTGGGGCTCTCAAGTGGGGAAAGGTGAAGATCTGCGTCTCCACCGGTACGGCATGCGGGTGGGAGCACCGGTCCCTCTCCAGGGTCCGGCGCCGCCACTCGTTCATCAGGGCGGCGAGGTCGGCGGTGAGCTCGGCTGTCTCGTCCCTGGTGAGGAGGAGGACGTAGTCGCTGTCGGTGGAGGCGTCGATCCAGGGCGCGGATTCCTCCGGGTGCTCTTCGGTGAAGGCGCGCCACCGCACCTGGCGTTCGTGCCGCCCCCGTTCGATCTCGTCCAGGACGACGCCGGCGGCCTCCCGGGTCGCCGGGTCGCGGCGCCGATCGAACCCGCGCATTCTCAGACCGCCAGGGATCCGTCGCCACCAGCGCTCGCGTCCGCCCGGTGCGTGGTCGGGGTCATCCTCCACGAGGCCGTACCGGGACAGCATGCGCAGGTGGTAGCTGGTGGAACCGCTGCTCTCACCGAGCCGGGCGCCGAGCGCGGTGGCGGTCGAGGGGCCGTGGATCGCGAGTTCTTCGAGGAGCTTCATGCGCAGCGGGTGCGCGAGCCCGCGAAGGGTCTCGACGTCGACCTCGCGCTGCTGCGGGGGTCCGACGTCGCCTCTGGAGGGGGCCGGGTCGTCATCACGGTCGTGCGTTTCCATGGCCGGGACGCTATTGCAGAGGCCTCTTTGCAGAGATTCGTTGGCAGCATTCGGCCACGCTTCACATCACCGCATGTGAAAGGGAAGTTCGGTCGACGCGTTCCGCCCGTCGGGAGCGCATGGCCGCAAAGCGAACGCCCGTGGAGGCGCCCTCTTTGCGGTCACGGCACACCGGCCGGCCCCGGCTCGGCGACGCGCACTCCTCCGCGCGGAGTCAGCGCGGCGGTTCCCCGCCGTCCCCCTCTTCGCGCTCTAGCTCAAGAAGTGGAGGACGGCCGCGGCCACCTCGGCGGGGCGTTCGCGTGGGGCCCAGTGGCCGCAGTCATCGATAATGCGGAGCCGGGAGTCCGAGACCAGTCCGGCGGCTCTGCGGGCGACGCCGACCGGGACGACGGCGTCGTCGGCGCCATGGACGAACAGCGTGGGCCGGGTGAGCTCGGGGAGACGGGCCGTGAAGTCCACTTTCATCTCCCGGGGGCCGATCTCGTCCAATTGCCAATCGCTGTAAGGGCCCGCTCCCTCTTTGGCACGCAGCTCCTCAAGGACGCCGTCGGTGATGTCGTCCAGTTCCCGAGCGTCCATGGGGGAGACGAACACGCTGTCGGCGAGCAGCCGACGCATTGCGCTCCGCGAGATTCCGAGCACGGCCCCTGTCACACGGGGCCAGGGCGGCCGCACCGCGACGTAGCTGACCCTGTGGGCGCGGACGCGCCGCTGCAGCCCTCCGGGATCGACCAGGACCAGGCGTTCCACGCGGTCGGGCCGGTCCAGTGTGACGCCCAGGGCTGCGCTGCCGCCCATGGACAGGCCGACCAGCGCGGCCGAGGGCAGTCCCCAGTGGTCGAGCAGCCCTTCGAGGCAGTCTTGTAGGCCGCGCTGGTCGGCGCGGCCCCGCCAGGTGCGGGACCGCCCGTGCCGGGGCCAATCGGGGGCGAACACGCGGTGCCGCTCCGCCAGCACGGGCAGCACGTGCTTCCAACTCAACCAGGCGTTGTCCAACCCGCCGCCGTGCAGCAGGACCAGCGGCGACCCGGAGTCGCCGGACTCCAGGTAGTGGACCGTCCCTCGGCCGAGCCCGGCCGTGCGGTACTGGATGGGGGCCGGGGACATGCGCCGCTCCTGTCGCCGTTGCCGGTGGCCCGTTCGCCCCTCTTCGTCCCCGCACGCGGCGTTGCGGAACACGATCCCGCGCCCCGGTCCGCGGCGGAGGCGGTCAGCAGGTCGGTGGAGGATCGTCGCCGGGGGCGGTTTCAGCTCCGTGGTCGTCGTAGAGGTGGACGCCGTCGGCGAGGTCGTGGGCGCGGCGGGTGAAGTGGTCGGTGTCGAGGAGGGACCGGTAGGGGCGGCCGGCGCGCGGGGGCGGGTCGTCGAGTTCGGTCAGGAAGCGGCCGATGTCGGGGTGGACGAGGGTGGGCGCGTGGTCGGCGTCGCGGTCGCGGGCGGTGGCGATCCAGAGGGTGTCGGTGCGGCGGATGGCCCAGCGGTGGCCGTAGTGGGCGCGCAGGAGGTCCAGGAGGGGGTCGCGCTCGCCGGTCACAGCAGGCCTCCTCGGAGGGCGGCCAGGACCCGGTGCAGGTCGCGGGCGCGGTGGACGGCGGTGATCGCGCGGGCGGCCTCGAAGGCCGGGACGTAGCGCCGCACACGGGGTGCGCGGGGACGGTCGCGGCGGATAGTGTCCATGCGTCGTCAGCTCCTGTGCAGCTGGTGGCCACGCCCCCGGACGGGTGCAACCGTCGCGGGGGTCTCTCTCTGCCCAGCTTGTGTGGCCGGAGAGTGACGACGCCATGCCGACTACAGCACGGTGGCTGTATCGTCCGAGACAGTAACCACAAGTAGACGAGGTACAGCACTCTGTAGACATGACAGAGAAGACCCTCTCCAATTGGACCGCCTTCGGGGCGGAGCTGCGGCGCCAGCGTCAACAAGCTGGCCTTACGGTTCGAGGACTGGCTGCTCAGATACCGTTCGCCGCATCGACTGTCGGTAAAGTCGAACGCGCCACGCGTGCACCGAAAAGGGACTTTGTGGACGCCACAGAATCCGTCTTGGGTACAAGAGGGACCCTCCTTCGCTATTGGACGGAGGCGAAGAAGGGTGAGGCGGACCCGGAGTGGTTCCGACGGGTGGTGACGTCGGAGCAAGAGGCCACGGACATCAGAACGTGGAACCCGCTCCTCGTTCCAGGAGCGTTCCAGACCGAGGCGTACGCTCGCACCGTCTTCTTGCACGGTCGCCCTGTCGCCTCTCAGAGCGAGATCGACCGTCTCGTAGACCTGAGGCTTAAGCGCTCGAAGGCCATCCTCTCCAAGGGCGGTCCCGCGATGTGGGCGATCATCGACGAGGCCGCGCTCCGCCGGGTCTTCGATTCTCCAGCTCCAATGAGCGAGCAGCTGACCCGGCTGGAAGAACTCGCGGACACCCGAACGGTGAAGCTCCAGGTGTTCCCCATGGCCAGTGCCTGCCACAGCGGCCTCGGCGGCGCCTTCCGCGTCATCAGCTTCAGCGATCGCCGTTCCCTCCTCTATGTCGACCACGGCTGGGGAGGGCAGTTGATGGACGACGCAGAGGAGGTCCGCCGGGCGATCGCCATCTGGAGTGAGTTGCAGGCCTGGGCGCTGCCCCCGCCCCAATCTCGCCAGCTGATAGCCGACATCAAGAAGGGACTGCAATGACAAAGTGGATCAAGTCGAGTTACAGCAGCGCGGCCAGCGAATGTGTAGAAGTCGCCCGATCCCCTAGGGATGTGAAGGTCCGGGACACCCAGAACCGGCCCGCCGGACACCTCGCCTTCTCCAGATCGGAGTGGGCGGCCTTCCTCGCCGGGACAAGATCCGGCCGGATCTGATGGGAACGGGCGGCGTCCTGCCTCCACTGCCCTTCAGCGTCTCGCTCTCCTCCACACGATCGCTCCGCGCAGGAGCAGGACCAGCAGGACGAGTCCCACCGCCCCGCCGATCAGTGACCAGCCGGTGCGGGACAGGTCCGGGAGGACCCCGGACGCCCCTGCGCCGGCGGCTCCCCCGCCGTCGGCGAGCACGCGGCGCTCGCCCAGTTCCTCCAGCAGGCCGTCCAGCGACTCCCGCACCGAATCGTCCGCCTTGCCGAAGAACACAGCGCTGTCCAGGGACTCCCAGTTCCCGCCGACGCCGTCCCCGCCGCGCACCGGGTACCCGGTGACCGCGCCGGAACCGTCCACCGTGTACACCGCGACCGGCCCCTCGACGCCCTGCGCCACCGAAGCGGCCAGCGCGTCCTCGCCCGGCCCCGTGGCCCCCGTCTCCAGGAACGCCCCCTGCGGCAGCACCGCCACCCGCACCGGCTCCTCCCGCTCGGCCAGCGCCTCCTCGACCTTCCCGGCGTCCCCCTCCTCAAGGTCGGTGGCGGCCAGCGGGTCCACGTACAGGTACCGGTCGGCCAGCGCTTCCCGTGCGGCCCGGACCACGCCCCCGTGCACCGCCCCCGCGAAGGTCCCCACCGCCGCGCCCAGCTCTCCCGGCAGGGCCTCCGGCAGCAGCGACGTGATCTCCTTCGGGGCCGGTCCCCCCTCCCCCGAGGCCGGGGTCAGCCGGAACGCGCCGCCCTCCCACTCGGCCAGCAGCGCGCTGCCCGCATCGCCGACCGGGGCGAGCATGGCCTCCGCCACCTCCTCGCGTCCCCCGGCGGCGCCCGCCGCCAGGGCCGGGACCACCGCGACGCGCACGTCCTGCACGCCCCCGAGCCGCTCGGCCAGCGCCTCGGCATCGGCCTGCGGGAAGCCCTCGGCGATGGAGGGGTCGACGTAGACCCGGTCGCCGGACCGGGCCGCCGCCTCCACGGCCGGCCGCAGGTCGCCGTCGATCAGGTCGACGATTCCGGCGATGCGCTGCAGCGGCCCGCCCGGGTAGGTGGCCAGGTGCGCGTCGATCTCCTCGTCGCCGACCGGGGCGGGGCCGACCCACGACCAGCCGAACTCGGCCTCCTCGCCCCCGCCGCGCTCCACCGCGGCGACGTACAGCCCGCGCATCCCGACCCGGTCCGCGATCTCCTGCGCGGCGGAGTCCGGATCGCCCTCGGCCAGGATCTCGGCCCGCACCGGAACCTCGGCGCTGCCCAGCCGTGCGCGTACGAACTCCCCTGCCTGTTCGGCCCGTCTGGCCTCCGCGGGCCCCGGGCTCGCGCCCGCCCCGCCCCCGTCGTCCGCGGCCCCCTCGCCGGTGTGGACGAGGGCGCCGGAGGCGAAGGCCTCGACCGCCGCATCGACCCCGCCGGGCGCCGCCTGCGCCGGCGGCGCCCCCACGACCGGCACCGCCACCGCGGCCAGGCACACGGCCGCTCCGGCCCGTACGGCCACACGCATCCCTGAACCTCTTCCCGAATCTCCGCATCCCCGCACCCGGGACCCAGGCTCGGCCAGGTTAGCCCACCCCCTTTGCCCGCCTTTCTCCGGGCCCGAAACCGCGCAGGCACATTGACGCAGTTCACAGCGGGTACAAGACCCCCATGGACACCGGAACCATGACACTGAACCTGGTAATGGCCTTGGTGATGCTCGTCGGGATCCTGGCTCTGATGGGAACCGTGGGCATGCTGATGAAGCACGAGAGCGACCGGGCCCACAGGTGAGGCCTGCGCCCCGGACGGGACAGGCGGGACGGGCAGGACGGACGCGGCGGCCAGGAAGCCGACACAGGGCACGCGCACACGAGGAGGGGGCGCCCCGAGACGGGGCGCCCCCTCCGACGTGTCCGGCACCGGGCCGGCACGGCGCCGGCGCGCGGCCGGGGACACGGCCGCGGCGCCGGGACCGGCATCGGTGCCCGAGGCACCCGCGCGACCGCTACCAGCGCAGCTGCGCGGCCACGCCCTCGTCCTCCTCCAGCACCTGCGCCGCCTTCTGCGGCAGCACCGTCACATCCGAGCCGTTGGCGAGCGCCATCTCGATCATCCGCTCGCCCAGGTCCTGCTCCGGCTCCATCCGGCCCCGGTCCACCCCGGGCGGCAGCTCGTCCTCCGGGAAGTAGCCCCCGTCCGGCGAGCGGTGCCCGGCCATGCGCACGGCCCCGTCCAGGAACACGTGCGCCACCCGGCCCTCACGGAAGGCGCCCAGCACGTCGCTGAGGCCGACGGCCCCCGCGTTCCCGGACAGCGCGGCGTCCCGCGCCCTGCGCACACCCTCCTCGGCCCGCCGCATGCGCACGGCCTCGATCTCCGGGCCGATCTGCGCCGCGATCTCCGGGGGCGTGCGGGTCTCCACCACCTGCCCCAGCACGATGATGTCCCGCTTGCTGTCCTGGGCGAACCGCCCCCGCAGCGGCTCGGTCAGCTGCGGCTCCCCGGTGATGGCCACCGACGTCCACCCGCACTCGTCGGCGATCCGCTTGAGCTGCGGGCGCATGTCGTTGAGCAGGCGCAGCATGTGGTCGGCGACCTTGCGGTCGTAGCGGTCGGTCTGCCCCGAGGCGCGGTTGAACGTCCTCGGGTGGCCGCCCGCGGGCCCGCGCATCCGCCGCCAGTCCTCCTCGTCGATCTCGATCGGGATCCAGGTGATGTCCTTGGCCACGCCGAAGCGCAGGTCCACCACGCGCACCCCGTCGGCCGAGACCGCCAGCACGCCGGCCGGGGCTCCGGTGGCCACCGCCGCCGCCAGCGGCCGCAGGTAGGCGCTGCGCTCCAGCACCGCGCAGTCCTCCAGCGGCATCTGCATCGTGTACAGGCGCACCTCGTCGCTGCTGACCGGTGCGAACAGGGCGCGGCCCATGCCCGACTCGGCGCCGCTGTCCAGGACATCGTCGAGCTGCGGCCGCAGCGCCTCCAGGCGCGCGAGCACCGCCTCCTTGCGCTGCTTGTCCCCGTTCGAGCTCACCCGGCTGCGCAAGGCGTTGATCTCGTTGGTGATCTGCAGGCGCCAGGCGGGGGAGGACGACCGGTCGCGCGGGTCGGCGGTGGCGTAGACGGACAGCACCCCCATGTCGTCCGTCATCGTCGCAAGGTCTCGGAGCGATGTCTGGTCAAGGAGCACGATCATCCCGCCAATCTTCGCGATGCGCTCCCCCCGGTGGGCCGGGGCGAGATCCCTTCCTGCATAACAGGAGATCAGGACGCATATCAACGGTCGGTCGGGATCGCACCATGGTGGTTCCAAGAAATCCGGGCGCCCGGTGTGACAAGGCGGCGGTGCCCAAGGAGAATGCAGCGTGGACAATCCGACGAAGATGGACAAGGCAACGTGACGACCTCTATCGAACAGCGGATCGCCGAGGAGCTCGGGGTCGCCGGGAAGCAGACGGCGGCCGCCATCGGGTTGCTCGACGAGGGCAGCACCGTCCCGTTCATCGCCCGGTACCGCAAGGAGGCCACCGGGGGCCTGGACGACGCCCAGCTGCGCACCTTGGAAGAGCGCCTGCGCTACCTGCGGGAGCTGGAGGAGCGCCGGACCAGCGTGCTGGAGTCGATCCGCTCCCAGGGCAAGCTCACCGACGAGCTCCAGGCGAGCATCATGGCCGCCGACTCCAAGGCCCGCCTGGAGGACATCTACCTGCCCTACAAGCCCAAGCGGCGCACCAAGGCGCAGATCGCGCGCGAGGCGGGGCTGGAGCCGCTGGCCGACCTGCTGCTGGGCGACCCGGGGCAGGACCCGCACGGCAGTGCCGAGGGCTTCATCGACGCCGACAAGGGGGTGGCCGACTCCCAGGCCGCGCTCGACGGCGCCCGCGCCATCCTCGTCGAGCGCTTCACCGAGGACGCCGACCTCGTCGGCGACCTGCGCGAGCGCATGTGGACGCGCGGCCGGGCGGTGTCCAAGGTCAAGGAGGGCAAGGAGCAGGAGGGCGAGAAGTTCGCCGACTACTTCGACTTCTCCGAGCCGCTGACCGCGCTGCCCTCGCACCGGGTGCTGGCGCTGTTCCGGGGCGAGAAGGAGGACGTGCTCTCCCTGACCCTGTCCCCCGAGCCGGAGGAGGACGGCGCGGAGGCCGAGCCGGGCCCCTCGGTGTACGAGCGGGCGATCGCCTCCCGGTACGACATCGCCGACCGGGGCCGCCCGGCCGACCGGTGGCTGCTGGACACGGTCCGCTGGGCCTGGCGGACCCGCGTGTTCGTGCGCCTGGACATCGACCTGCGGATGCGCCTGTGGCAGGCGGCCGAGGACGAGGGCGTTCGGGTGTTCGCCGCGAACCTGCGCGACCTGCTGCTGGCCGCCCCGGCCGGGCGGCGCCCCACCATCGGCCTGGACCCGGGGCTGCGCACCGGGGTGAAGGTGGCGGTGACCGACGGCACCGGCAAGGTGGTGGCCACCGACACGATCTACCCGCACGCGCCGCGCAACCGCTGGGACGAGTCGGTGGCCGCGCTCGCCCGGCTGGCCGCCGAGCACGGGGCCGAGCTGGTGGCGATCGGCAACGGCACCGCCTCGCGGGAGACCGACCGGCTGGCCGCCGACCTGATCAAGCGCCACCCGGAGCTGAAGCTGACCAAGGTGATGGTCTCCGAGGCGGGGGCGTCGGTCTACTCGGCCTCGGCCTACGCCTCCCAGGAGCTGCCGGAGCTGGACGTGTCGCTGCGCGGCGCCGTCTCCATCGCCCGGCGGCTCCAGGACCCGCTGGCCGAGCTGGTCAAGATCGACCCCAAGTCGATCGGTGTGGGCCAGTACCAGCACGACATCTCCGAGGCCAAGCTCTCGCGCACCCTGGACGGCGTGGTCGAGGACTGCGTGAACGCGGTCGGCGTGGACGTCAACACCGCCTCGGCGCCGCTGCTGACCCGGGTCTCGGGCATCGGGTCGACGCTGGCCGACAACATCGTGGCGCACCGGGACGGCAACGGGGCCTTCGGCACCCGTGAGGACCTGAAGAAGGTGGCGCGGCTGGGCCCGAAGGCCTTCGAGCAGTGCGCCGGCTTCCTGCGGGTGCCCGGCGGCGACGACCCGCTGGACGCCTCCAGCGTGCACCCGGAGGCCTACCCGGTGGTGCGGCGCATCCTGGACCGCACCGGGGCGGGGCTGAGCGACCTGATCGGCGACGGGAAGACGCTGCGCACGCTGCGCCCGGAAGACTTCACCGACGAGGCGTTCGGTGTGCCGACGGTCAGCGACATCCTCAAGGAGCTGGAGAAGCCGGGGCGCGACCCGCGTCCGGCGTTCGCCACGGCCGCCTTCAAGGAGGGCGTGGAGACGCTGTCCGACCTGGAGCCGGGGATGATCCTGGAGGGGACGGTCACCAACGTGGCCGCCTTCGGGGCGTTCGTGGACGTGGGGGTGCACCAGGACGGGCTGGTGCACGTGTCCGCGATGGCCAAGCGGTTCGTGGAGGACCCGCGCGAGGTCGTCAAGCCCGGCGACATCGTCCGGGTCAAGGTGATGGACGTCGACGTGCGGCGCAAGCGGATCTCGCTGACGATGCGCCTGGACGACGAGATCGACGGCACCGCCAAGGGAGACGGCCGCGCCGAGCGCGAGGACGGCGCCGGCGGCGGAGGCCGGGGCGGCCGCGGGGGCCAGGGAGGCCGACGCGGCGGTCAGGGCGGCCAAGGCGGTCAGGGCGGCCGCGGTGGAAAGGGCGGCAAGGGCCGGGGCGGCGACCGCGGCGGCTCCTCCGAGCCGAACGGCGCCATGGCCGAAGCCCTCCGCAAGGCGGGCCTGGACCGGTTGCGCTGACGCACGGGCACCGATAACTGAGCGGGCGGGGATCTACCCCGCCCGCTTCTTCGTGTGAAGGGCCCGGCGCACCGCCTCAGAGGACTTCGGTCCTCTCTTCCAGGGGACCAAAGGTCTCGAAACTCCGGGCCCACCCGTCTTTGCCGAGGATTGTCCACTTTTGCCCCGACATCCCACTAGGCTTGCCTCCTTCTTGCGAAGTGAATGCTGTGGCTTCAGCGAAACGGGTGACCATCATGGCCGCAGATGACATGCCTTTCACGAACCCGACCGCAGGGCGGAGAGCGCCTGCGGAGGCCCCTGAGGGGGATTCGAAGCCGGCCTCCCGCACCCCTGGAAGCGGGCTGGGACGCGCATCGCGGATGACGGCGGCGGTGGGCTGCGTCCTCGCCCTGGTGCTGTCGGGGTGCGCGACCGGCGACCCAGAGACGGTGGACACGGAGGACGGATACGGATCGTCCCAGGAGGCGACGGAGCCGGCGTCCCCGGAGCCCGCCGCGGCGCTTCCCGACGGGGTTCCTGAGGACGCCCAGACCGCCGAGGTCGAAGAGGTCCTCGACGCCGACACGCTGAAGGTCCTGGCACTCGGTGAAGGGGCGGACGGACCGCTCGCCGAGGGCGAGAGCGCAGAGGTGCTGCTCGCAGGCGTCGACGCTCCTTCGTCCGGAGAGTGTTTCACCGAGGAGGCCGCGGACCGAACCGAGCTTCTGCTCACTCCCGGGGACACCGTCTACGTCGGCGACGCCGACGACTCGGGAAGCGGCCTGCTCGCACAGGTGTGGAGCGCCGACGGCACCTGGGTCAACGAGGACCTCCTCACGAGCGGGCACGCCGAGTACGCCTCCGCGGACGACTCGGCCGACCGGGCCTCCGAGCTTCAGGAGGCGGCGGACGCGGCCGAAGAGGCGGGCGACGGGCTGTGGACCGAGTGCGCGCCCGAGCCGCCGCCCGAACCGGAATCGCCCCAGGAACCCGAGGAGCCGGCGGCCCCGGAGTTGGAGGAGCCTCAGCCTGCGGAACCCGCAGAGCCTGAGGAGCCGGCCGCCCCCGACGACGGGATCCTCATGGCCCCGTCCGGAAAGCACTACGCGGCCGGGCAGTTCTGCAAGCACGACCACCTGGGAAGGACCACCCTGGACGCGTCGGGCCACACCCTGTACTGCGACTTCCACGACGGCGAGGCCAACGCCCGCTGGAAGCGCGACTGACCCTCAGACGGCCCTGTGCCCCCGGAGAACGTGCCCCCGGAAGACATGGCGGCGCTCCGCAGGAGTGTCACCGCCCGGGGGCACACTGCTGAGGAGCGCTCCCGCTCGGGGCCTGGCGTGATCTCTCTTCCTTTCGGGGTTCTCCGTCCGGGGCGCAGCGGCCCCTCGTCGCCAGCCAGCGGGGTAACCCCTACAACCGCTCGTCCGGGTCCCTCGGATCGACCTTGGGGAGCCGGCGCGAGGAGCCGTCGCCCCCGTCTGGAGCGGGGCTCTCGACGGGGCCTTCAGCGTTCTCTCCGCCGCCTTGCCCACCGCCACCGCTGGACGGGTCCGACCGTCCCGACCGGTGCAGCCGGACGCCGGTCCCGCTCGCCGCGAGCAGGACGGCACCGGCGATGGCCAGGATCGCCGCCGCCGAGACCTCCCCGTCGGTCACCTCCCACACCACCTGCGGAACCGCGATGGTCGTGGCGATGATGCCGAAGACCAGCAGCGCCCCCGTCCGGCGCCAGGCGTAGAGGCCGAGGAGGGCGACCGCCAGCGCCGCCACGCCCACGTGGTGCCAGGGCGAGGGCAGGAACTCGGCCGCCGCCACGGCCGTCGCCGCCCCCAGGCCGATCGCCGTCCCGCGCTCGGCCACCGGCCCGGCCAGCGCGACGGCGACCCACACCGCGCCGAGCAGGATGTAGCCCGTGCCGTTGAGGACCATGGCGCCCGACCCGCCGTAGAAGATCCCGCCGCCGCCCGTGTCCAGCGCCTCGTGCACCCGGTTCAGCACCCCGCCGGCGGTGATCAGGCTCATCGCCCAGGCGGCCACCACGCCCGGTGCCGACCGCAGCAGCGCGTACCCGCCGAGCGCCACCGCCAGACCGACGGCCCCGGCGATGAGCAGATCGTCCTCCCAGAGCGCGAGCCCGTCGGTGACCAGCACCTGGACCGCGAACATGGCCGCCACCGACGCCAGCGCGAACAGCGTGCCGCCGATGCGGCGCCGGACCTTGGGCACCCGGTCCCGAGGCAGGGCCAGCGCCTTAGGGCCGCCCGCCATCACGACACCGGCCAGCGCGAGGACCGGAACGGCCGCCGCCAGCAGCCCCACACGCGCGACCACACCGAGGTCCTCCCACGATGTGGCGGCGAACGTGGCGACGGCGGCCANGTAGCCCACGACCTCGGCCCAGCGCACGCCCGAGCGCGCCTCCGCCCGGTCCAGCTCCCCGGTGACGGCCCGGGCCTGGTCCGCGGTGAGCGTCCCCTGCTCGACCAGCCGCCCCAGCGCCTCCTCACGGGCGCGCCGCGCATCCTCCGACACCGTGTCCCGCCTTCCGCCGGTTCGACTCTTCGGGAGCGGGCCGGGGCTCCGTCCTCGCCCCGGCGCCGCTCTGCGGCCATCCCATCACGCGTGTCCCGGCCGTGGGTGAGTACCGGTACCCATCCCGCCTGGGCCCAGAGGCCGAGACCGCTGCCCCGACGCATGGGCCTGAGTGCGCTCAGTGCCCCCGCGGCGCCGGTCGGCGCGAGTAGAGCACCTCTGCGGCGTGCAGGAGCGCGCGGTCGTGGCCGGGGGCCGCGAGCAGGCCCACGCCCACGGCCCGCCCTCCGGGAAACCCCTCGGTGTCGGCCGGGACGGTGAGCTGCGGCGCCCCGGCGAGGCTCGCGGGGGCCGACAGGCGCACCGTCGTCGCCCTGAAGCGCTTCCGCTCGGCGGGGTCGGCGCTGCGGCGCGGGGCACCGTCCACCACGACCGGCAGCACGACCACCGCCCCGGGCGGGCAGGCCTGCGCGAACGCTTCCCGGTAGCGGGCCCGGCCCTCCAGGTCGGCCCGGTGGTCGGCTTCGGGCATCGAGGCCAGGGAGGCGCAGCGCCTCAGCCGCTCCCGCACGTCCGGGGCGAGGGCGTCGGCGTTCGCCGTGACCCACGCGGCGTGCTCGCGCCAGATCTCGCCGGCCTGGAGGCGGGTGAAGAGTTCGGTGTGCCCGGCGCCGATCAGCGGAGTCGGGTCAGCGCGCAGCAGCGGCACACCGAGGTCGCCCGCGAGGAGGACGGCGAGTCCGCGCACGGCCGACACGGTGGCCTCCGAGGCCAGGGCCTGGAGGTCGTCCGGGAGGGAGACCGCGGTCAGGCCGTGGGCCTCCGAGCCGGAAGCATTCGGGCCCCCGTCCCGGGGCACGCCCGCGACCGCGTCGAAGGCGGCGCGCAGCAGCCCGGGCTCACGGGCGAACAGGCCGACCGTGTCGAACGAGGGGGCCAGCGGGAGCGCCCCGGTGGAGTCGAGGGCTCCGTGCGTCGGCCGCAGCCCGAGGACGCCGCAGCAGGCGGCGGGGACGCGCACCGAACCGGCGGTGTCCGTGCCCAGCGCGAGGTCCGCGGCGCCTCCGGCGACCGCCGAGGCGCTTCCCGAGGACGACCCTCCGGTGTGCCGGTCGGGGTGCGCCGGGTTCCGCGGGGCCGTCCCCTCCCCCACGTCCCCGACGACGGAGTAGGCGAGCTGATCGAGCTTGGCCATCCCGACGAGGCGCGAACCCTCGTGGCGCAGAGCGGTGACGGCGGGCGCCGTCGAAAGGGCGGGGCCGTGGGTCTCACGCCACCGGGGATGCCCGAAGGAGGAGGTGTGCCCGGCGACGGCGAAGAGGTCCTTGGCGGCAAAGGCGGTCCCGCTCAAAGCGCCATCAGAGAGCGCCTCTAGGGCGAAGGTGTCCGGCACCCAGCAGTGGAGGTCGTCGCCGGTCTCGGCCATCTACGGGACCCACCTCTCCGCCTGGAGCGCCATCGGCGCCCTGAGCATAGC
Source organism: Nocardiopsis halophila DSM 44494 (assembly GCF_000341245.1). Classification (GTDB taxonomy): domain Bacteria; phylum Actinomycetota; class Actinomycetes; order Streptosporangiales; family Streptosporangiaceae; genus Nocardiopsis_A; species Nocardiopsis_A halophila. Next base: position 36,926 of record NZ_ANAD01000182.1, read on the forward strand.
CGCTGAGGGCGCAGGCAACCTGGAGAAACTGCGCTACGCCTCAGGATCCAGGCGGTCTTCACTCGCGCTCCGCTGACCTCGATCTTTCCTCACTGGCTCTCCCCCATGACGCCAAACTGTGTAGAGCACCGCCAGCGCAGACGAGAGGCTCACGATTTGATCGGGCGAAGCTCCGAGCGCGATCATAGCGACCGTTGATACAAGGACGGATACGAAGGCACACAGGTCAGTGACGCGATGGCGCATGAAGCCCCCTACTGGCGTTGTTCATCCAGGGACCAGCCTGATGCATGCACCAAACGACATCAGACTTGATCGATTGATCACCAAAATCAATGAGTGATTCCATTTGATCAATTAAAGGAACATAATGGGAAACCCCTCCCGGCGACGCGGACGCCCATGGTCGGACACGAGAACCCTGGACCCGGACACTGCCGCACTGGCGAATTTCCTCCGGCAACTCATTTCCGACTCCATGAGCTTGCGCACCTTCAGCAAGAAACTAACCGCCAAGCATTACGAAGCCAATCCCCCCAGCTACTCAACTCTTTCAGCGAGACTGGCAGGCAAAGGCCTGGCACGCGACGGACGCCTAGTTCACGCTGTCGTCACACTGTGCGCACCGCCAGAAAAGACTGAGATCCTACGCGAAGAAGCCCAGAGGCTCCTCCGAAACGCGCGAAGCACAAACGCATCAAAACCCCCCACAAGGAGCAGTGACGATCGAAATGAAAGCGACCTGAGAAATGAAATTATTGAACTCAAAAACACGTTGACAAGTATTCAGAAATCTCAGATCGACACTCAGAACACACTCCGAGCGATCCTTCGAGATTTAACACGGTTGCGAGACCCCTCACTCATTCCCAGCCAAGGCAAGACAATCGAAGTAACTACATCGGATTCTAGTGAAGCACAGGAATATGACAACCAACGCCTTCCCCTTTCCCGGAATCAGATAAACACAAGACGACACGATCGAGACGAGAAAATTCTTGAACACATAAAACACGACATTCTAAGATCCGACCCACACGGATATCGTGGCTCGCAAGCGATCCGTGATTCCATCGACCGCGTTCTCTACGGGGCCCGGACAGGCCGATTCGACATATTCGAACTCACGAAGAGCGAGCGCACCTACCTTGCCTCCCTCATTAAAATTGAGCTTACTCGCTACCTGTCCACCACCCTCTCAGAGGCAGGAAATGTGCGAACAAGAAGCAAGGATAACTACGTACAAGTAGGTGACATCGATATCGAAGTAATTTTTAGTTGGCGCATGAAATGGGTAATCTCGAGCGGACAGATCGGCAAGCCCACATTTCTGGTGACCGCCAACGACAAGAAATCGGTTTGGAGCCTCGGCACAGTACGGGCGGACCCAGAACACTTGAGTTCAGGCGCCAATCGCGACGGCAAGCGCTCCCTCACCCCCTCCGGAATGAAGCTCATCACATGGATCTTCCGAGATTCCCCTCTGCCACCAAACACCCTCCTAGCACTGCCAGACAAAACAATTAACGAAATCTTCTCCTTTTCCACCGCACAGAAGCGGATCGACGCACTGTTCCGCATCGTCAGACAGCGCCCGATCAGCTTGACCGCAGCAACAACTGTGTCGATGCAAGAAGACGCCACCAAGAGAATCAGGGCCTCGAGAATGACCTTAGCAAATGAGGGATTGACCATTCTTAGCGGAGGACGTCAAAAAGATATCGACACCGCCAAATTTCTGGGGCTGCCAAAAATACATCCAGGAGAATTTATGACCATCAACCTCATTTCCCCCGAATGACGATGCCGCCCCCGGAACTGTTCGGCCGGGGGCGGCGGTACGGGCGGATGCGGGACTACTGCTGTCAGCCGCCGTACTCGGCGCGGATGCGGTCGGCGAAGTGGGAGAACTCGGCGCCGTGCAGGAAGGCGGACGTCATGGTGGCCGGGTCGGCCTTGCCCGTGCCCGCGATGTCGAAGGCCGTGCCGTGGTCGACCGAGGTGCGCAGGATCGGCAGTCCCACGGTCACCGAGATGGTGCCGTCGAAGTCGAAGGTCTTGGCCGCGATGTGCCCCTGGTCGTGGTACTGGGACAGGACGCCGTCGTAGCGGCCCTGCAGCAGCTGGTGGAAGACCGAGTCGGCGGGGACCGGCCCGGCCACGTCGGCTCCGCGTCCCCGCATCCGTTCCACCGCCGGTGCCAGGTGCTCGATCTCCTCGTCGCCGAACGCCCCGTTCTCCCCGCCGTGCGGGTTGATCGCGGCCACCGCCAGGCGCGGCTCGTCGTGGCCGAAGACCCGCAGCGCCGTCAGCGCCTCCTCGATCGCGGCCGTCTGCTGGTCCACGCTCACCTGGTCCAGCGCCTTGCGCAGGGACACATGCCGGGTGGCGAAGAAGACCTTCTTGCCGCGCACCACGAACATGGTGTTCTGGCGGGTGGTGCCGGTCAGGGCGCCGAGCATCTCGGTGTGGCCCAGGTGCTCGCTGCCGGCCGCCCAGATGGCCTCCTTGTTGATGGGGCCGGTGACGATCCCCGAGACCTCGCGGTCCATGGCCGCCTGGGTCGCCGCCTCGATGGCGCGCACCGCGGCCCGGCCCGCGCGCTCGTCGACCTCGCCCCAGGGCAGCTCGGTGTCGCCGAGGGAGGCGATGTCGTAGCAGTCGATGACCCCGTCCCGCTCCTCGGGCAGGCCGGTCCAGGAGTCCAGGGCCCGGACCTCCACGTCCAGGCCGCACACCCGCGCGGCGCGGCGCAGCACGGCCGGGTCGGCGGCCACGACACCGCGCGCCGGGGCGCCGGATCCCACCTGTGCCAGGGTGCGCACGGTGATCTCCGGGCCGATGCCGACCGGGTCGCCGACGGTCACGGCAAGGGTCGGTCGTTCAGTCATAGCGGGTTTCCCTCCCTGTTCGATGGCCGGGGCGCCTCCTCCGCGCCCCGGCCGAGTGCATCCGAGTGGCGTCATGCATGCGTGCGGCGGCCGCGGCCTCTCACGCGTTCTCCTGCGGCTCCCCGCGCCGGAGCTCGGCCGGCACGGTCCGGGCGCGGGCACGGGCGGAGGTGCGCAGCCGGGACAGGCATTCGATGAGCGTTCCCTCGTCGCCGACCATGCCGCCCTTGGTGACCACGGGGATCCCGTCGAAAGGCCCTCCGGCCAGGGACCCGTGCACGGCCAAGGGCACGACCTCCCCGCCGACTTCGAAGGCATGGGCGCCCAGGGCGTCCAGCACCGACGAGGTGACGTCTCCGCCGCTGGTGTAGAGCCCCGAGGGGGCGGGGACGCGCCCCAGAACGTCGGCGACCAGGGCGGACAGCCGACCGGGCAGCGCGCGCTTCGCCTCATGGGACAGTTCCACCACGTCGCGCGCGCTGGAGGCGGTGCGCACCACGACCGCCTCGGGGAAGGCGGCGTCGCGCAGCTGGGCCTCAAGGCGGCGCGCGACCGCGGCGGTGTGCCCGCCGTCCCCGGAGGCCAGGGCGCGCGCATCGACGTCGACGAAGCGCACGCCGCCGGCCCGGGCGGCGGCCTCCAGCTGGCGGCGGGTCAGCTCGGTGGCGCTGCCCACCACCGCCAGCAGCGGCCCCAGCGCACCGCCGCCCCCGCTCAGGCCGAGGGCCTCGGCGAGCAGCGCCCCGCACGGGCCGGGGTCGACCGCCAGCCATACGGTGCCGTCGCGCCGGTGCACCTCGGCGGCCGCGGCGGCGACGGCGGCCAGGTGCCGCTCGGTCAGGGCGTCGCACAGCACCACCGGCTCCCCGCCCTCGGCCAGCCGGTCGGCCAGCCCGGGGCCGGTCACATCGCGCAGCGGCACGTGCCGCACCGGCAGGTCGCTCTGGCGGGCCACGATGTCGGTGACGACGCTGCCGGTGACCGGGCTGAGCGGGTCCATGGCCAGCTCGGTCTCCTCCAGCGGGACGCCGTCGAGCAGCTGGACGCCGTCGGCGGTGACCCGGCCGGAGGCCGGGAAGGCGGGGGCGAGCAGCGCCCGCACCCGCGCCCGGCCGCCGGTGCGGGCGCGCACCGCCCGCCAGGCCGCCTCCAGCTCGGCGCCGACGTTGCCGCGCAGGGTGGTGTCGGTGCGCTTGACCACCAGCGGCACGGGGCCGCCCCGCCACACCGCGTCGATGACCTCCTCCACCAGGCCGGCCGCCTCCGCGGCCGGCAGGTGGCGGCTGTCCAGGTCGGCGACGACCGCGTCGAACTCGGCGGCGGCGCGCGGCGCGTGCGCGGGCGCCACGGCGGCCACCCGCATCCCGGCGCGGGCGAACCGCGCACCGGTGGCGTTCGCGCCGGTCAGGTCGTCGGCCACGACCAGTACCTGGGCCATGTCCCTCTCCTAACCCAGCACCAGGGCCGCCACGCCGAGCAGCGGCAGGCTGGCCAGCCACAGCACGGTGGTCATGCCGCTCCACATCTTCATCGCCGCGCCGCCGGACAGGCCGGTGAAGCGGGTGACGACCCAGAAGTAGGAGTCGCTGACGTAGGAGAAGACCATCGAGCCGGAGCAGGCGGCGAGCACGGCCACCGCGGGGTCGAGCCCGGAGGACTGCACCAGGGGCGCGCTGAGGGTGGCCGCGGTGATGATGGCGACCGTGCCCGACCCCTGGGCCAGCCGGACGAAGGTGGCGATCAGGAACGGCACCAGCACCAGCGGGACCGGCCAGGCGGCGACGGCCTCGGCCAGCGCGTCGCCCACGCCGGAGGCGCGCAGGACCTCGCCGAAGGCGCCGCCGGCGCCGGTGACGAAGACGATCATCCCGGCCGAGGCGGCCGCGGCGGTCAGCCAGCCCACGACGGTGGTGCGCGGCGTGCCCTTGGGCGGCAGCAGGTAGACGGCGGCCACCAGACCCACGAGTAGGGCGATGGCGGGCTCACCGGCGAAGGAGAAGAAGGGGGCGAAGCGGGCGAGGAACGAGTCCGGGACGGCGGCGCCGGTGACGGTGTTGCCGATGATCAGGACCAGGGGCAGCAGCAGCGGGACCATCGCGAGCAGGGCGCTGACCGGCGGGTCGGGCGGCTCCTCGGAGATGTCCCGCCCGTCGGCGCCGAGCACCGCGCCCGAGCCGGCTCCCGGGGCGCCCGCGCCGTCGCCGCCGGCGGCCCCGGCGTGCACCGCGTCGCGCTCGGCCGCCAGGGCGGGGTCGAGGCGGGGCTCCAGGCGCGGGCCCATCACCCGGGAGTAGACGACCACGACCGGCATCAGCACCACGGCCATGGCCAGCGCGGCGACGATCACCGTGCCCAGGTCGGCGCCGAGCAGCCCGACGGCGGCCAGCGGTCCGGGGGTGGGCGGCACCAGGTGGTGGGTGATGGCCAGGCCGCCGGCCAGCGCCAGGGACAGGCCCACCAGCGGCTTGCCGTAGCGGCGGGCCAGGGAGCGCGCCAGCGGGTGGAGGATGACGAAGCCGGAGTCGCAGAAGACCGGGACCGAGACCACCGCGCCGGTGGCGGTCATCGCGACGTCCTCGCGGCCCTTGCCGGCCAGCCGGACGAACATCTTGGCCAGGGCGTCGGCGCCGCCGCTCTCCTCCAGGACCTTGCCGATCATCACCCCCAGGCCGATGACGATGCCGATCCCGGCCAGTGTGCTGCCGAAGCCGCCGGTGACGGTCTCCAGCAGGTCGGCCGGGGACATGCCGGCCACCGCGCCGGTGACCAGGGCGCCGGCGAGCAGCCCGACGAAGGCGTCCAGGCGCGTCCACAGGATGATCGCCACGACCGCGGCCACGCCCAGCAGCAGCGCCGCGAGCAGGAGCGGATCCATGTTCTCCCCCTTTCTCGGGGTCAGTCGCCCCGGGCAGGGGTACGGGGTGCGCCCGGGGCGGGGACTGTGAGGAGGGTGCAGTGGGGGTCGCCCTCCAGTGCGCGGCGGGCGCGGGTGTCCAGCCCGTCGTCGGTGATGAGGGTGTAGGGGCCGGCGAGCGGCGCCCAGTAGGGCTCGGCGTCGGAGCCGGCCTTGGTGGAGTCGGCCACCACGACGGTGCGGCGGGCGGCGCGCATCTGCTGCTCCTTGACGGCGGCCAGCTCGGGGCTGGGGCAGTTGATCCCGCGGCCGGGGACCAGCCCGTCGGCGCCGACGAAGGCCAGGTCGGCGGCGACGCGGTCGAGCACGCCGCGGGTGAACTCGCCGACCATGGCGCCGCGGCGGCGGCGCACCCGGCCGCCGACCAGGACCAGTTCGATGCCCTCGGCGTCGAGCAGCGCGGTCATCGGGCCCATGCCGGTGGTGAGCACGGTGGGGCCCGAGCGCCCGGCGAGCCGCTCGGCGATGAGGGTGGTGGTGCTGCCGGCGTCGAGGACCACCATGTGGTCGTCGGCGACCAGCTCGGCGGCGCGCTCGGCGATGCGGCGCTTGGCAGGGGCGTTGCGCAGGCCCTTCTGCACCCAGGTGAGCTCGCCGCCGGCGGGGGCGGGCACGGCGCCGCCGTGCGTGCGCACCACGCGGCCGGCCTGCTCCAGCTCGGTCAGCCCGCGGCGGACCGTGGAGGGGCTGATGCCCAGTTCGCGCGCGAGGTCCTCGACCCGCTGGACGCCGTCGGCGACCGCGTCCAGGAGCTTCTGGTGGCGCACCGCAATCCTCCCCGTCTGCTCATTTCGATCATGTTGACCCGCATAGAATGACCGAAACACGCAGAATACACAACCCTTCCCCGTCTTCTCCGACCATTACGCGCAGTCGCGCCCTCGGGCCGCGCGGTCGGGGTGCACTGCGGTGAGCACGGCGCAGACGGCGGGTGCCAGGGCGGCGGTCCCGGCGGCGGCGAGGAGGACCGCCGCCGTGCCGTGCTCGGCCAGGGCGCCGGCGAGCGCCGCGCCGGCCGCCAGGCCGCCGATCTTCACCCCGGCGCCGATGGTGAAGACGCGGGCCCGCACCGGCGCGGGCGCGTCCCGGTGCCGGGCCGCGAAGACGGCGGCGAGCTGGGGGCCTTCGGCCGCTCCGCAGACCAGGGCGGCCAGGACCAGCAGCCCGGCGGAGGCCGCGGCGGGCACGCCCGGCGCGGTGGCGGCGAGCGCGGCGAGCGGGGAGGCGCACAGCAGCGCCCCCGCCGCCCAGAGCACGGTGTCGGGGGCGGGCCGGCCAGGGCGGCGGGCGAGCAGGGCGGTGGCGGTGATCGCGGCCGCGGCCGCAGGGGCCGCCAACAGGGTCCCGCGCTCGGGAGCGCCGAGCACGTCGGCCCCGAGCAGGGGCCAGCACACGGCGAGCATCCCTCCGGCGGCCATCGACAGGGCGGAGACCGCGGTGGCGCGGGCCAGGCCGGGAACGCCCGCCACGGTGCGCACCCCTTCGGCGAGTTCGGCGGCCGGCCGCGCGCGTCGCCGCGGCGGGGGCGGCCCGTCCGTCCCCGCACGCCCCGGCGGCAGCCCCCGGGCCACGGCCGCGGCCGCCCCGATGAGCGCCACGGCGGCCGCGGCGGCGCCCCAGGGCCCGGCGCCCCAGGCGACGGCGGCGGCGAGCACGGGGCCGAGCAGCGCGGCGGCGCTGTAGCTGATCGCGTCCAACGCGCTCACCCGGGCGAGGGCGGAGGGGGCGACGATGCGGGGCAGCTGCGAGCTCCACCCGCTGGAGACGGCGGGGGCCAGGAGCCCGGCTCCCGCGGCGACGGCCAGGACGGCGCCCAGCGGGGCGCGCCCGATCCCCGCGGCGGCCAGCCCGAGTCCGCCGGCGTAGACGGCGAGGGCGGCCGCGAGGAGCGCACCGGGGCGGGCGGGGCGG
>NZ_ANAD01000183.1 GCF_000341245.1 Nocardiopsis halophila DSM 44494
CAGGGCGGGCCCCGCGGCCTCGTCCCCCGCCCGCGCGCAGCCGGCCCCGGCGAGGTACCGGACCGTCGGGCGCTTCGCAGCCGAGCGCTTCGCATAGGATCCCGTCACGTCGGCGACGCTAGGCAGGGTAACGGTGGTACGGGCAGTACCCGTTACATGAGGCCGCCGTCGGCTCCTGTCCCGGGCCGGTGGTCTACTCGGAACCCCGGCCTCCAGGACGCCGAACGCGAAGGAGCCCCTGTGCCCGAGAACTCCGTGACCGAGAACTCCGTGCCCGCCCCCTCCCCCGCCCCGGGCGTCCGGATGCCGCTGCTGGTGCTCTACACCGAGCGGTTGGAGGAGTGCCGCGACTTCTACGGCGCCCTGGGCCTGGCGTTCGAGCGCGAGAAGCACGGCGACGGGCCCGAGCACTACGCGGCCGTCCTCGCGGACGGGACCGTCTTCGAGCTCTACCCGGCCGGCGCGCGCCCGACCGGGCGCCTGCGGCTCGGACTCGACATCGACGGCGGCCGGGCCCGGCCACCGCTGGCACCCGGACGCCACGTGCTCACCGACCCCGACGGGCGCAAGGTCGACGTCGCGGCCGCCCGGCCCGGCACGGCGCCGCCCCCGGGACGGGAGTGATGGCCTCCTCCGTCACCGGCCTGCTGGCCGGCCCCTGGGTGCGCGCCGTCGCCCTGCGGACCGCCGCGCTCGCCAACGTCCTGCTCCCCGACCCGCCGGCGCCCGAGCGGGTCGAGGACGTCCTGCGCGCCCACGGCGAGGAGGGCCCCTTCGGCCTGTCCCCCGCCGACGTGCGGGCGATGGCCGCGGCGGCCCGGCGGCTCCGGGAGGCCGCGACCGCGCCCGACCCGGCGTCGGCCGCGCGGCGGGTCAACGCGCTGCTGGCCGGGGCCCGGCCGCCCCGGCTCTCCGACCACGGCGGCACCGCCCACTGGCACCTGCACTTCGACGCCCACGACGACGGGCCCTGGGACGAGTGGCTGCTGACCTCGGGCGCGATGGCGCTGGCGGTACTCGTCACCGACCAGCAGCGCGTGCCCGGCGGGGTGTGCGCCGCCCCCGGCTGCGACCTCCTCTTCCTCGACCCGGGCACCGGCGGCCGGCGCCGCTACTGCTCGGCCCGGTGCGGCACCCGCACCCGGGTCGCCGCCCACCGCCGGAGGCGCTGAAGCCGGCGGGGAGGCGGACGGTACCGCCACAGGCCGCCGCGCCCCGGCCCACGGTGCCCGCCAGGGCCCGACCGCACCGATCGCGCCCGGCCGTTCACCTCCGGTAGCGCAAGGGCTCCTGAGCGGCCTCCCGAGGCCGCCCCCAGGGGCGCTGGTATCGGGGGCGCGAGCGTGCGATGGTCGGTTCCCCTCCCCTGAACACCGGAGGGGCGGTCGATCGAAAGGGTTTCCGCCATGACCACGGCCGACGAGCACAAGCGCAAGATCCGCGTCTTCCTGGTGGACGACCACGACGTGGTGCGCCGGGGCGCCGCCGCGCTCCTGGAGGAAGAGGAGGACATCGAGGTCGTCGGCGAGGCCGGGACGGCCACCGAGGCCGAGGCGCGCATCCCTGCGGCGCGGCCGGACGTCGCCCTGCTGGACGTCCGGCTGCCCGACGGCAGCGGGGTGGCGGTCTGCCGGGAGCTGCGCTCGCGCATGCCCGGGCTGGCCTGCCTGATGCTCACCTCCTACGCCGACGACGACGCCCTGTACGACTCGGTGATGGCCGGCGCCGCCGGGTACGTCCTCAAGCAGATCCATGGCTCGGACCTGGTGGGGGCGGTGCGCACGGTCGCCGGGGGCGAGTCGCTGCTCGACCCGCGCAGCACCGCCCGGATGATGCGCCGGATGCGGGAGGCCGGCGCCGGGCGCGACCCGCTGAGCGAGCTCTCCGAACAGGAGCGCCGCATCTTCGAGCTGATCGGCGAGGGGCTGACCAACCGGCAGATCGGCGAGCGCGTGTACCTGTCGGAGAAGACGGTGAAGAACTACGTCTCCAGCGTGCTCTCGAAGCTGGACATGAAGCGCCGCACCCAGGCGGCGGCGCTCGCCGCGCGCCTCAAGAGTGAGGCGACCCGCCGCGAGGACGACCGGCGGTGACGCTCTGTCAAGCGCCCTTCGTCGCCCCCGACGGCACCGGCGTCCCACCTCTTCAGGGGCGTCCGCCCCTCGGACCGCACTGACCGCGCCGTTACCGTCGGGAGTCAGGGCAGAACCGGCCGAGGCGGACCGGCCGACGGAGCGCGGGTGCCGGTACCGCACTGGAGGCGACGATGAGCGACGACGCGGCGGGGCCTCCCCTGGTCGCCGGGGTGAACGGGGGCGAGGCGGCGATCCGGGCCCTGGACTGGGCCGCGGCCGAGGCGGACGCGCACGGCCTGCGGCTGCGCATCGTGTACGCCTTCTCCTGGCCCCTCTACCATTCGCTGCCCACCGGGCTGCCCGAGTTCGACGTCGACGCCCTGGGACGCCGCATCGTGCACCAGGCCGAGCAGCGGGTCCGGCACGCGCGCCCCGGCCTGGAGACCGAGGCGGTGCACATCACCGGGGACCCGGGCACGGTGCTGCTCGGCGAGACCCGGCGGGCCTCCGCCGTGGTGCTCGGCTCCCGTGGCGTGCGCGGCCTCAACGCGGTGCTGCTGGGGTCGGTCGGACTGGAGGTGGCCTCCCTGGGCTCGTGCCCGGTGGTGGTCGTGCCCGACCGCGCCGCGCCCACGGCGGCCGGCCGCATCGTGGTGGGGGTCGACGGCTCGGACCACGCCCGGCACGCCCTGGACTGGGCGCTGCGCGAGGCCGAGGTGCGCGGGTCGGTGCTGCGCGCGGTCTGCGTGCCCCGGGGCACCCATCCGGGGGCGGACAAGGACGCCCGGGAGGTGCTGGCCGCGGAGCTGGCCGGGCCGCGGGCCCAGCACCCCGGGGTGGTGGTGGAGGAGTCCACGCCCGAGGGGCATGCCGCGCGCGCCCTCGCCGCCTCCGCCGAGGACGCCGACCTGCTGGCCGTGGGGTCCCGGGGCCGCGGCGGCTTCGCCGGGATGCTGCTGGGCTCGGTCGGCCAGTCGCTCCTCGCGCACAGCCCCGTGCCCGTCGCCGTGGTGCACCGGCGCCGCGGCTGAACGCCCCGGCCGGGTCGCGAAGGACGGGCGCGTCCCGGCCGGTCCTCCCCCTCCCCGCCGCCGCGCGCCCTTCGTCCCCTCCGGCCGGGGCCCAAGCCCCTGGCCGCACCCCGCCGCGCAGGGGAGGGTCGAGGAGGAACGGAATGAGGCGAGGCGATATGCGGCAGATCGGCGGGGCGGTTCCCGCCCCGGACGTGAGGATGCTGGAGGAGCGGGTGCGGCGTCTGGAGGAGCGGGTCGACGAGCTCGGGCGCCTCCTCGCCCGGCGGACCGCGGAACCGCGCCCGCCGGACGGCGCCGCGCCCCCGCCGGAGCCCGCCCAGGCGGGGTGACCGAGGAGGAGCATGCATACGACGGTCGGCGATGTGATGACCACCGACGTGGTGTCGGTGGACGAGGAGACGGGCTACCAGGACATCGCGCGCAGGCTGGTGGAGTCCGGCGTGGGCGCGGTGCCGGTGACCGGGCCCGGCGGCCGCGTCGTCGGCCTGGTCTCCGAACACGACCTGCTGCACAAGCAGGAGTACCGCGGCGACGATGAGGACACCCGGGGCTACCGGCCGCCGGTGCGGGCACGGCTGCGCGAGCGGCTCTCGCCCGGCGGCGCGCGCGGCGAGGGCCCACGGGGCAAGGCCGAGGCGACGACGGCGGCGGGGCTGATGTCCAGCCCGGCCGTGTGCATCGCGGCGTCGGCGTCGGTCACCGAGGCGGCGCGCATCATGGAGGCGCACGGGGTCAAGCGGCTCCCGGTGGTCGACGACGACCAGATGCTGCGGGGCATCGTGGGGCCGACCGACCTGCTGCGGGTGTTCCTGCGCGGCGACGCGGAGATCTCCGGGGCGGTGCGCGAGGAGATCGCGTTCCTCAAGAACACCGCGAAGGAGGTGAAGGTGAACGCGACCGTCAAGGACGGCGTGATCACCCTGTCCGGATCGGTGCGCGACCGGAGCACCGCCCACGCCCTGCGCCGCCAGGCGTCCCGCCTGGAAGGCGTGGTCTCGGTGGTGGACGACATGCGGTGGCACGTGGACGACCTGCTGTACCCGGACCTGCGCTGAGCACTGAAGCGCGACGGGTGCGGGGCTGCGCTCCTCCCCCGTCGCGCGTCCGGGCAGGACCGGACTGCCCGGACGGAACGCAGAACACGACACATGGACAGGACGCCGCACGCCTGCGTTGGGTGGTCCCGGGCCCCTTCGAAACGGACCGCACGGGTCCACAGGTGGCAGGAAGCCACCGAGGGGCGGGCCCGTGTGCAGGCGGTCCGGGGGCGGTGTTGACGCGTTCGGCGGCCTGGCGGCAGGTCCATCCGTCCCGGACCACGCAGCGGGCGAGCCGCAGGCGCCCGGGCGGGGTCAGCGAGACGTTCGGGTGCTGCCAACGTGCCAGAACATCACACCTACTGAGATTTTCAGAGGTTCTGTGGCGTGGGACGGGCCGCGCCTGCAGCACCGCCCTGCAGCACCGCGGGGCGGGGGGACCGGCGGTCCGAGCCGGTGGCCGACCGGCATTCCCGTCACCGGCCCCGGCCCGCCAGGACGGCTCCGCCGGTGGCGCCTCGCCTGGCGGCCCCTCAGCGCGGCGAGTCCGCCGCCCGGGACATGTTCGGTAGGTGGGCGGAACCGTGGCCGAGCGGAACAGGGCTGCTCGACCGCCGACCGGCCCGGCGCCCGGCCGACGGGGCCACCGGAGGCTGCGGGCGCCCCGAACGCCCGTCGCTGCGCCACGGCTGCGGGGCACGGCGACGGGCTTCCACGGCCGGTGAGACGAGCCGCCACACCTCCGGACGCCCTTCTGAGCGCACTCCGCGTCCGCGTGAGTTCCGCGTGGGTCCGGACGAGGAGGTTCCCCCTGCGCCCCTGGCGGCTCCGCCTCCTCCACCGTCGGAACCCGGAACGACCGACCGGTCGGCGCTCCGTCCGAGCGGCCGCCGACCGCTGACGGCCGGCGACCACGACACGCCACGGCCCATCGGCCCTGTGGGACGATCCGCACCGCCCCTGTTCGACGGCCTCGACAGTCCCGCCACAGACCCGATCGAGGCCACCGACCGGTGCCTCGGACACGCCGGCTCGACGCCGTCGCCGGTTCGGCCAGGAAGAGCCGGGGACGGCCCGCACCCCCCGGCTCCGCGCATGGTCCGCGCACGGAAGGACGCCGGGCGGCGCCCGCGCACCGCCCGGCGTCCGGCTCCGCGTCCGCTCCGTCGTTTCCGGGCGGCGTCGGCCGCGGACAGCGGGCCCACGGCGCCCCGGGACGCCCCGCCGTCACGGATCATCACCCCGGGGGCCGCTCATCCCCAGACTGCCGCGCGCCTCCCCGCAGCGCCCAGGAACGAAAGGCCTTGCCCCGCGGGCCCTTCGCCCCGCCGGGAAACGGCCCGGTGTCCTGGGACGGGCCGCGGACGCGCCCTTCGCCGCATGCGATCCCGACGAACGCCTCTGCCTGGAGGTGCCCGCGTGCGATGGGATGGATTCCGTGCCCGGCCGGGCGCATCGGGGGTGCGCACGGCGGGACGCAGAAGGAGGCGACGACAATGGAAAGGGTAGGCGCCACCATCGCCCTGGAGGGCCTGGCGGCCGTGTTCGTCGAGGTGGACGGTGTGGCCGCGGACACCTGGCCGCTGCACGCGGCCGCCTGGAAGCGCACCTTCGACGAACTGCTGCGGAAGCGGGCACGGGGGCGCAGCGGACGCTTCCGCCCCTTCGACCTGCGCGACGACTTCCGTCTGATGTCCGGGATGTCCCCGCCGGAGGCCGCCCGCGCGTTCGCCTCCTCCCGCAGCCGCGACCCGACGACCGGCCTGCTGCTCCCGGACGGCGACGGCGGGGAGGCCGTCGCACTCCTGTGGGACCGCAAGGACCGGTACTACCTGGACTCGCTGCGCACGGTCGGCTCCGCCGCGTCCGCGTCGACCGCGGCGCTGCTGGCCGCGCTGCGCGCTGCGGGCGTGCGCACGGCGGCCGTCTCGTGCGACCGCGGCGCCACCGAGACGGTGCGGGCGGTGGGGATGGCCGACCTGTTCGACACCGTCGTGGACGGCCGGGTCGCCGAAGGGCTGTCCGGTGCGCGGGAGCGGAACCGCGCGGTGCTCACCGAGGCGGGACGGCGGCTGGAGGTCGGCCTGGAGCGCACCGCGGCGCTGCTGTCGTCGGTGCCGGCGGTGCATGCCGCGCACGGCCTGGGCATTCCGCTGGTCGTGGCCGTCGACCGCAACTCCGCAGGGAACGGCGTGGCCGCGGAGGCGCTGATCACGGCGTGGCCCGGGGCGAACGCGATCGTGGCCGACCCGGCCGAGATCACCACTTCGGGGGCCCTGCCCGGCCCGGGGGCGTGATCCGCCGGTCCGGAACCCTCCGGACCGGCGGGGAGGTCCTCCTGCCGACGTCCCGCCCAGGGGGACCGTCCTGTCGGCACAGGGACCTACGACCCCTGCACCCCTTTCTCGGGGCCCTAGCGGGCGGCCTCGGAACCGGGTGGGGTGGGAAGTGAACGGAGGCGCCCGTTCCGGACGAGAAAGGGAACGGAATGACTGACCGAGCCCCGACAGAGGCAGCACCGCGCATCGTGATCGGCTATGACGCCTCTCCCCCTTCGACGGCCGCCCTGCACTGGGCCGTCCGCGAAGCACGCCTGCGCGACTGCGATCTGTGGGTGGTCCGGGTCCTGGGCGACGGCCGCGCGCCGCACGCCCCCTACGCAGGCGCGACGGCGGTCCCCCGCAACGGGCCCGCCCTGCGCGAGCTGCGCCGCGCCGCCGACGACGCCCGCCTCACCTGGCCGCACGTGCGCGACGCCGCCGTCTGCGACGACCTGCCCGCACGCGCCCTGGCCCGCGTCGCCGCCGGGGCGGAGCTGCTGGTCCTGGGCACCCGCGGCCCGGCGGGTCCCGGCGGCCCCTCACTGGGGCCGACCGCCTCGGCCTGCATGCGCATCGCCCCCTGCCCGGTCGTGTTCGTCGGAACGGACCGCCGGGCCGGGGAGTCCACCCGGCCGGCCCAGGACCACCGGGTCCGGACGGACGAGCCGGTGGGCGCGGGATCCGGGGGCCCGCGATGAGCCCCCGCGCCTCCGCACGGCCGCAGAACCACTCGCCCGGAGACCCGGTCCTGGCCGCGGCGGTCCGCGCGGGCGAACTGGCGCCCTCGCTGCACGGCACCCGCCCCTGGAGGCTGGGGCGCGAGCGCGACCGCATCACCGTCGGCACCGACCCCGACCGCCGCCTCGAGATCGCCGACCCCGACGCCCGCGAGCAGGTCATCAGCTGCGGTGCCGCACTGTTCACCGTCATCGTCACCCTGCGTGCCGGCGGGCGGCGCCCCGTGGTCCGGGAGCTCCCCGACCCCGACCGGCCCGGTCTGCTGGCCGAGGTGACGGCGGCCGGGGCCGCAGAGCCCTCGCCGAACGACCGGATGCTGCACGAGTCGATCGGCCTGCGCCGCACCCACCGCGGCCCCTTCCCCTTCGACGTGGACGACGTGCGCACCGTGCGGACGCTCGCCTCGGCCGCCGCCGCCGAGGGCGCCGTGCTGCGCCCCCTGGGCGACGAGCGGCTGGTGCGCTCCCTGGCCGGCCTGGTCGCGGCCGCCGAATTCCTGCACCGCTGCGAGCGGGACACCGGCGAGGAGCTCGACCGGTGGGTGCGCGGTCCGGGCCGGCCGGACTCCGGCGGGGTCCGCGCCGAGGACTTCCCACCCCCCGAGCGGGTCGCCGACGCGCTCTTCCCCGAGCGCGACTTCGGCCGCGGCCGGGTGCGCGGCATGCTCGACGCGCACGGCGACGTGGCCGGGACCGCGGCCCTGCTCTCCACCGCCGGCGACGCCCGGGGCGACCACCTCGCCGCCGGCCGGGCCCTGCAGCGGGTGCTGCTGACCGCCGCCGCGGGCGGGGTGGCCTCGGCCTTCCACACCCAGCCGCTGGAGGAGCCGCACCTGCGCGCCTTCATCGGGGAGAGGCTGTGCGAGGGGGGCCACCCCCAGATGATCCTGCGCCTGGGCCGGGAGGCCGACGCCCGGTCCCATCCGCTCTTCGCCTCGGCGGCGGACCCGGAGTGACCCCGCGCGGGCCCACATACGCGCCGTGCTCCCCGGAGTAGACTCGGCGCCCGCGCACCACCGTTCCATGCCCGGAGCCATCGGGAGGTGAGCCCATGGGCGAGGAGGTCCCCGGTCCTGAGCGCGCCCGTTTCCTTCTTCCGCGCCTGCACCTGGACGACCTGCTCTCGGAGCTGCAGTCGCGCATCGACAGCGCCCTGCTCACCCGGGACCGCGTCCACTCCCTGCTCGACGCGGTCGTCACCATCGGCTCCGGCCTGGACGTGGAGGCGGTCCTGCGCCGACTGGTGCAGGCCTCCATGGACCTGGTGGACGCCCGCTACGGCGCGCTGGGGGTGATCGGCCCCGACGGCGAGCTGACCCGGTTCCTGCCGCTGGGGCTGGGCGAGGGGGAGATCGCCCGCATCGACCACTGGCCCCAGGGCCAGGGCATCCTCGGCCTGCTCATCAAGGACCCGCGGCCCTTGCGGCTCCGCCGGATCGAGGACCATCCCGAATCGCGCGGCTTCCCCGAGGGCCACCCGCCGATGCGGGGGTTCCTGGGGGTGCCGATCCGGGTGCGCGACTCGGTCTTCGGCAACCTGTACCTGACCGAGAAGGCCGACGGCGGGGAGTTCGACGAGGACGACGAGGCGATCGTGATCGCGCTGTCCACCGCTGCCGGGGTCGCCATCGAGAACGCCCGGCTGTACGAGGAGACCCGCCGCCGGGAGCTGCTGCTGGACGCCTCGGACGAGGTCACCACCCGGCTGCTGACCGGGGCCGAGACCGGCGACGTGCTGGCGCTGATCGCCCGCCGCGCCCGGCGCATGTCCGGGTCGGTGCTGGCCGCGCTGGCCATCCCCAGCCCCGGCGGCGAGGGGCTGGTGGTGGACACCGCCGACGGCGAGTGGGCCGACCGGGTCCAGGGCCGCTCCGTGGAGCTGGGCGATACCGCCACCGGGCGCGCCTACCACGGGGGCGGCCCGGTCGCGCTGCCGGGCGCGGAGGAGGGCGGGTGCCCGCTTCCGTTCCTGGCCGACCTGGAGGCGGGCCCGGTGCTGCTGGCCCCGCTGGGGGGCCGGGTGGCGGCACGGGGCCTGCTGGTGCTGGCGCGCGAGCACGGCGACGACCCCTACACCGCCACCACCGGCCACCTGCTGTCGGCGTTCTCCGGGCACGCGGCGGTGGCGCTGGAGCTGGCCGAGGCACGGGTGGACGCCGAGCGGCTCAGCGTGCTGGAGGACCGCGACCGGATCGCCAAGGACCTGCACGACGTGATCATCCAGCGGCTGTTCGCGGTGGCGATGTCGCTGATGAGCACGGTGCGGCGGACCAGCGACCGGGGCCACGCCCAGCGGGTGCAGCGGGCCGTGGACGACCTGGACGACACCATCCGGCAGATCCGCTCGACCATCTTCGCGCTGCAGCACGCGGGCGGCGAGGACCGGCGGTGGCTGCGCACGCAGATCCTGGACATCGCCAACGCCTCCGGGGAGTCGCTGGGCTTCACCCCCGGACTGCGCCTGGAGGGGCCGATCGACAGCCGGGTCCCGGACGGGGTGGCCGAGCACGTGATGGCGGTTCTACAGGAGGCGCTGTCCAACATCGCCCGCCACGCGGGCGCCTCGCGGGCCGACATCCGGGTGCGGGTCACCGACGACCTGGTGGAGGTGGACGTGAGCGACGACGGCTGCGGCATCCCCGAGGACGGCCGCCGCGGCGGCCTGCACAACCTCCAGGAGCGGGCCCGGGCCCTCGGCGGAAGCTTCGAGATCCGCCCCGCCGTCGGCGGCGGGACCCGCCTGCTGTGGAACGCCCCGCTCGGCGAGGAGGACTGAGGGGCCACCCGCACGGGCACCGCGACCGGGTTCGTCGACGGGGCGGGGTGCTGAAGCGCCTCGGGTCCCCCTCCCGTACGCGATTGCCGGGAGCCGGGGCGACCGGCCGGGTCGCCCCGGTCGAACGATGCCAGGACCGGGCGCCCCCGCACCGCAGGGGCGCGGGGACCGGTTCGGCCCCGCCCCGGTGTCCCTTCAGTCGGCCTCCTCGCGCAGGCGCAGGGGCACGGTCCGGACGTACCTTCCCTCCTCGTCCATGACCTGCCCCATCAGTTTCATCGTGCGCAGCACCATCCTGCGGTCGGTGACCCGCAGGCCCGGCAGGCGGGCCGCCAGGCGCTGCTCGACCCGGGGCAGGTCGGCGACCGCCCGCAGCCACACCACCAGCAGCGCGTTCTCCGACCCGGCGACCGTGCTGCAGAAGCGCAGCTCGGGAACGGCGCCCTCCAGGTCGGCCGCCGCCCGCTCCAGCACCTCCGGCTCCACCGACCCCCACAGCACCGCGGCGGCCGGCCAGCCCAGCCGCTCCCGGGCCACGTCGCAGCGCACCCCGACCGCACCGCCGCGCAGCAGCCGCTCCAGCCGCCGGGCCGCGGTGCCCGCGCTCACCCCCGCCGCCCGGCCCAGCTCCCGGTGGGACGCCCTGCCGTCGGCGGCCAGCGCCCCGATGATCGCCTGGTCCGCCCGGGACACCGGCGGGGGCGCGCCGTCCCCCGGCGCCGGGCCGCCCATGGCCCGCAGGACGCGGCGCTGGTCGGGGGCGAGCGCGTGCAGGTGCCACCGGTCGGCCTGGAAGGGGATCCCGGTGATCACGTGCGTCGCGTAGGCCGCCACGTCGGGGAAGGAGCCGATCCAGTCCAGCAGGTAGCCGGCCAGGTCGCGCGGGTGGCTCACGGTCAGCAGCAGCTGGTGGCGGCCGGCGGTGAACTGGATGCTGAGCGTCCCCGGGTCGTCGGCCAGCGCCCGCGACACCTCGGCCACCGTGCCGTTGCGGCAGGTGAGCTCCAGGTAGGCCATGGTCTGGCGGGGCAGCGATGCGGCCCCGGGGAAGGCCGTGACCCGGGCCAGCCCCGACCGGCGCAGGCGCTCCCAGCGGCGGGCGAGGGTGGTGGCGTCGGCGCCGAGCACCTCCCCCAGCCGGACCCACGGCGCGCGCGGCGCCAGCTGCAGGGCGTTGAGCAGTTGCAGGTCGAACTCGTCGACCCTGCCGCCGTCCTGCGCCGTGCTTTGGGAATCCTGCATGAGTCCCCCTGGTACCGAAGGAATCCTGCGATTCGGGCAGCATAGCGCCGCACCGCTTAGGGTGTGAGCCCTCATCCGGCCGGTGAGCTGCATGTTCCCCCCTGTCGCGAGGTGGCCGATGTCGGAGAAGAAGGTCCCTGAGAGCCGGCCGCGCCCCGGCGCGCGCGTGCTGGACGCGGTGGAGCGCGCCGGGAACCGCCTGCCCGATCCGTTCCTGCTGTTCCTGCTGCTGTTGCTGGCGGTGGCCGCCGCCTCTGCGCTGATGGCGGCGCTCGGGGTGACGGTGGACGTTCCCGACGGCGGGAGGGAGCCGGTGCTGAGCCTGCTCAGCGCCGAGGGCCTGGCCTGGTTCACCACGTCCCTGGTCGACAACTTCATCGGGTTCCCGCCGCTGGGCGTGGTGCTGACCGTGCTGCTGGGGGTCGGCGTCGCGCAGCGGTCGGGGCTGCTGACGGCGCTGGTGCGCCGGGCGTTCGGCCGGGCCCCGCGGTGGCTGCTGCCGTACGTGGTCGGCTTCATCGGCGTCTCGGCCAACATCATGAGCGACGCGTCGATGATCCTGGTCCCGCCGCTGGCCGCGCTGGTGTTCGCGGCGGCCGGACGCCACCCGGTGGCCGGCCTGCTGGGCGGGTTCGCCACCTCGACCGCGGGGTTCAGCGTGGGCCCGTTCATCACCGGCACCGACGCCCTGCTCAGCGGGATCACCACGGCCGCCGCCGAGCCGGTTTCGGCGGACACCGCACCGGTGACCGTGGTCTCCAACTACTTCATCTCACTGGCCTGCGCGGTGCTGCTGGCGGCGGTGGCCGGGCTGCTGATCGACAAGGTCCTGGAGCCGTCGCTGGTGCGGCGCGGCGTGCCGCGCACGGCACACGCCGGTGACCCGGCCGGCCCCGGGGCCGACACCGGGGGCGGCGGGGGCGAGCGCGCCGACCTGCGGATGGACCCGGAGCTGTCCCCCGAGGAGCGGCGGGGCCTGCGGTGGGCCGGGGCGGCGCTGCTGGTGCTGGCGGCCGCCGTGCTCGCGGTGGTGCTGCCCGCGGGCGCCCCGCTGCGCGGTGAGGACGGCGCGTTCCTGCCGGAGTCGCCGCTGCTCGACTCGGTGGTGTTCCTGGTGTTCCTCGCCCTGGCGGTGCCGGGTGTGGTGTACGGGGCCGTGACCCGCGAGATCACCGGCGGCGCGGACGTGGCGCGGATGATGTCGGCGGCGGTGCGGGACATGGCCGGGTTCGTGGTGGTGGCGTTCGTGCTGTCGCAGTTCCTGGCGGCGTTCAACTGGAGCCGCGTCTCGGACTGGATCGCGGTCACCGGGGCGGAGCTGCTCGAGGGCTGGAACTTCACCGGCTACGGGGCGCTGCTCGCGTTCGTCGCCCTGGCCTGCCTGGTCAACGTCTTCGTCATCTCGGGGTCGGCCCAGTGGGCGGTGTTCGCGGCCGTGTTCGTGCCGATGTTCGCGCTCCTGGGGTACGAGCCGGGGTTCGTCCAGGCGATGTTCCGCATCGGGGACTCCTCCACCAACGCCATCAGCCCGCTGAACCCGTACATGGTGGTGATCCTCGGGTTCCTGCGCGCCTATGAGCCCAAGGCGGGTCTGGGCACCGTGATCGCGCGGTGCATGCCGTTCGCCCTGACGTTCCTGGTGCTGTGGACACTGGTGCTGTCGGTCTTCTACTTCACCGGCACCCCGGTGGGACCCGGGATGGAGGCGCGTATCGCCCCCTAGCGCCCCGAACCGCCCTGGACCACCCGGCCCCGACCAGGCCCACGACACTGGAGGTCGTCCACCGATGCCCGAGAACGCCGCCCCGACGCCCCGCCCCGTCCGCTTCACGGGGGCGCGGCTGATCGACGGCACTGGAGCCGCGCCCGTCGAGGACGCCGTGGTGCTCACCGCGGCCGACGGCACCATCGCCTACGCGGGCCCGGCGGCGGGCGCCCCGTCGCCGGACCCCGGGGAGTGTGAGGAGGACCTGGGCGGCCGGACGCTGCTGCCGGGCTTCTTCGACTGCCACGTGCACCTGGGGCTGGACAACCCGCGCGAGCTCGTCTGGAACCACCTGGACTCCCACGCCAGCTTCCAGGCGCTGGCCGCCGCGGACCGCATGCGCCGCACGCTCGAGGCGGGGGTGACCAGCGTCCGGGACCTCGGGGGGCTGGACGCCGGGTTCAAGGCGGCCCAGGAGCGGGGGCTGGTGGCCGGCCCGCGGCTGCAGGTGGCGCTCCGGCTGATCAGCGACACCGGCGGGCACGCCGACTTCACCCTGCCCAGCGGGCTCGACCCGCACCGGCTGGCCCCCGGGGCGACCGAGACCGCGGACGGCGTGCACGAGGCGCGCGTGGCCGTGCGGCGGCTGATGCGCGACGGCGCCGACGTGATCAAGGTGTGCGCGACCGGCGGCGTCTCCAGCCCTTCGGACGGCCCGGAGGACGAGGGGCTGAGCCGGGAGGAGATCGCCGCCGTGGTGGCCGAGACCGGCCGCCGCGGCGGGGGGGCGGGGGGCGCGNCCCAGGGCGCGGCGGGGATCCGCAACGCGGTGCTGGGCGGGGTGTCCAGCGTCGAGCACGGCTACCTGGTGGACGACGAGGGCGTCGACCTGATGCTGGAGCGGGGGACGTTCCTGGTCCCGACGCTGTCCACCTTCGACTACGAGCACCGGCGCCACCTGATGACCGAGAAGGCCTACCGGGCCAAGCGGTGGCTGGCCGAGCGCACGTTCGACCGCGTCCCCGAGGCGGTGCGCCGGGGCGTGCGGGTGGCGCTGGGCACCGACGCCGGCGTCGGCGAGCACGGGCGCAACCTGGCCGAGCTGGGGTTCCTGGTGCGGGTCGGGCTCTCGCCGATGGAGGCGGTCCAGGCGGGGACCCGCGAGGCGGCCGAGCTCCTGGGCGTGGCCGACCGGTTGGGCACCGTGGAGGCGGGCAAGCTGGCCGACCTCGTGGTGTGCCAGGGCGATCCGCTGGCCGACGTGGGCGTGCTGGCCGAGCCGGACAACGTGGTCGTGGTGGTGCAGGGCGGCCGGGTGGTCAAGGACCTGCGCGGGTGACCGCCGGGGCCGGCGGACCGCGACCGGACTGCGGACCGCCGCGGTCGCCCTGATCCCGGCGCGCACCGGGCACGCCCAGCACACCGGGAACGACGCAGCGGCGCAGACGACACCGACGGCGGGGCTCCCCGGACCGGGCGCCCCGCCCTCCCCTGCCCGCCCCTCACTTCCTCACGGAAGAACTTGTCTTCATCCGTGACAATGGCGTACGTTCTCCTCACGGATAAATCGTCTTCCTTTCGTGAGGTGCGCCATGGCCGGTACCGGCCTTCCCCTGCCCGTCCGCGTGATCGGCGGCCCCACCGCCCTGATCACCTACGGCGGCCTGCGCCTGCTGACCGACCCGACCTTCGACCCGCCCGGCGACCACCCGGCGGGCGAGGGCATCGTGCTCGGCAAGACCGCGCCGCCCGCCGCCACCCCCGCCGAGATCGGTCCGCTCGACGCGGTGCTGCTCTCGCACGACGAGCACCCCGACAACCTCGACACCTCCGGCCGCGCCCTGCTGCCCGAGGTGCCGCTGACCCTGACCACGGTCGGCGGCGCCGAACGCCTGGGCGGCACCGCCCGCGGGCTCGCCCCGTGGGAGAGCACCGGCCTGCCCCTCCCCGGCGGCGGCAGCGCCACCGTGACGGCGGTGCCCGCGCTGCACGGGCCCGACGGGGCGGAGGAGGTCCTCGGCGAGGTCATCGGCTTCGTACTGACCGGCGAGGGGCTGCCGACGGTGTACGTCAGCGGGGACAACGCCTCGCTGGACCTGGTCCGGCAGGTGGCCGGCCGCTTCGGCCCGGTGGACGCCGCCGTGCTGTTCGCGGGCGCGGCGCGCGCCCCGTTCTTCGACAGCACCATCACCCTGGACAGCGCCCAGGCGGCGGAGGCCGCCCGGATCCTGGGCGCCCGGCAGGTGGTGCCCGTGCACTACGAGGGCTGGACCCACTTCACCGAGGGCCGCGAGGAGCTGGAGAAGGCCTTCGCTGCCGCGGGCCTGTCCGGGCGCCTGGCCCCGGCCTGAGGCCGACCGGCGGAACCACAGGCACGGTCGGCGCCGTCGGGGCCTGCGGCGGGCGACCGGGGCCGCCTGCTCACCCGGGCGGGCGGCTCTGCGCGTTCTCCGGCGGCACGCGCATGCGGTCCGGCGGAACCCGGCGCCGGACCTGCGCGTCTGAACCCCCGTCGCGGTTCATTCCCCTCGAGAAAGGCCACCGGTGACAGCAATGGGCATCCGCACGTCCTCCGGAAAGAAGAAGCTCGGCCCCGGAGGGGCGATGCTCGTCATCGGGTTCGTCTTCCTGATCATCAGCACCGTGATGCTCGTGCTCGGCATGAGCGACTACACCGACCACACCGAGCGCGCCGACGCCGTGGTCTCGGAACGCAGGGTGGAGGTCACCTACACCGGCAACGACCGCGACCGGAAGGACCGGCGGGAAGAGATCACGGTCTACGTCGACTACACCGCCGAGGACCAGGACTTCAGCCACGTCGAGCTCATGGGGCTGGACAACGACGACTTCCAGGAGGGCCAGCGGCTGACGGTGGCCTACGCCCCCGGGGAGGCCGAAGACGTGGTCACGGTGGAGAGCACCGAGGAGGGCGCCTTCGACGTGTTCCTCTACATCGGCATCGCCGGGGCGGTCCTGACGGCCGTGCTCATCCCGACCGGGATCGTCGTCATCGCCCGGCAGCGAAAGTAGGGCCTCCCCCCGCCTCGCCCCGGACACCCGAGGAACAGGCGACCGGGCGACCGGCGGCAGGGCCGGCGCCCGCCGACGGCACAGGACCCGCGGTCACCACCACGGCGGACCGCCCCCTTCCCCGTCGCCCTCGCCTCGGCGTACTCGGAGGTCAGGGCACCGCCCTCGTCACTCCTCGGCCTGCTCGGCGGCCGCGGGGGCGCCCCCGTCATGTCCTTCGTGGCCCTGCAGGAGGACCACCGACCTCCGGGCCCGGCGTGACCGGGTGCCCCCGTCGAGGACATGACCCGGCGGGGTGGCGTCGCCGGGCCCGAGAGGTGCCGCCGAAGACACTGATGAAGGTCCGGCCTCCGCCGGGCCTCCCCGGGGCGGCAGACCTGCATAGCGTGGATGCGCGAGCAGGGCACCCGCCCCAGGCCGGCACCGCACGAGCACCTCCCGGGAAAACCGGGTGGAACCACGACGTGGGCGTCTTCCTCGGACCGGACGTGGGCAAGAGCGCTCACCCCCGGCCGCCGAGCGGGCCCGCCATCGGTCCGGGACCGGCGTCACCACCACGACCCGCACCTGTGACCCGGCCCGATCGCGGGTCAAGGCTCGGCCCCCCGCACTCCCGCGCCCGGAGGCCGGGGAACGGGCGACCGGCGGCGGGGCCGGCGCCCCGCCAGCATCTCCACCGCCCCGGACGGCGGCCCCTCCCCTCCGTACTCGCACATGCGGCCGGCCTCGCCCCGCGCCGCCACGGGCGGCGGCCGTGGCGCACACCCGTCGACGCCATGCGGCCACCCGCCTCGGGCGGGCCCGATGCGGGTGGCCGCGGTCCGACGGGGTTCCGCCGATCACCCCGGCGCCTCCCCCTCCCCCGTCTCCCCCGCCAGGGCCGTCCACGACCGCAGCAGCAGCTCGACCGCGTCCACCACGGCCTCCTCCCCCACGCTCTCGGGGTCGAGGGCGCGCTGGATCAGCAGGCCGTCCTCCAGTGCGTGCGCGATCAGGGCGAGGAAGGCCGGGTCGGCGGGCGTGGCGGCGCCGTCCCGGTCCAGTTCACGGCGGACGCCCTCGGCGAGGGCGCCGCGCGCCAGGCGCTCGCGCTCGGCGAGCAGCGGTCGCAGCTCCGGCGTGCGGACCGCGTGCAGCAGCAGCTCCATCCGCAGGGCCAGCCACGTGTCCAGGTTGCGCGCCCGCTCCCGGTGCCAGGCGCGCAGGGCCGCGAACGCCTCGGCCCGGGAGGCCGCGCCGCCCGCCGCCTCCCGCACCTCCTCGGCCTCGCGCCGGGTCCGCTCCTGCAGCAGCTCGGCGACGAGCGCGTCCTTGCCGTCGAAGTTGCCGTAGAACGCGCCCCGGGTGAACCCGGCGCGCTCGGCGATCTGCTCGACGGAGGCCCCGTTGACCCCGCGCTCGGCGAACAGCTCGGCCGCGGCCGCCAGCAGCCGCTCCCGGGTCCGACGCCTGCTCTCCTGCCTGGTCAGCCGCTCGGACACGGCACACCCTCCCCGCACTCGGCAGATACAGAATTGTATCCGGATACAGATATGTATGAGAAAGTGGAAGCGTACCAACCGCCACGCCGAAGGGGGCGCACCGCCATGCCCGACCCGATCCACACGCTCGGCGCGGCCGGGATCGCCGCCGCGGTCGCCGCGGGGGACATCGGCGCCCGCGAGGCCGTCGAGGCGCACCTGGAGCGCATCGCCGCGGTGAACCCGGCGGTCAACGCCGTCACCACCCCTCTGGCCGAGCGCGCCCGCGGGGAGGCCGAGGAGCTCGACCGCCGCCGCGCCCGGGGCGGGCCCGCCGGGCCGCTGGCCGGGGTGCCCTTCACCGTCAAAGAGAACATCCACGTCGCGGGCACGGCGACCACGTTCGGCGTGCCCCGCATGCGCGGCCTGCTGCCCCGCGAGGACGCCCCTCCGGTGCGGCGCCTGCGCGCCGCCGGGGCCGTGTGCGTGGGGCGCACCAACCTGCCGGACATGACCCTGGGCGGGGTGCACACCTCCAGCACCCTGTACGGGGACACGGCCAACCCCTGGGACCCGGCGCGCACCCCCGGCGGGAGCAGCGGAGGCGATGGCGCCGCCGTGGCCACCGGTATGGCACCGCTCGGACTGGGCAACGACTCCGGGGGCTCGGTGCGCGTCCCGGCCGCGTTCTGCGGTGTGGCAGGGCTCAAGCCGGGCTACGGCCGGATCGCTTCGGACCACCGCATCGCCGGGCGGGAGCCGACCCTGGCCTCGCAGCTGTTCCCGGTGGACGGGCCGATCGCGCGGAACACGGCCGACCTGCGGCTGGCGCTGTCGGTCCTGGCGGGGCCGGACCCGGGGGACCCGCGCGCGGTCCCGGCGCCGCTCCAGGGGCCGCGGCCGCGCGGCCCGGTCCGGGTCGGGGTGGTCGCCGACGCCCTCGGATCGGGGGTCGATCCCGGCGTGCGGGCCGCGGTACGGGAGGCGGCCGACGCCCTGCAGGAGGCGGGGTACGCGGTCGAGGAGGCGGTCCCGCCGCGCCTGTCGGAGGCGCTGGACGGGTACGGGCGGCTGGTGATGACCGAGTTCGCGCTGGGGTGGCCGCACCTGAAGGAGCTGATCCGCGAGGAGGCGCGGCCCTACATCGAGCGCTCGATGGAGAAGAACCCGCCGGCGGACCTGCCGGGGTACGTGCAGCTGACCGCCGACCGGCTGGGCGTCCAGCGGGAGTGGGCGCGGTTCCAGCAGGAGGTGCCGCTGCTGCTGGGCCCCGTCTTCACCGGTCCGATCCCCTCGCCCGGCGAGGAGCTGCAGAGTGCGGAGGCGCACGAGCGCGTCTCCGGTGCGCTGGGGCTGTGCGCGGCCACGACCTACGTCGGGGTGCCCGCGGTCGCCGTCCCGGCCGGGGTGGCCGACGGGCTTCCGCGGTCGGTCCAGGTGATCGGTCCGATGCACCGCGAGGACCTGTGCCTGGATGCGGCCGAGGCCATCGAGAGGAGCTTCGGCACGCCGACGCCCATCGATCCCCGCGGATGAGAACGCAACGGTGCGCGCTCCGAGGGCCGTGGGAATGGGCACACCCGCGCGGGTCCGGCGCCGTGGCCCGGACCTGCGGCCCGGGCGTGAGCCGTGCCACGCGCGCACGCCGCTCACCAGCGGATATCCTGGGCGTTTTGCCGCAGTATCCCATGCTTGTCACCGACCCGAGGGTCGGCGTCCACCGGCCGTGAGGGCGCGTGTCGCGCAGCCCCGGCGTGGACGGACCACCGAGGAGTGTCCTCCCATCCCGAAACCCGTCGAGGAGCGTTCGCCCCTGCCCGTGAAGGGGCGGGTGGACGCCCGGGTCCTGATCGTCAGCGGCGGCCTGCTCTCCGCCTTCGTCATCGCCGCGCTCGCCGCCCCCGGGGCGACCGGGAGCGCGGTCTCCGCCGCCTTCACCTGGTCCGCGGGGGCGTTCGGCGCGTTCTGGCAGGTGCTGCTCCTGGCCACCCTTGCCGTCGCCGCGGTGCTGGCCTTCTCCCGCTACGGCAGGGTCCGCATGGGCGGCACCGGCGCGCCCGAGTTCGGCGCCTTCCGGTGGGTCGCCATGGTGCTGACCACCCTGCTCGCCGCGGGCGGCGTGTTCTGGGCGGCCGCCGAGCCCATCGCGCACTACACGCAGACGCCGCCGCAGTACGCGGACGCGGTCGAGGGCCCGATGGCCGCGGCCGCCACGGCGCTCGCGCAGAGCTTCACGCACTGGGGGCTCGCGGCCTGGGCCGTCGGCGGGTCGCTGGCCACCCTGGTCATGATGCGCGGCGCGGAGAAGGGGCTGCCCCTGCGGCCCCGCACCCTGCTGCACCCGCTGATGGGCGAGCGGATCCGGACGCACTGGCTCGGCACGGTCGTCGACATCGCGTGCGTGGCGGCCGTGGTCGCCGGCACCGTCGGCCCGCTGGGCTTCCTGGGGCTCCAGGTGTCGTACATGGCCGGCATCCTGTTCGGCACCCCCGACTCCTACGCCGTGCAGGCCGGGATCATCCTGGGCCTCACCGGCGTCGCGCTGGTCTCCCTGCTCAGCGGGATCTCCCGGGGCATCCAGCTGCTGAGCCGGATCAACGTGTGGGTGGCGCTGGCGCTGGTGGCGGCCATCGTGGCGCTGGGTTCGGCGGCCTACGTCGCCGACGCCTACCTGCAGGCCAGTGCGGTGTACGCCCGCGAGTTCGCCACCATGGCGCTGTTCCGCGGGGACACCGAATGGCTCGCCTACTGGACCGTGTTCTTCTTCGGCTGGTTCCTGGGCTACGCCCCGATGATGGCGATCTTCATCGCGCGCATCTCCCGGGGGCGCACGGTGCGCCAGATCTTCGTGGGCGCCACCGTCCTGCCCGCCGTCGTCACCATGGTGTGGTTCAGCGCCCTCGGCGGCACCGGGCTGTACCTGGAGCAGCAGGACCCGGGCGTGGTGTCCGGCCCGTACGCCGAGCACGGCCTGCCGGCGGCGGCGATGTCCATCATCCAGGCGCTGCCCTACACGCTCGGCCTGGGCGTGATCATGATCCTGGTGTCGCTGCTGTTCTTCGCCTCGACCATGGACACCATGTCCTACACGATCGCGGCCTCGTCCATGCGGGGCGGGGAGCCGCTGCCGTGGGTGCGCGCCTTCTGGTGCGTGGGAATGGGGCTGGCGGGCGCCGCCCTGCTCGGCGTCGGGGACGGCGGGGTGGACGCGCTCCAGTCGTTCATCGTGATCGCCGCCGTGCCGGTGGGCTTCGTCCTGCTGCCGACCCTGTGGACCGCGCCGCGACTGGTCCGCGAGATGGCCGCCGAGCAGGGCATCACCGGGCCGCGGCCGGCCGGGGCCGATGAGGCCTCCGCCGACGCGATCACGGCTGCGCCCGGGGCCGGGGAGCGTGAGGACCAGGACGCCGACGCGGAGCCGCTGCCCGCCGGCCGCNGCCGGCCGCGCGGCCCCGTCGCCCCTACTTGGATTCGACCCGCGCGAGCGCCCCGGGGCCGGTCGCCAGCGCCTCGCACGCCTCCTTCCAGGCGGGGTCCCCGGGGGAGAACGCGGTGCGGAGGTAGGCCCAGGCGAGCCGCTGCACGGCGGCCACCCGTTCCGGGCTCTCGTCCGTGGTCTCGGCGGCGTCGTATCCGCTGATGCCGCCGAGGCCGTGCTCACCGCCGCGGCCGAGGCCGACGAGATCGCCCCGGGCACGCAGGCCTACGAGCTGATGCGCGGAATCGGCAACCTGTGCATCGACCGCGGAAGCGACCCCGGCTACGACCCGCGCCGGCTGGTGGCCCTCCTCATCAACGGCCTCCGCAGCCCCGCCTCCCCCGAGATCGTTGACGGGGGTTCCTGAAGCGCCGCCGGACACGGCGACGGGCGCCCGTGGCCGACCTGCCGCCGCAGGCGTGTCCGCGCCGCGGCGCCCGGAGCAGCGGCGACGGCGGCGGGTGGGGTCGGCGGCCGGGCACGGCGGCGTTCCCGGAGCCCCGTCAACGCTCCAGGGAACGGGCCCGGCAGAACCTCAGGACACCCTTCCGCCGGTGAGGTCGTCGACGACGGTCCCGGCACAGGGCACCGCCCACGCAGGGCCGGCGTAGTCCTCGTCCTCGCCCACAGTGGCCTCGACCCCGGTATCGCTCGACATCCGGACGACGCCCCTCCCGCCCCCGTCGCAGCCGGCCGCGGGTCCCCCTCGATGTCCGTCAGCCGGGCACGGCGCTCGGCCTCGTCGTCCTTGACGTCCGGCCCTCCTCGACCACCGCCCGCGGCTCCCTCCCGAGTTCGAGCGGCCCCGGCCCCGCCATGTGCACGGCGAATCGGCCCTGCAGGGATTGGGGTACCCCTCGCGGCTCACCTGCTCCTTTGTGAGCAGTCGGCAGGGGTCCGTCCCGGTGACGACGGCGCGATATCGCCCTCGGGGCGCCGGTTGCGGCGGGGGGAGGTGTCCGCCCCGGAGGCCGAACCGCCGAACCGCATGCGCACCTCCCCAGCCCCCGCCCACGGCGGCACGGGGCCTCCGGGGACGCGGAGGCCGGCGACCGCATCCGGCCGCGGCCGGGCCGACTCCGGTCCCCGGCGCGCGGGCCGCGGCACCGCGCCCGGTTCAGCGTTCGGCCGCTCCGGCCCGCAGACCGTCCATGACCAGGTCGAAGAGGCGCCCGACGCGCTCCGCCCGGTCCTGGCGGGCGCCGACGAGCCAGAGGCCGGAGATGGCGATCATGAAGTCCTCGGGGGTCACGCCGGGGCGGATGGTCCCGGCCTCCTCATTGGCCCGCAGCAGGAGCGCGACGGCCTCGTTGACCGGGCCGGGGTCCGGTTTGGCCGCGCCGCCGACCCCGCCGAGCGCCTGGCTCATCGCCTCGGCCAGACCCGCCTTGGCCAGCGCGAAGCGGGCCAGGCGGTCCATCCACGCGCGCAGCGCCCGCTCCGGCGGCAGAGCCGCGAGCAGCCGCGGCGCCGCGTCGGCCACCTGCTGCATCTCGTGCCGGTAGACCTCCAGGACGAGGGCCCCGCGGCTGGGGAAGTTGCGGTAGAACGTCCCCTGCCCCACGCCCGCCTTCTTCGCGATCGCGCTCAGCGGGACGTCCGCCGACCGGGTGAACTCCTCCAGCGCCGCTTCCAGGATGCGCTCGCGGTTGCGCTGCGCGTCCGAGCGCAGGGGCGCGCACTTGCCGTCCCGATCGTCTGGGTTGCCCATATCCCGTCCGTCCGCCCTCCGGAAGCCCCGGCAGGCCGCCCTTGTCAAGCGGACAGCTGTCCACTAGATTCACCGTGTCCGGACAGCTGTCCGTTTCCTGCCTCCTCCACTCTACCGGGGGGACGTTTGCGCACGGACGGCGGCATTCGATCACCGACCTGCACCATCGCGCACTCCGCAGCGCACCGCGCGCCCGCGGTCCTGCGCCCCGCGGCCGCCCGGCGCCGCCGACGCCGGCACCGCTCCGCTCGACCACGGCGCGCACCACATCCGCGAAAGTAGGCTGAGCATGGCCACAGCGCCCTCCAGCACCATCACGCTCGACATCAACGGCGAGAAGCACACGCTCCCCGTCGACCACCGCACGACGCTGCTCGACGCCCTGCGCGAGCGCCTCGGCCTCACCGGCTCCAAGAAGGGCTGCGACCAGGGCCAGTGCGGCGCCTGCACGGTCCTGGTCGACGGTCGGCGGACCGTCTCCTGCCTCCAGCTCGCCGTCGCCGCCGAGGGCCGCACGATCACCACCATCGAAGGCGTCGCCGACGGCGGCCGGCTGCACCCGGTCCAGCAGGCCTTCCTGGACCTCGACGGCTACCAGTGCGGGTACTGCACCCCGGGGCAGATCTGCTCGGCCGTCGCGGTCATCGAGGAGCACGCGGCCGGCTGGCCCAGTGCCGCGACCGACGACGTCCGCCCCGAGGCCGGGGCGCCGGAGCTCACCCCCGACGAGATCCGCGAGCGCATGAGCGGCAACCTGTGCCGCTGCGGCGCCTACGTCTCCATCGTCCGGGCCGTCGCCCAGGCGGCCCAGGCCCCCGCCCGCGCGACGGCCGCCGGGGAGGTCGGCGCATGAAGGAGTTCGCCTACCAGCGCGCCGACGACGCACCCGGCGCGGTCGCCCTGCTCGCCGCCGACCCCGAGGCGCGCTACCTCGGCGGCGGGACCAACCTCGTCGACCTGATGAAGACCGGCATCGAGCGGCCCGCACGGCTCGTCGACGTCCGCGGGCTGCCGCTGGACGGCATCGGGCCGACCGACGACGGCGGCCTGCACATCGGGGCGACCGCCACCAACAGCGACGTGGCCGCCCACCCCGAGGTCCGCCGCCGCTACCCGGCGCTGGCGCAGGCGCTGCTGGCCGGCGCCTCCGGCCAGCTGCGCAACATGGCCACCGTCGGCGGGAACCTGCTGCAGCGGACCCGCTGCGGCTACTTCACCGACGCGACCGGGCCGTGCAACAAGCGGGTCCCCGGCAGCGGCTGCCCCGCCATCGAGGGCGAGCACCGCAACCACGCCATCCTGGGCGCCTCCCGGAACTGCGCCGCCACCCACCCCTCGGACATGGCCGTCCCGCTCGCCGCCTTCGACGCCGTCGTCGCCTACGAGACGGCCGACGGGCCGGGCCGGATGCCGCTCGCCGACCTCTACCCGCCGGTGGGCGACACCCCCCACGTGGAGACCGCGCTGCCCGCGGGCGCGCTGATCACCGGCGTCACCCTGCCGCCGGCGCCCGTGGCCGCCTCCTCCCGCTACCGCAAGGTGCGCGAGCGCGCCTCCTTCGCGTTCGCGATCGGCTCGGTCGCCGCCGCCCTGGAGGTCCGGGACGGGGCCGTGGGCGAGGTGCGCCTGGCCTTCGGTGCGGTCGCGCCCCGCCCCTGGCGGGCCCGGGAGGCCGAGCGGGCCCTGGCCGGGGGCCCGCTCACGGCCGACGCCTTCGCCGCCGCGGCCGACGCCGAACTGGCGGGCGCCGAGCCGCNGACAACGCCTACAAGGTGCCGCTGATGCGCGACCTCGTGGTCGCCGTGCTGACCGAACTCGCCGAGGAGGCCCGCGCATGACCGCCACCGCCGAGGGGAAGAGCGCCGTGGGCACCGCGCACGTCCGCCTGGAGGGCCTGGACAAGGTCACCGGGGCGGCCGTGTACGCCGGGGAGGTCCACTTCGACGGCCTGGCCCACGGGTGCCTGGTGCTGTCCACCGTCGCCCGCGGCCGCATCCGCTCCGTGGACGCCGGCCCCGTCCTGGCCATGCCCGGCGTCCTCGACGTCTGGCACCACGGCAACGCGCCGCGCCTGAACACCGACTTCGTCGGCATGCTCGGGCCCACCGACCCGCTTCTCGGGCTCTTCCAGAACGACCGCGTGCCGCACGCGGGCTGGCCGGTGGCGCTGGTCGTCGCCGAGACGCCGGAGCAGGCCAGGGAGGCGGCCGACTCCCTGGCGGTCGAATACGAGGCCGAGCCGCACGACGTGGAGTTCACCGCGGGGCGCCCGGAGGCCTACACCCCCGGCGGGACGGTGGAGACCTCCAAGGGCGACGTCGAAGCCGGGCTCGCCGCCTCCGCCGTCGTCGTGGACGCCGAGTACACCACGCCCGAGGAGTACCACAACTCGATGGAGCCGCACGCGGCCACCGCCCGCTGGGAGGGCGGCCGGCTGGAGCTGGTCGACTCCAACCAGGGCACCCCGATGGTGGCCGGCGACATCGCGCAGCTGTTCTCCCTGGACCCCGAATCGGTGCGGGTGCGCGCCGAGCACGTCGGCGGCGCCTTCGGCAACAAGGGGACCCGCCCGCACCAGGTGGCCGCGGTGATGGCCGCGACCGCCCTGCGGCGCCCGGTCCGGGTCGCCCTCACCCGGCGGCAGCTGTTCTCGGTGGTCGGCTACCGTCCGGCCACGGCGCAGCGGGTCCGGCTCGGCGCCGACCCCGACGGGCGGCTGCGCGTGCTCGACCACCTCGCCCTCAACCAGACCTCGACCACGAGCGAGTACGTCGAGGCCAGCGCGTCCCCCGGGCGGACTCTGTACGACGCCGACGCCCACCGCACCTCCCACCGGCTGCTGCGGCTGGACGTGCCCACCCCGACCTTCATGCGCGCACCGGGCGAGGCACCGGGCTCGTTCGCGCTGGAGTCGGCGCTGGACGAGCTCGCCGAGAAGTGCGGCGTCGACCCGATCGAGCTGCGCCTGCGCAACGAGCCCGAGGCCGGGCCGCTGTCCGGGCTGCCGTTCAGCAGCCGCAACCTGCGCGCGTGCTTCGAGGAGGGCGCCCGCAGGTTCGGCTGGGCCGGCCGCGACCCGCGCCCCGGGGTGCGCCGCGAGGGGCGCTGGCTGGTCGGCACCGGCACGGCGGCGGCCACGTTCCCCTCGGGGGCGGCCCCGTCCACGGCGGCCGTCACGGCGGAGGCCGACGGGTCCTTCACCGTGGGGGTCAACGCCAGCGACATCGGGACCGGGGCGCGCACCGCGATGGCGCTGGTGGCCGCGGAGGCCCTGGGCGTGGACACGGACGCCGTTCGGGTCCGCATCGCCGACAGCGACCTGGGGCCGGCGATGATCGCCGGCGGCTCGATGGGCACCCGGTCCTGGGCGTGGGCGGTGTCGGCCGCGGCGCGCGAGCTGCGGGAGCGGCTGGTCCCGGGCGCCCCGGTGCCGGCCGAGGGCGTCACCGCGCGGTCCGACACCGGCGAGGCGGTCGGCGCCTTGCCGCAGAAGGAGCGGTACTCGTTCGCTTCGCAGTTCGCCGAGGTCGCCGTGGACCCCGCCACCGGCGAGGTGCGGGTGCGCAGGATGCTGGGCACCTTCGCCGCCGGCCGGATCGTCAACCCGCTGACCGCGCGCAGCCAGCTCCTCGGCGGGATGGTCTGGGGGATCTCCATGGCCCTGCACGAGGAGGGGGCACGGGACCAGGCCTCGGGCGGCATCGTCGGCGGCGACCTGGCGGGGTACCACGTCGCCGCCAACGCCGACGTGCCCGCCGTCGAGGCGCACTGGGTCGACGACCCGGACCCGGACGACCCGGTGGGCATCAAGGGCATCGGCGAGATCGGGATCGTCGGCGCCGCGGCGGCGATCGCCAACGCGGTCTGGCACGCGACCGGCGTGCGCCACCGCCACCTGCCGATCCGCCCCGACCGCGTCCTGACGGCCGGGCAGGAGGCGGCGAAGGCCTGACCGGTGACGGCGGTGGACGGGTGCGCCCCGCCCACCGCCGTCGCCTCCGGGCTCCGCCACCCGGCCGAGGGGCGCCGCCCGGGCACGCCGGCCCCCGGCACACCTGCAACGGCGACCGAGCGAGAAGAAGGCCGTCCGGTTCCGGCTCAGGAGCAGCAGCGACGGCGGGGCGGCAGGTGCCCAGCTCCAGCCTGCTTGCCGGGCGGCGGGCCTCTGCGGTGCGGGGGACAGCGGCAACGACGGAACGGCTGGTGCCCCGCTCGCGCCTGTCGGCCGGGCCGCGGGGCCATCGAGGTGCAGGGCAGAACGCGGCGACGAAGAGGAGCGGCGGTTCCCCGGTCCTGCTTGTCGGCCGCCGGGCCCTTCGCGGTGCCGGGACAGCGGCGACGACAAGGCGCAGCGGTTCCCCGGTGCTGCCGGTCGGCCGCCGGGTCACCAGAGGTCCCGGGAGATGGCGGCGACGGCACAGCCGGTGCCCCGCTCACGCCTGCTTGCCGGGCGGCGGGCCTCTCCCGGTAACCGCGATGAGCAGCGACGACGGGACGGCCGGTGCCCCGCTCCGGCCTGCCCGCCGGACGGCGGGCCCCTTTGGTGCCAGGAAGGAGAGCGGCAACGACGACGCGAGGGCGGTTCCCCCGGGACCAGCGGTCGGCCGCCGGGGGAACCGCCGACTTGGAAGCCCCCTCCCCTTTTCGCGTTCCGGGCATAACGGGCACATCAGGCGATGGCTGAGCATCGAGAGTGGTGATATCGCCACGCAATGTGCAATTGGGCGGCGATATCACCACTCTCGATGAAGAACGAGCCCTCCCGGGCCGATCTCCAGCGGGCACGGCCCGCAAGTCGTCCCGTTTGTCCGGATCGGACGGGGGTGCGGGCCTCGCGCGCGCCCGGAGCGCCACCCGGACCGGACGGGGGTACGGCGGCGGCCAGACCAGAACCGGATTCGGTATCCGAGACCCCTTCTACCGGCACACCGGACCCGTTTACGGCACCCCCGGTCACTCCGGGTAGCCGGAGACGGGTCGACACTGGCACGAGGCCCGGCGCGGGCGGGCAGCCCGACCCTCGCCCGCCGCCCCACCCTCCTCAATGCGCAAACAAACAAGGGCAATGCGGACATCGCGACACCGAACCCCGTTCTGGTCTGGCCGGGATCACACCCAGGGGCCGCCGTGAGGCGTCGATCAGCGCGCTCCCGCTCTCCCCGAACTGTGACGGTGAGTATTTACCCAGGTCAAAAGGGTGTTCCTGATCGAGGGGTGTCCGGCGCGGGCCGGGTGGGGCGCCGCGGACGCGGGCGGGCGGCGACCCGCCCTGGCCGCGCACCCGGCCCGGCCCACCAGAGGCCCGGCTGCCGAACGGCGCCCCCGAGGAAGCACCCCGCCTCCTCGTCGCCGCCC
>NZ_ANAD01000184.1 GCF_000341245.1 Nocardiopsis halophila DSM 44494
TTGCACCCCGATGACCCGCTGCCCGGCAGGCAGCCCCGAGCGGGGCACCAGCCGTCCCGTCGCCGCCATCTCCCCGGAGCACAGGCGACCCGGCGGCCGAACGGCAGCGCCGAGGAAAGGGCCCCTTCTCGTCGCCGCCCATCTCCCCGCACCCCGGCGGCCCGGCGCCCGGCCAGCAGGCGTGAGCGGGGCACCAGCCGCGCCGTCGCTGCCACTGTCCCCGGACTACGCGAGGCCTGGCAGCCGACAGGTAAGGCCGAGGAAGCACCCCGCCTCCTCGTCGCCGCCCTCCCCCTTGCACCCCGACAGCCCGCCGCCCGGCCGACAGGCGTGAGCGGGGCGCCAGCCGTTCCGTCGCCGCCTCCTCCGGCGGCCATCCGCGCGCCCGGTGCGCGCCAGCGCTGACCGTTGGACCGCAGCCTGCGTCGTCGCCGCTATCCCCCTCCACCGAAAGGACCCGGCAGTCGGCAAGCAGGCGTGAGCGGAGTGCCTGCTGGGCCGTCGTCGCCGCCGGCGCTGGGCCGCGATAAGCCCGGCGGCCGACCGTAGGCCCTGGGCGCACACTGCCCCTTCGTCACTTCCGTCCTTGTCCTGCCGCCCAGGCGACGCCCGGCCCACAGGCACGGCCCGGCCGGGAGGAGGAGGCGCCGCCGGGGCCGCCGGCCGGGCAGCGGCGGAGCGACCGTTGCCGCTCCGCAGGGTCCCTCAACGCCTCAGTGGACGCCCTCGGGGGCGATGACCGGGCGCAGGCGGGCGGCAAAGGCGCCCGGGTCCTCGGTGAAGCCGGTGTGGCCGCCGGGGAACATGACCGGCTCCGTGCCCAATGCTTCGGCCAACGCGCGCGACGTGCGGTCGCACAGCTCGCCGGCCGAGTCCTCACCGATGCCGACCACCACGCGAGCACCACCCGAGCGCAGCGCCTCGGTGTCGGGGCGCCAGTGGGTGGTCCCCCGCATCTCGTGCAGGAAGAACCGCCGCTCATCGGCCACCTCCTGCGGGCTGCGCTCCCCGCCGACCATCGCGTCCAGCGCCCCCTCGGGCAGCCGGATCCCCGCGTTGTCCATGAACGCGGCCCAGGCCCCCTTGGGATCGCCCGAGCGGTAGATCCCGATCATCCGCTCCGTTCCGGCGTGCAGCTCGGCGCGGTCGTCGAGCAGCTCGCTCAGCGGCGGCTCGTGGGCCACCACGGTGCCCAGCAGTTCGGGGCGGGACCGGGCCAGCGCCAGCGCGGTCACCGCGCCCCCGCTGGAACCCAGCACCGCGGCGGGTCCTGCGGCGACGTGCTCCACGAGGCGGGCCAGGTCGTCGGCGCGCAGGTCCGGGGTGGAGTCCTGCTCGGGGTCCTCCAGCACGCTCTTGCCGATCCCGCGCGGGTCGGTGGTCAGGACGGTGTGCCCGTCCGCGAGGAGGTCGGCGAGCGGGCCGAAGGCCTCGGCGTTCATGGGCGAGCCGACCAGGGCCACCAGCGGCCCCTGGCCGCGCACTTCGTAGTACAGCTCCGCTCCGGGGACCTTCAGGGTGCCGGTTGCCGGTGTCGATGCCATCGCCTGCTCCTCGTGACGAACGCGCATGGACGCGTATCGGGATGCTCCGCTCATTGGACCCCGGCCGCCGCCGAAAGTCATCGCCGAGCCGCCGCAGGCGATTGGAGCCAGACGCCCGGATGCGGCCCCCGGCGGCCCGCCGCCGGATCCGCCTACTCCGCCCCGTCGGGGAGCGGGGTTCCGGAGCCGCCGGGCCCGCGGCGGACCGCCACCGCCGTCCACACCAGCAGGGCGGCCCCGGCCGCAACCAGCACCGCATTGGGCAGGCCGTTGGCGATACTCGCCCACGGGGTGTCGGCTCGGCGGAGCAGGTCGACGACGATCACGGCGGCCGGCAGCAGGAGCAGGAGCGGGAACCGCAGGGCCGAGCCTCCGATGAGCACCACGGCGACGGCTCCGGCCGCGGCCAACGGAAGCAAGGGCGTCAGGGCCATCTGGAGAGCCGACGCCGCCAGATCGGGCTCGGCGAACTCCGGGGCGCCCGGCGGCCGGGGAAGCGAGGCGAGCTCATCGGCGTTGGCGACCTCCTCGACATGGCTCCCGACGGTGTAGGCGCCCAGCGCCACCACCGCGTATCCCAGGCCGATCACCGCGCCCCACTTCCCCGAAGGCGCGGCCCAGTACCCCAGGAGGAAGGGGACCAGGCTCCAGCCGAGGTAGGTGTCGACCAGCGTCAGGAACCCGAAGTAGAGCAGGGCGGGCAAGGAGTGGTCGGCCAGCCCGGACTCCCGCGCCGTGTAGGGGACCCCGTCGGCGCCCACGGAGGCCGCCCCGACCGCGATCCCGCCGAGCAGCAGGGCCGAGACGATGGCCGACACACGGCGACGCTCCAAGGGGACCTCCAACAGACGCCTACACCACTCACGGGCAACCGACCGGGCACACTGTGCCACATCCGAAAAGGCCCGAAATCACGGGGATCGCGGGCCTGACGGCCCGGCTGGAGGCCGACCCCGGCCCGAGGGGCGCACGGGCCGCACGGGCAGGGCGAGGGCGGAACGGGTGCCGGACCGCAGGGCTCGGAGGCGGCTTCCGCCCCACGGCCGCCGACCGCCCCGCCGGACCGTCTCCCCCACCACTTGCCCGACTGTGGGCCAATCGAAGGACCATCGTCACGAGTGTTGTCCGGATGCGGCTGAAGACGCACCCCTCCCCCGTTCCCCGCCGTATCGTCGGCTTCCCTTCGGCGGACNCCCAAGGGGATGCCGTGAACGACACTGACCTGTTGTTCCTGCTGGTGGGCCTCAGCGTGCTGCTGCTCGCCGTGCACGCGCTGGGCGCCGTCGCCGAACGGCTCGGACAGCCGCGCATGACGGGCGAGCTCGGCGGCGGCCTCGTCCTCGGGCCCACCGTGCTCGGCGCCCTGGCCCCGCAGGCCCACGGGGCGCTGTTCCCGGACACCGGCCCGGTCGCCGCCGCGTTCGACGCGATCGAGCAGCTCGGCATGCTCATGCTGATGTTCCTGGCCGGCGCCGAGGTGCGCCGGCTCCTGCCGAAGGAGAACCGGAAGGTCACCGCCTGGATCGTGGCGATGGGCCTGGTGGTCCCCTTCGGGATCGGCCTCGCCGCGCTGCAGGTCGTGGGGCTGGACGGGCTCGCCGGGCCCGCCTCCGACCCGGTCGCGCTCTCGCTCATCGTGGCCAGCGCCGTCGCCGTCACCAGCATCCCGGTCATCTCGCGGATCATGCTCGACCTGGGCATCCTGGGGACGTCGTTCGGCGGTGTCGTCCTCGCCTCGGCCGTCGCCGAGGACGTGGTGCTGTACGTGGTGATCGCCGTGGCCCTGGGGCTGGCGCAGGTGCACGGGGAGGAGCTGACGGGGCTGCCCGGACTGCTGGGCATCACCTCGGTCCCGGCGATGTCCGTCTACTACGTCCTCACGACCGTCGCGCTGTTCGTGTGCATGATGACGGTCGTGCCCCGTCTGGCGACCGCGATCCTCGAGCGCATGGGGAACCGGAGGGGCGAACGGCCCCGCCGCACCCCCGGCGCGGCGGGGGTGGCCGGTGTGCTCCTGGTGCTCGTGTGCGCCTCCGGGGCGTCCCTGCTGGGGGTCCAGGCGATGTTCGGCGCCTTCCTCGCCGGGGTGCTCGCCGCCCGGATCGAGGAGGCGTCGGGCACGGCGGTCGCCGGAGAGCTGCGGGCCTTCGCCCTGGCGTTCTTCATCCCCTTGTACTTCGGCTCCATCGGCCTGGGCCTGGACCTCGGCAGCGACCTGCTCCTCGGCTTCACCGTGCTCTTCACCGCCCTGGCGTGCGCGGTGAAGCTCGCGAGCGTGTACGCCGGGGCGCGCCTGGGCGGGGAGGGGCCGGGCGGCGCCCTGAACCTGGCCTTCGCCATGAACGCCAGGGGCGGGCCCGGGATCGCCCTGGCCTGGCTCGCCTACGAGGCGGGCATCGTGAACGCGCAGCTGTTCACCACGCTCATCATCCTGGCCGTGGTGACCTCGGTCATGGCCGGCGCCTGGCTCCGCCGGGTCCTCGCCCGGGGCCGGCCGCTCCGCCAGGCCGCGCACTGACGTGCGGCGTGCGCGGCCCGTGCGGCCCGCGGCCCGCAGCGCGCGGAAGGAAGCGGCCCCGCTCACGACGAGCGCAGGTCGTCGCAGGCGTCCTCCAGTTCGCTGATCACCCGTTCGGCCTCCAGCAGGAGCCCGTCGTAGACCAGGCCCGCGCTCTCGCCCTGCGCTCCGGACGGTGGGACGGGCCCCTCGAAGTAGGAGCGCGCCTCCTCCAAGTGCTCGCGGATCCGCCGCTCGGCCTCGTCCATGTCGCTCGGGACCAGGTCGGCGAAGAGCGCGGCCGCGCACTGCGCCTCATGCAGGATCGAGGCGAAGCGGTGCAGGAACTCACGGTCGGGTTGGTCGTCGTCGCCGGGCAGGCGCCGCAGGATGTCGGTGATGGAGCACAGCGACCGGCCCACCCGCGCCATCCGGGTCACCAGGGTGCCGTAG
>NZ_ANAD01000185.1 GCF_000341245.1 Nocardiopsis halophila DSM 44494
ACCCGCATCGGCGGCCGGCTGGACAGCAGGAGCCNGCCGCGGGTTCCAGTACAGGCTGTCCTCGGCGTTGCCGATGGTCTCCTGGGCCTGCGAGGCCAGCGACTCCACCCGCCTGCCCCGGTTCCAGAAGTCCGACGTCTCGTGGGAGGTGGGTTCCCGCTCGCCGAGCACGGAGGACAGGTCGGACAGCAGGTCGCGCAGGGCCGAGGCCAGGCTGGCGAGCCCGTACCGCGCGTCGTACAGCCGCAGCGGCGGGAAGACGAGGAGGTTCACCGCGATGCCGACCGCGCACCCCACGACGACGAGCACCACGAGTTCGGCCAGGAGTGCCAGGCGGTCGCCGGAGGCGCCCTGCATGACGAAGACCGAATACGCGAAGAAGGCCGACGTCGCCACCAGGTCCCCCTGGGGTCCCAGCCGGCCCCACTGGCCCAGCGCCAGGGCCGTGAACGCGACCGCGGCGAACGTCCACACGCTCGGGTCGAGCCAGAACCCGAGGACGCCCTGCAGGGAGACGCCGATGCTCGCGGCCAGGGCGAACCGCAGCGAGCGCAGTAGGGACTCGCGGACCGAGATCTGCACCATCACCAGCGCGGCGAACGGGGCGAACGCCGGCGACTGCGCTTGGAGCACGGTGTCGGCGGCGGCCCAGGCGATCGTGGCGGCCGCCGTCCCCTTGAGGATGAACAGCGTCCGGTCCCGCTCCGGGCCCGCATAGTCCCGGGCGCGCCGCAGCATCTCCATGAACCGGTGCCAGGGTCCTTTGACCGGCGCCTCGGCGTCTCCATGGGCCGCTCCCCCATGCGTCATCGCCCTCACCTCCCCCGCTCGAACCACGAACCGCCCCGTCCGACTACCCCCACTACACCGCCCGCTCCCCCGAAAAGGGTGCCGAACTCGCCAGGAAGGACGGACTTTCCGAGACCGGCGTCCGAGCATGCCCGCCAGAGGCCGCCCGGCGGGGCTCTCGCCGTCGCGCGCCCCGCCCCTCTCACTCGGTCAGGCCACGCGGTCGGGCGCCCCGCCGGCGATGGCGTGTGCGGTCTCCATCGGGTGGGTCAACTGCGGGTGGTGGCCGGCCCCGGCGATGACGGAGACGTCGGCCTGGGGAAGCCCGTCCAGGAGCGCCATTGCCTCCACGGTCAGTGGATCGTCGGATCCGACGATGACGTGCACCTTTCCCGGGTAGCGCGCCAACGCCCCCTGCAGTTCCGCTCGCCGCCCTGGCTCGGCGCTCTCGGCCAGGAGGCGGGCCGCGGTGCCCGCCACATCACCGCGGCGCAGGTCGGCGACGCTCGCCTCCAGGACTTCGGCGTGCGCGGCGTCCCCGGTGAGCCGCTGCGCCAGCGCCCCCGCATCGACGTTCCTCAGATAGCGGCGCACCAGCGGTTTCCACCCGGCGGAGGGCGGTGCCGGCGCCTGGAGGAAGAAGGGTGCCACGAGCGTGATCCGGTCCACCGGGTCGGGGTGGGCCGCGGCGGCCTCCACGGCGGCCGCCGCACCGATCGAGTGCCCCACCAGGTGCCGGGCGCCCGCCTCGGCCACGAGCGCGCTCGACCACTTCGGCCAGTCGCCGGGCCCTCCCCCGCTCATGCCCAGACCGGGAAGGTCCACGACGCGGGCGCCCACCGCCTCGCTCACAGGGGCCCACGTGTCGGCGTTCACCGGCAGCCCCGGCAGGAGCACGGTGGAGGCCTCCGCTTCGCCGATCTGGAACGTCCGGACCCCGCCGAGGCGGGTGAACCACCGTTCGCCGGCGGGCGCTTCCCCGAACCGGTGGGCGGCTAGGTGGTCGGCCCAGCGCAGGACCGAATCGGCCGTGTCCGGCATGGCCAGGCCGTGGCGCGCGGCGAACTCGACCGCCGGTGCCGTCGGGTAGCGGTCGCTGGAGAGGAAGGTGAGGGTCTCCGGGTCGGCCTTGGTGAGACGCCGGGGCAGCAGCTTCAGCAGGGGCGCCGGGACACGGGCGCGGGGAGGCTTCGCCCCATAGTGCCGAGCGACCAGCGCGAGCAGGTCGGGGAGTGCGGGCGTGCGGTCGTCCAGGACCCAGTAGGAGGCGCGCTCCGTGGAGGCGTCCGAAGGGAGCAGCGCCGTGAACCGGGCGAAGTGGTCGGCCGTGACCACGGGTACGAACGTCGCCGACGTGCCGGGCAGGGCCGCCAGAGTGCCCTGCCAGACGTCCCGCACGCTCGAGGCGAGGCCCAGGTACTGGTCGGACTCGCCGGTGGTGCTGTCCCCGATCACCGTGGAGGGGTTGACGATGGTCCAGGGGACGCCCAGGGCGTCCGCCTCGGCCTGG
Source organism: Nocardiopsis halophila DSM 44494 (assembly GCF_000341245.1). Classification (GTDB taxonomy): domain Bacteria; phylum Actinomycetota; class Actinomycetes; order Streptosporangiales; family Streptosporangiaceae; genus Nocardiopsis_A; species Nocardiopsis_A halophila. The sequence continues at coordinate 2,300 of NZ_ANAD01000185.1, forward strand.
AGCACGGCGTCCGCCTCGACCTTGGAGGCCTCGTAGGCGCCCAGCGCCGAGTAGGTGCGCCGCCTGTGCTCATCGCTCCACGGCACCGACGCCGGATCCTGCCCGCCTACCCGGTATCCGGAGACGTGCACCAGGCGGCGCAGGCGCGGGGCGCGTGCCGCAAGTGCGACGATCGCGCGGACACTGTCCACGTTGGCCCTGCGCGCCTCTTCGGGCCGCATCCCGAACCGGTAGGCACCGGCGCAGTTGTAGATCTCGGTGACGCTCTCCCATCCGGCCGTATCGCCCTGGACCAACGCCCCCTCCGCCGCGAAGTCGACGCGGACGTCGGCGGGGGCCGGNAGTGGGCCAGCCGCCGGTACGACGCCCGGCTCCGGCCGGCCGCGCTGACCCGCACGCCCTCCCGGCCGAGCGCGAGGATCAGGTGTCGCCCGAGGAAGCCGGTGGCTCCGAACACCAGGGCGTGCCGCTCCGCCGGCCTCATGCGGGGTCCCCCGCCATCGCAGGGGCGTCCTGATCGTCGTGGTCCTCCCGGTCCAGCAGCACCGCGAGCGTGCGGGCCGCACACCGCATCGGCTCCACCGACCGCTGGGCGCGCGAGACGATCATCGCCCCCTCGACCATGCTGACGGCGCTGGTCGCCAGTGTGACCGCTGTGGAGCGGGGACGGCCGTGCGCGGCGAGGTACTCGGCCACCGGCTCGATCCAGGAGTCGAAGGCGGTGGCGCAAGCGCCCCGCAGGCGGTCGCTCTGCGCCGCCGTCTCCAGGGTGACCACCGAGACCGGGCATCCAAACAGGAAGTCGCCGTCCTCGAGGAGCCCGGCCAGGACGTCGACCACGCGGGCGACCACCTCCCCCGGAGTCTGCGCTTCCAGGGCCGCGTCGGCCACCAGGGAACGGAACCGGTCGGCCGCCAGCTCGACCGCCTTCTCGCCGAGCGCCTCCTTGCCTTCGGGGAAGTGGAAGTACAGCGACCCCTTCGGAGCGCCTGCGTACTCCACCACGGTGTTGAGGCCCGTGCCGCTGTAGCCGCGGGTCTGGATCAGTTCGAGCATCGACTCCACCAGCCGCGCGCTGGTCTGGGCACCTTTGGTTCCGGTCATGGCTAAAAAATAGACCGGTCTATATATTTTTGCAAGCACGGGTCCCCGGTGCGCATCGCCAGGACACGGGCCTCCCGTCGATGGACTCTCCGCCCCGGAACGAGGAGGACCGACCCTCAGGACCTCCTCCGGCGCACCCGTGGATCCACCCGAGCCGGCCGGCACCCGCCGACTGGGGACCGGTGGTGCGCCGCCCCCTCGCTCCAAAGCCCTGCCTACGCGCGCCGGACCTCGTCACCGAGTACTCGGAATCCCCAGGAGGGGCCTCCCCCTGCCCGAACGATGGCACCCGCACACCGGCCTCGCCCAGTGAGCCGCAGCCTCCACCGGCTCCCGGCCGCCCTCGCGGCGGCCACCCGAGGGTGCCGTGCCCCCTCAGGGCGGGGTGCGATTGACTTCGGGGCATGCCTGACGAGCGAACCCTCTACCTCATCGTCTCCGGGGCCACCGTCACCGACGAGGAACCCGTCGTCGACCTGGTCGGCATGCTCCACGAGCGCGGATGGAAGATGACGGTCCTGTCCACGCCCACGGGGCACCGCTTCCACGACACCGAGCGGATCGCCGCCATCACCGGCGAGGAGGTGCGCGTCGACTTCCGCCTGCCCGGCACCGGAAAGAGCCTGCCGCCGCCCGACGCGGTCCTGGCCTGCCCGCTCTCCTTCAACTCCACGAACAAGCTGGCCACAGGAATCACCGACAACTTCGCGGTCGCGCTGATGTGCGAGATGCTCGGCCACCGGGTCCCCACAGTGATCGTCCCCAAGGCCGGAGCCCCACTGGCGGCACACCCGGCCTACGAACAGCACCTGCGGTTCCTGGCCGGCCTGCCGCCCGTGACGACCCTCAAGGCCCCTGAGAGCGGCATCCCGTCATGGCAGACGGTCGTCGACACCGTGGAATCCGCCGCGACCGCCTAGCGCACGAGCCGAACGAGAACGCAACGACCAGTCCCGCCTCCGCCATCACCAAGAGGCTTCACAAAGGGTGGGCGCAACAGGGCTCGAACCTGTGACCTTCCGGTTGTAAGCCGGATGCTCTGACCAACTGAGCTATGCGCCCTGAAAACGGTGTTCGACCGCTTGAAATGGTACCGGGTCGTGCCGTGTCCTCGGGCGGGGGCGGGCGGGGCGTGCGTCCCTGTGGGGCAGGGGCGCACGCCCGGGCGCTGGGCGGGCTCAGCTGAGCTCGGCCAGGGCCTTGCGGTAGTCCTCGATGTCACGGGCCTGGGAGATCGGGTTGACGACCTTCCAGCGCACCACGCCCTCCTTGTCGATCAGGAAGGTGCCGCGCACCGCAACGCCCTTGTCCTCGTCGAACACGCCGTAGGCCTTGGCGACCTCGCCGTGCGGCCAGAAGTCCGACAGCAGCGGGTACTCCAGGTTCTCCTGGTCGGCCCATGCCCGGTGGGCGAACATCGAGTCCACCGACACGCTGAGCAGCTGGACGTCCTCGCCCTGGAAGTCGGAGATGTTGTCGCGCAGCGAGCAGAGCTCCCCTTCGCAGACGCCCGAGAACGCGAGCGGGTAGAAGACCAGGACCACGTTCTTGCGGCCCTTGAAGTCGGACAGCTTGACCGTCTGCCCGTGCTGGTCCGAGAGCTCGAAGTCGGGAGCCTGCTGCCCCGTCTCGATGGACATGCGCATACCTTCCTAGGTGGCCGGTTCGGCGGCGGGGCGCCGACGGTCCGGCTCGGACCGGGCGCCCCGCGCGGCCAAGCCTAGGGCAGGTGGAAGGCGTCCGGCACTGCGGCCGTGACCGTCCGGGCACGACCCTCGCGGCGGCCTCTCAGTGCTTCACCTTCGGCGTCACCAGCCGGGTCCCCGACCAGTCGGCACCTGCGCTCACGGCGCTGGTCTGCGACAGGCCCGCCGTGGACGCCGCCTCCGCGACGTCGTTCGGCGGAACGTGCCCGTCGCGCCCGGCCTTGGGCGTCAGCACGAGGATGACCCCGCCCCCCTCGACCGAGCCGAGGACGTCCACCAGGACGTCGGTCAGGTCGTCCTCCTCGTCGCTGCGCCACCACAGCAGCGCGGCGTCGACGATGGCGTCGTCGTCCTCGTCGACCAGCTGCTCGCCGGTGATCTCAACGATCGACGCGCGCAGCTGCTCGTCCACGTCGTCGTCGTAGCCGAACTCCTGCACCACCTGACCCGGCTTGAACCCGAGTCGGTCGGCCAGGCTACGGTCGCTTTGCGCCTGGCCCGCGGTCGCGCTCACGAAAGTCCTCCTCCAGAATCATTTTCTGCCGGCCCGCCCATGGGCCGCCCCCGCTCCGTCGCGGTGTCTGCGGCCGGGTCGTACCCGCCTTTTGCTGGCTAAGTTCACACGCTGGGGCCCTCATCCGTCAACGCGTGCCCTGATGCCGGTGGCACTTACCATCCTGCTCACTCGCCCGGGCCCGTCAAGAAGGAGAGCCGCACCGTGCGTCGCGGGTTGTCCACGTTGAGGTCGACGACCGCCACCGACTGCCACGTCCCCAGCGCCGGACGCCCGTCCAGCACCGGGAGCGTGGCGTAGGGCGCGATCATCGCCGGCATCACGTGCGAGCGCCCGTGCCCGGGCGACCCGTGCCGGTGCCGCCACCGGTCGTCGGCCGGCAGCAGGTCCCGCAGGGCCGCCAGCAGGTCGTCGTCGGAACCGGCACCCAGCTCCATCACCGTCACCCCGGCCGTCGCGTGCGGCACGAAGACGTTCAACAGCCCGTCCCCACCGGCCTCGGAGGTGAAGGAGACGCACTCTCGGGTGATGTCGAAGACCCCTTCGGAGTCCCCGGTGCGCAGCTCCACTGTTCTTGTCCGCATGCGGCAACGGTTACCCACCCGAGCGGCGTGTCGAACCACTTCAGGGGCGATTCGACCGTATCCGTCCGGCACCGCCGCCCGGCCCGTCCCGGTTCGGGACCGGTGGCCAGGGTGACTACCGCACCGCGGGCGCGCCATACTCGGCACCGGAGCCGCAGGCGCCCCGGACCACCGGTCACGGGACGGCGCGGCGGCGAGGACGAGGATGAGAGGTGGACGTGGGAGCCGACCTTCGGCTGGGCCCGGTGCTGCGGAAGACGACGCCGACGACGGCGACGGTGTGGGTGGAGACCGGGGCCCCCGCCGAGGTCGCGGTCGCCGCGGGCGCGGCACGGGCGCGGGCCCGCACGTTCACGGTGCACGGCCACCACTACGCCCTGTGCGAACTCCGGGGCCTGGAGCCGGGGTCGTCGACGCCCTACACCGTGGAGGTGGACGGGGCGCGTGTGTGGCCCGACCCGGCCTCGGAGCACCCGCCCAGCCGGGTGACCACCCCGTCGCGGGACCGGGAGGCACAGGTGCGGCTGGCGTTCGGCTCCTGCCGCACCCCGATCGACCACTCCCCCGGGGCGGTGCGCCGCTACGGCGGCGACATGCTGCGCGCCTACGCGCGCCGACTGGCGCGGCTGCGCCGGGAGGCGGGCGAGGGCAGCGTCGCCGCCCCGGACGGCGCACCGTCGCCCCTCGAACCGACGGCGCTGCTGCTGATCGGGGACCAGGTCTACGCCGACGAGCTCCAGCCCGGGATGAAGGACTTCCTGGCGCGCGAGCGCGCGCGGGCCGAGGGGGAGCGGGCGCAGGCGCACGCCGAGGCCAGGCCGCCCGGGGACGAGGTGGTCTTCTACGACGAGTACGCCGAGCTGTACCGCCGCTCGTGGACCGACCCGGACGTGCGCTGGCTGCTGTCGACCGTGCCCACGCTGATGCTCTTCGACGACCACGACGTGCGGGACGACTGGAACACCTCGGGCGCCTGGCGGGAGGAGATGGACGCCTCGCCCTGGTGGCGGCACCGGATCGTGTCGGGGCTGGGCACGTACTGGGTCTACCAGCACCTGGGCAACCTGACCGGGGAGGAGCGGGAGGCGGACCCGCTCTTCACGGAGGTCCTCAGGACGGGGGACGGCACGGACGCCGCGGACACCGCCAACGGCACGGACGCCGCGGGTGACGCCGGCGGGGCGCTGGACGCCGCGGCGCTGGACTGGCACCGGCGGCCGCAGGGCAAGGTGTGGAGCCACGGGCACGAGATCGGCCCTGCGCGCCTGCTCATGGTCGACACGCGGGCCGGGCGGGACGTGGCCGACGACCGCCGCAGGGACATCCTGGGCGCTCCCGGGGCGGCGTGGCTCGACGAGCGCCTGACCGGGGACACCGACCACCTGCTGATCGCCTCGACCCTGCCCTTCCTCCTGCCCAAGGCGGTGCACCGCCTGGAGGCCTGGAACGAGGCGCTGGCCTCCGGCGCGTGGGGCGACCGCTTCCGCGCACCGGCCGAGCGGCTGCGCCGCGCGCTGGACCTGGAGCACTGGCCGGCGTTCGGGCGGTCCTTCGAGGCGGTGTCCCGCGCGCTCCTGGAGGTGGCCTCCGGCGGGCGCGGGGCCGCGCCCGCCACCGCCCTATTCCTCTCCGGGGACGTCCACTTCTCCTATCTGGCCCGCGCTCGGCCTTCCCACCGGGCGGTCGGACGGCGCGCCGCCGAGGGCGGTGGGACGCGCATCGCCCAACTGGTGTCGTCGCCCCTGTGCAACCGTCTGCCTCCGAAGATGCGGAGCGCGGCGCGGCTGGCCGCGGGCGCCTCCACGGCGGCGGCGGGCGCGGTCATGGCCCGGTCGGCCGGGGTGCGCCCTCCGCTGCTGGAGTGGGGCCTGGACGAGGGGCCGTGGTTCGAGAACGCCATCGCCGAGCTGGTCCTCCAGGGACGCCGGGCCGAGGTGGCGTGGCTCCGGGGCGGCGGCGGGGACTCCGGCGGCCTGAGCGTCGACGAGGGCACCTCCCACGAGCTCTAGCCGCGCCCTCCCCGGCCCCGGGACGGCACCTCGGCCTCGGGACCGCGGGTCAGGGCACCTGGTAGTCGGCGTCCCGTGCGTCGGTGACGGCCATGTGGCCGGGGGCGTGGCCGATGGCGAACTCGGGGGCGGAGGCGGTGACGGCGGCCTGCGGGGTGACCCCGCAGGCCCAGAACACGGGCACCTCTCCCGGGCGGACCTCTACCGGGTCGCCGTAGTCGGGGCGGGACAGGTCGGCGATGCCGAGCCCTGCCGGGTCGCCGACGTGCACCGGGGCGCCGTGCACCGCCGGGTAGCGGGAGGTGATCCGCACCGCGTCGGCCACCCGGTCGGCGGGGATCGGGCGCATGGAGACCACGAGCGGCCCGGACAGCCGTCCGGCGGGCCGGCAGGGGCGCGAGGTGCGGTACATGGCGGCGTTGGTCCCGGCCTCGATGTGCCGGACGGGGATCCCGGCGTCCAGCAGCGGCCCCTCGAAGGTGAAGCTGCACCCGATGAGGAAGGACACCAGGTCCGGCCTCCAGTGGGCGGACACGTCGGTGGTCTCGGAGACCGGCCGTCCGTGCTCGTAGACCCGGTAGGCGGGCAGGTCCGTGCGCAGGTCCCCGTCGAAGAGGGGCGCACGGACGTCGCCGTCCTCGGCGACGTCGAGCACCGGGCAGGCCTTGGGGTTGCGCTGGGCGAACAGCAGGAACTCGAAGGCCCAGGCGCGGGGCAGCGCGATGAGGTTGGCCTGGGCGTACCCGGCACTGACACCGGACGTGGGCACCTGGAGCCCGGCCCGGAACAGCGCGCGGGCCTGCGCGGGCGCGAGCCCCGAAGGGTCCTCGGGAAGGGTGGGCGTAGGCGTCGACATGCTCTCTCCTCCTGTCGTATTCGTGCCCGCCGTCCGGGACGAAGGGCGCCGGCGGGGTCGGCGAAACGCGGTTCCAGAAGTGGAGGGGCTGCGACGCCCCTGCCCCGCAGGGGGCGGACCGTCGGACCGGGGCCGTCGGGGCGGCGTATCCTCCCGTCCCCATCGGTACCGAGCGCTTCACCGGGCGGGGCGAAGGGGACGGATGGAGGGGCCGACCGCAGCACGCCCGTTCGCCCGCGCCCCGCAGGTCCGGCCGTTCGGCCGCCCGGGTCCGGTCTCGGAGGCGAGCGGGTCCGTCGAGGTCGGGGAACCACCACGTGGTGCACGACCGGGCCGTGTACCCACCGCTCCGTCTCCGCTCGCGTCCGCCGGCGTGGCGGCGCTGCCCGGCCGCCGCAGCCAGGACCCCGAGGGGCCCACCGGCCCGAGGGGCCCACCGGCCGATGGCGGCCTCCCGCCCGGCGAGCAGGCACCCGGCGCCCGCCCCGAACGGCCTCCGCCCCCGTCACACGGAAACGGCGGTGAACACCAGCCTCGTCCCCGGGCGGGCCTGGGCCGCGCGGGGGAGGTCGGCGGCGCGCACCACGGCGATCACCGGGTAGCCGCCCGTCACCGGGTGGTCGGCCAGGAACAGCACCGGCTCGCCGTCCGGCGGCACCTGGAGGGACCCGGCGACCATCCCCTCCGTCGGCAGCTCCCCCTCCACCGCGCGGGGCAGCGGCGGCCCGGCCAGGCGCATGCCCACCCGGTCGCTGCGGCCGGTCACCTCGAACTCCGCGTCCAGCAGGGACTCCACCGCCTCGGGGGCGAACCAGTCGTCGCGCGGGCCGAGCACCGCGCCCAGCTCCACCCGGTCCCCGCCCACCCGCGGCCCGGGGGCGGCGTCCAGCACCGGGAAGGCGCGCGGGGGCGTCCCCACCGGCAGCACGTCGCCCGCCCGCAGCGGCGCCGGCCCCAGCCCCGACAGCAGGTCGGTGCTGCGCGAGCCGAGCACAGGGGGCACGTCCACGCCGCCGCGCACCGCGACGTAGGTGCGCAGCCCGCGCTCGGGCGCCCCCAGGTGCAACTCCTCGCCGTCGCGCAGGAGCAGCACCTCGGCGCACGCGGCGCCGCGTCCGCCCGCCCGCACCGGGCACGGGGCGCCGGTCACCGCCGCCCACACCCGTCCGCGGGCGCGCAGCACCAGCCCGCCCATGGTCGCCTCCAGCGCCGCCGCACCCTCCGGGTTGGCCACCAGCCGGTTGGCCAGGGCGTAGGACGCGGCGTCCGCGGCCCCCGACGTCCCCACGCCCAACGCGGCGTGGCCGTGCCGCCCGGCGTCCTGCACGGTCGCCAGCGGCCCGGGCGCGAGCACCTCCAGTGCCCCCTGCGCCACCTCTCGTCCCCCCTCGCTCTCGTCCGCCCCGGTCCCCCGGCGGCGGTTCACACCTCGCGGAACCGCACCCGGGTGCCGGGCACCAGCAGGCCGGGCGGGTCCCGGTCCAGGTCCCACACCACCGCGTCGGTGCGCCCCAGCAGCCGCCACCCGCCCGGGGAGCTGCGCGGGTACACCCCGCCGAAGCCCCCCGCCAGCGCCACGGACCCGGCGGGCACCCGGGTGCGGGACTCGCCGCGGCGCGGCACGTCCAGCCGGCGGTCGTCGCCGACCAGGTAGCCGAAGCCGGGGGCGAACCCGCCGAAGGCCACGGTCCAGTGGGCGCCGGTGTGCGCCTCGACCACCCCGCGCTCGGTCAGCCCGGTGAGCTCGGCGACCTCGCCCAGGTCCGCGCCGTCGTACTGGACCTCGATCTCCACCTCGCCGCCGCGCGGCAGCGCCCCCGGGCGCGGGCGGAGCCGGGCGGCGGCCGCGGCCACGGCGCGCGCCCCGCCCGGGGCGCCCGGGTCGACCTTGAGCAGCACGGTGCGGGCGGCCGGGACGGTCTCGGTCACCCCGGGCACGGGGTCCTCGGCGAGCGCGGCCTGCAGGGCCAGCGCCTCGCCGAGGTCGGCGACCTCCACCAGGACCCCGGAGTCGCCGCAGTTCAGCACGCGCACGGCCGCTCCCCCGCGTCCTTCGCGGCGGCCGCTCCGGCGCCGTCACGCATGTCGGCCCCCTTCCCCGCCGGCGCCGTCGGCCCCGGCGAAGGGGGCCAGCTCCACGCCCTCGGCGCGCAGGGCCGCGGCCACGGCCCGGGCCGTCTCCACGGCTCCGGGGCTGTCGCCGTGCACGCACAGCGACTCGGCCTCGACCCGCACCGGGGTGCCGTCGACCGCCGCGATGGGCTCGCCCCGCACGATGCGCACGCACCGCTCGGCGATCTCCCCGGCGTCGTGCAGCACCGCCCCCGGCTCCCGGCGCGGCACCAGGGTGCCCTGGGGGGTGTAGGCGCGGTCGGCGAAGGCCTCCCGCACCGGGCGCAGCCCGGCGCGCTCGGCCGCGCTCAGCCACGCCGAGCCGGGCAGGCCCAGCACGGGCGTCCCCGGGGCGAAGTCGCGCACGGCGGCCGCCACGGCCTGCGCCTGCTCCTCGTGGTGCACGATCGCGTTGTAGAGCGCGCCATGCGGTTTGACGTAGGCGACGCGCCCCCCGCTGGCGCGGGCGATGCCGTCCAGGGCGCCGATCTGGTACAGCACGTCGTTCGCCAGGTCCTCGGGCGCGGCGTCGATGAACCGGCGGCCGAAACCGGCCAGGTCCCGGTAGCCCACCTGGGCCCCGACGGCCGCCCCGGTGCGCACCGCCCCCCGGCAGGCGCCGCGCAGCACGGTCGGGTCACCCGCGTGGAAGCCGCAGGCGACGTTGGCGCTGGTGACGATGGCCAGCAGCGCCTCGTCGTCGCCGAGCTCCCAGCGGCCGAAGCTCTCGCCCAGGTCGGCGTTGAGGTCGATGCGCACGGGCTCGGTCCCCTCCTCGTCTCGTGGTCGTCAGGGTCGGTGCCGCCGCGGCTGTGCGCAAGGCGGCGGCGCGGGGCCGCCCTCAGGCGCCCCACAGGGCGGCGATGCCCGACAGGGCGCTCCACCCCATGTACACGGTCAGCACCCATACCGCGGCCCCCAGGAGCAGCAGCCCGCGCGGGTAGCGGTAGCCGTGCAGCAGGTCGTGCGAGCGGCGCCAGCCCACCCACAGCATCAGCGCCAGCCCCACCGGCAGGATGAGGCCGTTGATGGCGCCGGCCATCACCAGCAGGGTGCCCGGCGCCTGGCCGAGCAGCAGGTAGGCGGCGGCCGACACGGCGATGAAGGCGGCCACCACCCAGGTGGAGCGGCGGCGCAGCGCCGGGGAGAACGCGGTGATGAAGGAGGCCGAGGTGTAGGAGGCGCCGATGACCGAGCTGATCGCCGCGGCCCACATGATCATGCCGAACAGGCGCAGGCCGACCTCGCCGGCGGCGGCCTGGAAGGCGGCGGCGGGCGCGTTGTCGGCGTCGGCGATGGCGGCGCCGCCGGTGACCACGCCCAGCACCGCCAGGAAGAGCAGCACGCGGATGACGCCGGTGACGACGATCCCGGTGACCGAGGCGCGCGAGATGGCGCGCAGGTTCTCCCGGCCGGTGACCCCGGCGTCGATGAGGCGGTGCGCCCCGGCGTAGGTGATGTAGCCGCCGACGGTGCCGCCGATGATGGTGACGATGGCGGTGAACTCCGCCGAACCGAGCGCGCCCGGCGCCACCGCCCCGCGCAGCGCCTCCCCGACCGGCGGGGAGGAGGAGAAGGCGACGTAGAGGGTCAGCGCGATCATCAGCACGCCGAGCACGACGATGATGCGGTCCATGGCCATGCCCGCGCGCTTGCTGAGGAAGATCGCGATGGCGATGAGCGCCGATACCGCCCCGCCGATGCGCACGTCGACGCCGGCGAGCGCGTCCAGGCCCAGGGCGGTGCCGCCGATGTTGCCGATGTTGAAGACCAGGCCGCCGAAGACGATCAGGGCCGCCAGCACGTACCCGGCGCCCGGCAGGACCTTGTTGGCCAGCTCGGGGGCGCGCATGCCGGCCACCCCGATGATCCGCCACAAGTTCAGCTGGACGGCGATGTCGACGACGATCGAGACGAGGATGGCGAAGGCGAAGGCCGCGCCCAACGTCGCGGTGAACTCGGTGGTCTGGGTGATGAATCCGGGGCCGACGGCGCTGGTCGCCATCAGGAACATGGCGCCCAGAAGCACACCGCGCCCGCGGGCGGGGGTGGTCGTGGTGGTGCTCATGCGGACCTCGCTGGTCTGGGATCCCGCTGCGGGGGATGGGGAACACGGGCCACCGCACGGTCGTCATGAGGATTGTTGAACAATTCACCGATCGCGCGGGCGGAGGTCATCGTACCCCCGTCACGCGTTCCAAGCCACACCCCTCCGTGAACGGGGTCACCGCTGGCGCCCGCACGCCCCGCACCGCGGGCCTCGGGCGCGTCCGACAGAATTGGAGGGCGGGGCCGCCCGGGCCGGCCCCGCCGACGGATCGGGCACACGCGGCGACGGAGCGGGGACCAGGGTGACGACGAGCGAGGGGCTGGAGGCGCTGGCCGCACTGCGGGGGGCGCTGGAGCGGTCGAGCACCGCCGAGCGCGTGGCGGACGCGCTGCGCGAGCGGATCATCGACGGCGACCTCGCCCCGGGGGCGCGGTTGTCGGAGGAGGCCCTCGGCCAGGCCCTGGGGGTGTCCCGGAACACCCTGCGCGAGGCGTTCCGGCTGCTGGGCCACGAGCGGCTGCTGGTGCACCGGTTCAACCGCGGCGTGTTCGTCGCCGTGCCCGAGCTGGAGGACGTGGTCGACCTGTACCGGGTGCGGCGCGCCCTGGAACTGGACGCGGTCCGCCGCGCCGACCGGGCCCCGCAGGGCGCGGTGGCGCGGGTGGGGGCCGCCGTGCAGGAGGGCGAGGCGGCCGCCGGGCGCGGCGACTGGTGGGGGGTGGGCACCGCCAACATGCGCTTCCACCAGGCGCTGGCGGCGCTGGCGGACAGCCCCCGGACCGACGAGGTGGTGCGGCGCCTGCTGGCCGAGCTGCGCCTGGTCTTCCACGCGATGGCGGCCCCCCGGGACTTCCACGTCCCCTACGTCGCCCTGAACCGCCGCATCCACCGCCTCTTGGAAGAGGGCCGCCTCCAGGAGGCGGCCGACGAGCTGGCCGACTACTTCGACACGGCCGAACGGCAGCTGGTGGAGGCCTTCTCCGCAGAGCCCGGGTGAGGCAGGGCCCGGACGACGGGGTCTTCCGGGCCGCCGGTCACTCGGGGAGCAGGCGGTCGATGAACTCGCGCACCTGGTGGGCGGTGAGCGATCCGGCCTTCCTCCCGACCTCCACGCCGCCGTTGAAGAGGATGAGGGTCGGCACCCTCTCGACCTTGTAGGCGGGAGGCGTGGCGGTGTCGTGGTCGATGTCCAGCCGGGCGACGGTCAGCCGGTCCGCGTACTCGTCGGCGATCTCGTCCAGGACGGAGGCCATGTACTTGCTCGGCCCGGACCACCGCGCCCAGAAATCGACCAGCACCGGCTCGGCGGCCCCCAGGACCTTCGCCTCGAACCGTTCATCGGTCACATGGACGACCTCGTCCCCCATGACGGCTCCCCTCTGCCGGGTGAAGGGCGCGCGCAGGGCCGCCCCCGGACCGGCCGCGCCACCGGTGCCACCGTTCTCCTACCCGACGGGGCGGCCGCCGACGCACCCGCGGACGCGGTGGGCCGCCCATCACCGGCCCCCGCGCCCGCGGGCCCGGAATCACTCCCAGCCGGCCTCGACCTTCTCCACGCCTCCCCAGCAGTGGCCGCTCAGCAGCGCGTCACTGCCGTGCTGCACCGTCGCGGTGTTGCGCACGTCCGGGTCCCACCAGTCCACACAGGTCACCTGGATCCACGCGGTGCGGGTGAACCCGGCGTCGTTGTAGCACCGCGCCTTGCCCCACTCGCCGTCGATCCAGGTGGTGCAGTACGACAGGGGCGCGGCCAGGGACCGCTGCGCCTGCGCCTCCTGCGCCGACGCCGACGGCGCCCCGGCGATCGCGGCGGCGGCCGCCGCCGGCNCCCCCGACCGCCCCCGCGGCGCGGACACTCTTCCCACCAGCGTGCATCGCACTTCCTCTCGAATGTCGCTCCCGTCCGGGACGGCTCCGGTGGAGCCGCTGCCCGTCCGCCGGATCGAGTATCGAGGGTGTGGTCACGCAGGGCAATAGTGACAACACATACGGCCACGACAGCAGGTGGAATCGGGGGCGCCGTTAGGCTCGGCCGAATTCGCCGCCTCTTCCCCTCCGTCCCGTGGGTGTGCTCCCGGGGCCCACCGCGCCGTACCGGCCCGCCGTCGGTCGCCGACCCGGCCTCACCCCGGACACCGAACCTCTTCTCCCCGCGGGAAAGGGACAGGGCCCGCCGCCCGCACCGACACCCCCGTTGATCTCGGGAAAGCCGGGGTAATACTCGCCGGTATTACCCCGGCTTTCCCGAGATCAACGCCGAGGAGGGGCGCGCACCGCAGCGGACAGGACCCAAAGCGGCGCCGAACAGGCGATCAGGCAGGAACGGTGAGGTCCCTGCGGAAACGGCGCCCCGCCCGCGGCCGGGGCTCTCCGGAGACCCGAGGACGGCGCACCGAGCACGGGAACGCCGCAGCCGAACGGAAATGTCGCTGGAAACGCCGCGCGGCCGGGCAGGGGCGCTCCCCTGCCCGGCCGCGCGGTGCGGTGCGGTCAGCTCTTGGCGCGGGGCCGACGGTCGCGGCGGGCCAGGCGGCCCAGCCGACGGCCGGCGGCGCTCCCCCGGGCGATGGGCCGCGCGGGCGGGGCGCCCTCGGCCGGGAAGCCCGGAAGCAGGTCGGAGGGCTCGGAGCGGGTGCCGCTGGGCGTGGCCAGGCGGGTCGGCAGGCCGGTGGCGGCCTCGGCCTCCCCGTCGGCCTCCTCGCCGGAGGCGCCCGCGTCCCCGGCGTCGCCGCCCGCGGAGGACTTCTCCCCGGCGTTCGGGGCGCCCTGGGCGCGCGCCGCGCGGAAGGCGCGGACCCGTGCGGCCAGCTCGGTGGCCAGCGGCCACTCCACCGGGGCGGGCTGGGCCAGCCCCGCCCACAGGTAGGCCTTGGTCCCCCAGGCCTCCATGGCCCGGCGGGCGCGGGTGATCACGAAGAAGGTCGGCGCCGCCAGCACCAGTTGCGGCCAGGCCAGGGCGAGCGCGGTCAGCAGCGGCAGGCGGCCGCCGCCCGNCACGACCGGGGTCAGCGCGAGGGCGATCCGCAACGAGGTGATCTGCCGGAACCGGTGCAGCGAGCGGCGGACCGAGGCGCCCGTGGACAGGCCCTCGGGCAGCGGGGTGGGCTGGACCACCGAGGCGAGCAGCAGCGAGGCGACCGCCACCGAGGCCGAGGCCATGATCCACACGCCGGCCGCGGACACCTGACCGCCGACCATCAGCGCCACGAGGGCGAGGACGGGGACCGGCACCGGGACGAAGAACAGGACCTTGCGCCAGAGCTGACCGGACTCGGTCGGCGCGAGGACGGCCTCGGCCGCCTCGTCATAGAGCCGCTTCGCGGTCTCCCACAGCCTCTTCACCACTGCAACGCCCCCACACCTTCACATGGCCGTCGTCGGTGCGGCCGGCCCCTCCTCGAAGCGTCCTGTTCCCGGCCGCTCACCGGACAGGACGCCGCCGCCTCAAGGGAGGTTCACTCCCCGAACGGGAGAAGAGAGGCGGAACACACCTCTCATCCTCTCCTGCGCAAACGTCCGCGGCAACCGCCGCGTTCCAGCACTCGGACGACGATCGCGCACTGTGTGGCCAGGTCTATCGCATCGCGGGTCAACCGGGGATAAAGCAGGTCGCCTGTGGATGAAGGGGGTCGACGCGCCGGGAGGGGAAACGGGGCTCGGGGGACCGCGGACGGCCCGCGTCGACGGCGTGGGCGGACCCTCTCCACGGAGCAGGCCTTCCCAGCTCAGAGACGGTTTCCGCAGCCCGGCCCAGCGTGGATCCGCCCTAAAGGGGCAGAGGCGGGGCCTTGCAGCCTCCGCGCGAAAGTGATCCGCCCCTCCCTTGAATCAGCGGCGAACACCACATCCGAAAAGAATTCCGGCACAGACCACATCCGCAGGAGGACGGCGTCCGCTGGAGCGGTGGAACCTTCGGCGGCCGTGGCCGTCGCCGGTGGGCGGAGCGCCGGTAGGGGCTGCGAAGGCGACTCGGGCCCGACTAAGAGCCGTGACGATGGCGCTGATCCGGCCGGACGGAAACTCCACCGCTCCAGCGGACGTGACCGTCGGGTGTCGAAGACGGCCCTGCGCAGAGGCAAGGGCCGTTGCACACGTGCGGCCTCTCCAGAGGGGCGCGTCCCCCGATTCGCTCGTGCTGCCGGGATTGCGAGGTCGTGTCCGCTGGCGTGGTGGAACTCTCCGGGCCCCGGCCGCCCGCATCGACACCCCCGTTGATCTCGGGGAAGAGGGGGTGCGCACCCGGGGCGGGGTCGCCGATCGCGCCGCAGCGGTCGCACCGCTCACAAGGACGCGGTCGAAAGTTCCACCACTCCAGAGCGCCGATAGTGGTGGTTCCGCCACTATCGATGTGCGCAGGAGGACCCGACCGCCATTCGGAACGGGGGGGAAACGACACCACACCGGCAGCCGGACACCGTTCGGGAGGCTCCGCGCTCCAGCGGCATCCGAGCGGCCTCTGGGAGCCGCAGGCGCTCCTGCCTCTCTCCACGGAACGAGCCGTTCGCAGCGCCCCGTCAGCACTCATAGAAGAGGTGAGGAGGTAAAGACGCTCAACGCTGTGCGGCGCCCTCGGTAAGGCGGCCCAGGGTGACCGCGACCCGCAGGATGAACGACCCCCGCCCGTCGGCCGGCATGTGCCCGGTCAGCTCGGAGATCCGGCTCAGCCGGTACCGCACGGTGTTCGGGTGCACGAAGAGCATCCGGGCCGTCGCCTCCAGGGAGGAGGCGTGCTCCAGATACACCGACAGCGTGTCCAGCAGCGGAGACCCCGCCTTGCACAGCGGCTCGTAGATCTCCTCCACCAGCTGCTTGCGGGCGGCCCGGTCGCCGTCCAGCGCACGCTCGGGCAGCAGGTCCTCGGCGAGCACCGGGCGCGGCGCGTCCGGCCAGGCCACGGAGGCCCGGAGCCCGTTGACCGCGGCCGCCACCGACGTGCCCGCGCCCCTCAGCTCGGCCACCGGGGGCCCCACCACCACCGGCCCCGGGGCGAACAGCCCCGCCAGCGGCTCCGCCGCGGCCNCAGCTCGCCCTCGGCCTCCCGGGCCGCGAGCTTGGCGCCCACGCCCAGCACCAGCACCACGCGGTCGCCCTGCTGGCCGGCCAGCACGTCGTGCCCGGCCCGCCGGGCCGCCCCGCGCAGGTCCTCCATGACCCCCCGGCCGTCGTCCCCGGCCGCCCCGGCGACCGCCACCACCGGGGTGCGCGACCAGCTCAGCGCCGACCCCCAGGTCTGCAGCCCCTCGTCGCGGTCGCCGTGCAGCAGCGCGTCGACGATGAGCGCCTCCAGCCGGGCGTCCCAGGCCCCGCGCGCCTCGGCGGCGCGGGCGTAGACCTTGGCCGAGCTGAACGCCACCTCCCGGGTGTAGCGCAGCACCGCCTCCCGCAGCTGCTGCTCGCCGCCGGGCGCGGCCAGCTCCTCGACCTGGTTCTCCACCACGTCGATGACCACCCGGATCATGTCCACGGTCTGCTGCAGGGAGACCGAGCGGGTCAGCTCGCGCGGGGCGGTGCCGAACACCTCCACCGTGATGGCGGGGCGCCCCCGGGCGGGGTTCTTGAACCAGTCGACGAAGGCGGCCACCCCCGACTGGGCGACCAGGCCCACCCAGGACCGGTCCTCGGCCGACATGCGGCGGAACCACGACAGGCGGCTCTCCATGCGCGCCACGGCGGCGGTGCCCAGGGCGCCCATCGCCTTCTCCAGCCGCTTGACGGTCTCGGCGCGGACCGCGGCGCCGCCGTCGGCGGTGCCGGTGCCGTCGGTGCGGTCGGTACCGTCGGGGCCGTCCGTGCCATCGGTGCCGTTGCTGCCGTCGGCGCCCTCCGCCTCGCGGTCGCGGTCGTTCATCTCGGTGCTCACCCCTCCAGAGTGGCATCCCCGCCGCGCCTGTCCCGCCAGCGCACGCCTGACCCGGGAGTTTGTGGACTATTCACAAACGCCGTCTCGTAAACTTCGTCGTTGTCCTCATCCAGATGGTGATGTCCTACAGGGCAAGGTTGATGTCGTGCTTGTAATCGTTGCTCCGGGCCAAGGCGCCCAGGTCCCCGGCTTCCTCTCCCCCTGGCTCGAAGCGCCCGGCATGGCCGAGCGCTTCGAGGCCTGGTCCAAGGTCGCCGGGCTGGACCTGGTGCGCTACGGCACCACCGCCGACGCCGAGGAGATCCGCGACACCGCGGTCGCCCAGCCCCTGCTGGTGAGCGCCGGGCTGGCCGCCGCGACGTCGCTCTTCGGCGACCTGGCGACCGCCGCCGACACGGCCGACGCCGTCGCCGGGCACAGCGTGGGCGAGTTCACCGCCGCCGGGATCACCGGGGTGCTGACCCCGGAGGAGGCCCTCTCCCTGGTGGCCGAGCGGGGCCGCGGCATGGCCGAGGCCTCCGCCGCCGCCGACACCGGGATGACCGCCGTGCTGGGCGGCGACCGGGACGAGGTGCTGGCCGCCCTCGCCGCGGCCGGGCTGACCGCCGCCAACGACAACGGGTCGGGGCAGATCGTCGCCGCCGGCACCGCCGAGCAGCTCGCCGCGTTCGCCGAGAACCCCCCGGCCCGCGCCCGGCTGCGCCCGCTGTCGGTCGCCGGGGCCTTCCACACCGAGCACATGGCCCCCGCGGTGCAGCGCGTACAGGAGGCGGCCCGCGGCGCGGCGCCCGCCGACCCGCGCACCCGCCTGCTGACCAACCGCGACGGCTCCGTCGTCGCATCCGGCCGCGACTACCTCGACCTGCTGGTCTCCCAGATCAGCTCCCCGGTGCGCTGGGACGCCTGCACCGCCACCCTGGCCGACCTCGGGGTGAGCGCGCTCATCGAACTGCCGCCCGCCGGAACCCTGACGGGCCTGGCCAAGCGGGCCCTGCGCGGGGTCGAGACCCTGGCCGTCAAGACGCCGGACGACCTCGACCGGGCCCGGGAACTGGTCGCGGAGCACGCCGGCACCACCGCCGCTTCGGAAGGCCGATCCCGATGAGCACCGCCCTGCCCGTCCCCCGTTCCCTCGGGGGCGCACGGGTCCTCGCCTTCGGCGAGTACCAGCCCGCCAACGTCGTCACCAACGACGACCTCGCCCGGCGGGTCGAGACCAGCGACGAGTGGATCCGCAGCCGCGTCGGGATCGAGGAGCGCCGCATCGCCGACGACTCCGACTCGGTGGAGTCCATGGCCGTCGCGGCCGGCGGCAAGGCGCTGGCGGCCGGCGGGCTCTCCCCCGACGACATCGACCTGGTCATCGTGGCCACCTGCACCCAGCACGACCAGATCCCCAACGCCGCGGCCACCGTCGCGGCGCGGCTGGGGATCTCCGCGCCGGGCGCCTTCGACGTCAACGCCGCCTGCGCCGGGTTCTGCTACGCCACCGGGCTGGCCGCCGACGCGGTGCGCGGCGGCTCGGCCCGCAACGTGCTGGTGGTCGGTTCGGAGAAGCTCTCGGACTGGGTCGACTGGGACGACCGGTCCACCTGCGTGATCTTCGCCGACGGCGCCGGCGCCGCGGTGGTGGGCGCCGCCCCCGCCGAGGACAACGGCGTGGGCCCGGTGGTCTGGGGCAGCTCGGGCGAGCGGGCCGACAAGATCTACCTGCGGGAGAACCGCTACCTGTACCAGGAGGGCCAGGCGGTCTTCCGCTGGACCACCACCGAACTGCACAAGGTGGCGCTGGAGGCCCTGGAGCGGGCCGGGGTGGAGCCCTCCGAGCTCACCGCGTTCGTTCCGCACCAGGCCAACCTGCGCATCGTGGAGGCCATCGCGCGCAAGCTGGGGGCGCCGCAGGCGCTCATCGCCCGCGATATCGTCTCCGCTGGCAACACCTCGTCCGCGTCCATCCCGCTGGCCATCGCGCGCATGGGCGGACGCGGCGAGCTGCCGTCGGGGAGCACCGTGCTCACCCTGGGATTCGGCGCCGGACTGACCTACGCGGCGCAGGTCCTGCGCATCCCCTAAGTGCCCGCCGTCGCGGTCCGTCCGCGCACGGCCGGGCCGCTACGGCGACGAACACGGCCCCGGGACTCCGGGGCGCACCGAGAAGGAGATACCGCAACATGGCGCACACCGAGCAGGAGATCCTGGCCGGCCTCGGCGAGATCGTCGACGAGATCGCCGGAGTCCCCGCCGCCGAGGTCACGCCGGAGAAGAGCTTCGTCGACGACCTCGACATCGACTCGCTGTCCATGGTCGAGATCGCGGTCGCGGCCCAGGACAAGTTCGGCGTCGAGATCCCCGACGACCAGCTCAAGGACCTCAAGACGGTCCAGGACGTGATCAACTTCATCCAGAAGTAGCGCCCCTTCTCCGGCGGCGGCGCCACCGCGCCGCCGCCGGAGCACCCTCCCCCCTTGCCCCGGCGCGCCGCCGGGTACGACCTACCATGACGCGAAGGGCGAAAGGCCGATGAACAGCACCGAAGTCGTCGTCACGGGCCTGGGCGCCACCACCCCGCTGGGCGGTGACGTCTCGTCGACCTGGTCCGCCCTCCTCGAAGGTCGGTCCGGCATCACCGAGATCACCGAGGACTGGGCCCAGGAGCTGCCCGCCCGCATCGCCGGGCGCGCCGCGGTGGACCCCTCGGAGAAGCTGCCCCGGCAGCGGCTGCGCCGGCTGGACCGCACCCAGCAGTTCGCGCTGATCGCCGCCCAGGAGGCCTGGCAGGACGCCGGCGCCCCGGAGGTGGACCCGATCCGCCTGGGCACGGTGGTCTCCTCCGGCATCGGCGGCATCCTGACCATCCTCGAGCAGTACGACATCTTCCGCGAGAAGGGCTGGAAGCGCGTCTCGCCGTTCACGGTGCCGATGCTCATGCCCAACAGCCCCTCGGCGGCGGTGGCGCTGGAGTTCACCGCCCGCGCCGGCGCGCACGCCCCGGTCAGCGCCTGCGCCTCCAGCAGCGAGGCGATCGCCGACGCGATCGGGATGATCCGCTCCGGCCGCGCCGACATGGTCATCGCGGGCGGCACCGAGGCCGCGATCCACCCGCTCAACATCGCCTCCTTCGCCTCCATGCGGGCGCTGTCCACGCGCAACGACGATCCGCGGGCGGCCTCGCGCCCCTGGGACACCGGCCGGGACGGCTTCGTCATGGGCGAGGGCGCGGGCATCGTGGTGCTGGAGTCGGCCGAGCACGCCGCCCGCCGCGGCGCCCGGGTGTACGCGGTGGCCGCGGGCGCCGGGTACTCCGACGACGCCCACGACATCGTCGCCCCCGAGCCCGAGGGCGAAGGGCAGGCGCGGGCCATCACCATGGCGCTGGAGGACGCGGACATGCGCCCCGGCGACGTGGCGCACATCAACGCGCACGCCACCTCCACGCCCACCGGCGACGTGGGCGAGACGCTGGCGATCCGCCGCGCGCTGGGCGACGCCGCCGCCGACCGGGTGGCGGTCACCTCCACCAAGTCGATGACCGGCCACCTGCTGGGCGGCGCCGGCGCGGTCGAGGCCATCGCCACCGTGCTGGCCCTGCACGAGGGGCGCATGCCTCCGACGATCAACATCGACGAGCTGGACCCGGGCGTGGTCGTGGACATCGTCCGCGACAAGGCCCGCGACCTGCCCGCCGACGCGGTGGGCGCGATCAACGAGTCCTTCGGCTTCGGCGGCCACAACGTCGCCGTCGCCTTCCGCCGGGCCTGATCCGGTCGGCGGCCGGGGCGCTTCGCCCGGCACATGCGCCGACGCGGAGCACAGGACGCCCAGGGCACGCAGGACGCACAGGGCCCGCCGATCAGACGATCGGCGGGCCCTTTTCGCGTGTCCGGCCCATGGGGCCGCAAGGGAGGGGGCCGAAGGCCGACCCCCGTTCGGGCATGCACGCGGAACACGCCCCCGGTGGTCGGGCGCGGCGGCGACCGTGGGCAGCCGCTCCGGCCGTCCGGGCAGCCGCTGGCTATGTCGATGAGAAGTAGCAGCACTTATCGATGAGTTCCGGAGGCGCTCAAGACCCTCTGCAGCGTGGTCGTGTTGATGAGTTCCGACAACGCCAGCGCCTTCCTCGTCGCCGAGTGCTGCCGCCGCCGCACCTCAAGGCCGTTCGTCCTCGCTTCGCTGCGGGCGCTCCACCTTGACCTGCGGCTTCGCAGGCGGCGGTGGGGGCGACTATCGAGGAAGGGCAAGGTGCGCCCCGTCGCACGCAGTGCTGTCAGGAGTCATCGACACGACCCTGCGACGGATGGAGGCGCTGCCGGAACTCATCGACAAACGCTGTCCGCTCTCACGAACAAACCCAAGCCGCCCTCCGGCGCCCTCTGGTCAGGTTTCGGTGGCCTCGGAGTCCTCTGTCCGGGGGGCGTCGTTCTTCGGGGGCGTGCCGGGGACGCGTGCCGTGCCGTTGATCCGCTTGGTTCCTCCGGCCGCCTGCACGCCCTCGGGCCGCCCCCCGTTCGCCGGCGCCCCGGGGGCGCGCTCGGCCCAGGGCGGGGGCTGGAACGGGGTCAGCTCCGGCCGTTTGGGCTCACGCCCGTCGCCGGAGGAGCGCCCCATCACCCGGCGCCCCACCCAGGGCACCAGGTACTCGCGGGCCCACCGCCTGTGCTCGCGGCGGGGCCNGCCGGGGGGTCTCCCACGGGTGCGCCCACAGCTCGCGCGGCCCCATCGGCCGCCCCAGGAGCTCGGCGATCCGGGCCGCCACGATCCGGTGGCCGTCGCCGTTGAAGTGCAGCCGGTCCTCGTTCCAGGCGCGGGGGTCGTTCAGCGCCTCCATCGACCACAGGTCGACGATGTCGCAGCCGGTGCGCTCGGCGATGGCGCGCAGGTGCATGCTGAACACCGCGATGCGCCCGCGGTAGATGCGCAGCACGGGCACCCATCCGGTGTCGTGCCCGGAGAGCAGCACGACGCGGACCCCGGCCGTGCGCATGCTCCGCACGGCGGCCTCCAGCTGCGCGGCCAGGTCGTCCAGGTCGGTCCCCGGGCGCAGCACGTCGTTGCCGCCCGCGTGCACGGTCACCAGGTCGGGGCGGTGCTCCAGCACCTGGTCCAGCTGCTCGCCGACGATGTGCCGCATCCGGCGTCCGCGCACCGCCAGGTTGGCGTACCGGAAGCCGGGCTCGTCCGCGGACAGGTGTTCGGCCAGGCGGTCGGCGAACCCGCGGTAGCCCCCGTCGGGTGCGACGTCCTCCAGGCCCTCGGTCAGGCTGTCGCCGATGGCCATGTACGAGCGGATGAGCGCCGGCCCCTTCGCCCGCTCTCCATCAGGGGGATTCATCTGCAGGTCAGTCACTTCCACCTATCATGCCGGTCGGGCGTTGACGCGCGGCACGCCGCGTCGGGATCCGGTAGGGAGCACGCGGTGAGGAGGACCGCCACGTGTGCCTCTCGCAACACCGACGAGCACGTGTCAAAGGAGAAAGGCAGGGGTACGGCGTGCCCGACAAGCATACCGCCGACCACCGACGCGGGGCCGGGGCGACGCCTGACCGAGACCGGCAAGCGACCTTCGCCGTGACCTGGCACCCGCCCCGCGGCGATCCCGAGAAGAGAACGGGTCCACACCCCATGACCAGCAGTGACAGCGCAGAAGCGGCAGCCTCCTTCCCCGCCAACGCGGTCGAGGAGGCCCTGGACCGGGCTCTGAGCACCGAAGGCGCCGACGAAGGGGCCGCCGAGGCCTTCCTCGCCGCCATGGCCCAGGGCAGCCTGTGGGTCCCCGTCCCCGAGGGGTCGGGCACCCAGCAGGACGGCACCATCGCGCTGCCCTCACTGGAGCTCCAGGGCCAGGTGTACGTGCCGGTGTTCACCTCCCAGGAGCAGTACGACGAGCGCAGCTCGGAGGTCCCCTGCGCGGTGCTGCCCGTGCGCGACCTGGCCTCGGTGCTGCCGGAGGGGGTCGGCCTGGCGGTCAACCCCGGCAACGGCCCGAGCGTGCCGCTGGCCCCGGAGACGGTCGCCGGACTCGCCGGGGAGTGACCCCGCGCCCCGGGTGCGCCCTACCCTTCCGCGCCCCGCCGTCGTACGATCACCGGCGGGGCGCGCTGGGCGCCCGTGTCCCCGCCGCCCCGGGCCGTCGCAGGACAGCGGGCACCGAATCCGGCAAGGGCGCATAAAGTGGAACAGCGGTCGCCCCCTCCCGGTCCCGGCGGCCGCCCGAGTCCATGCGCCGTACCCCTGGAGGTCGAGGTCCACCGCGGATGAACGCCATCTCCCCGATCTGCCTGACCGACCTGGCACCGGCGCTGCGCTGGAGCCGGCCCGAGGACCTCGCGCCCTACCTCAAGCACAGCCGCCTGGTCGACGGCTGGTGGCGCTCGCTGCCGCTGCCTCGGGTGCTGGAGATCGCCGGCCCCGCCTGGCTGGCGCACAACCTGGCGCTGCTCATGTCCGAGTACTGGGACCACATCCCCATCGGCGACTTCCTGCCGGTGCTGCGCGCCCTGCCGGTGGACATGGACGGGGTCGCCGAGCCCGTCCGCGGCGCCGTCCTGGCCACGGCCGGGGACTGGGCCACGCTGGTGGGGTCGGCCCCCTCCTGTGTGGCCGCCTGGTCCTTCCCCGCCGACTGCGGCCCGGTCGAGGTGATCGGGTCGGCCGCCTGGCAGGCGCTGCGCCCGTTCTGCGGCGAGGAGGCGCGCATCGGTCCGCTGCCCTCCCCCGCCCTGATGATCGAGGCGGTGCGCACGGTCGCCCACTGGCTGCCGGAGAACGCCCCGGACCGGGTGCGCCGCGCCCTGGGCTACCTGTCCGCGGCCACCGGCGCCGACCTGGACGAGGGGCCGCCGCCGTCCGTGTCGGAGCCGCCCCCGGGGGGCGCCGACGTCCCGCAGAGCCCCGCCACCCGCGCCATCCGGACCCTGCGCGCGCTGCGCAACCAGCACGCCCGGGAGCAGGAGCGCGCGCCCGGCGGCGAGGCCCCCGAAGGGGACCGCGGCCCGGCCCCGGATCTGGGCACCCACCCGATGGTGGACCTGCTGGAGGAGTTCCTGCGCGGGTGGAGCCCGCTGGAGCGCACGGTCGCCGCCGAGCGGCTCTTCGCCGCCGACCCGATCAGCATCCGGCTGCTCGCCGACCAGACCGGCGCCGACGTCGGGGACATCCGCAACGCCCAGCGGAGCGTGGAGGAGCGGCTGCTGCAGTGGCTCTCCTCCCCCGGCGGCGAGCCGGTCACCCGGCACCTGCGCGAGCTGTCGGACGAGCTGGGCGCGGCCACCACCATCGACACCCTGATCGGGGCCCACCCCGACCACCCGGTCACCGTGCCCTCGCTGAAGGCGCCGCTGTGGCGGGTGCTCATCACCTTCTTCACCGACCGGCGCCTGCACAACGGCTGGCTGGTGGCCGACGACCCGCAGCGGATGCGCTGGCAGACCCGGGAGATGCTGGGCGACGCCCCCACCCTGGACGACGCGGCGGCGCGGCTGGACCGGATCGGCATCCGCCGCCGGTCGCTGCGCGCGTGGCTGCAGAGCACGCCGGGGATCGAGGTCCGCGACGGGCGGGTGCTGATCGACCCGTCGCTGCCGCCCGAGGGCCCCGCCCCGGCGCCCGCCTTCGGGGGGCGGCCGGAGCTGTCGGAGGACGACGGCTCGACCACCGCGGGCGGGCTGCCGATCCGGCGGCGTCCGGGCGCCGCGCACGAGGCGGGCGCGGTCCCGCCGCCGCACGAGGGGCCGGTGGCCGCGCCGCCGTCCGCGCCCGCGCCGCCGGGGGTGGCCACCTCGCCGCGGTGCTTCCACGCGCCCGACGGCCGGTGGTGGCACCGGGTGGACATCGGGGCCGACCACCTCAACGGCGCCCCGGTGACCGTGCCCCCGGGGTACGC
Organism: Nocardiopsis halophila DSM 44494; assembly: GCF_000341245.1. GTDB lineage: Bacteria > Actinomycetota > Actinomycetes > Streptosporangiales > Streptosporangiaceae > Nocardiopsis_A > Nocardiopsis_A halophila. The sequence goes on from NZ_ANAD01000185.1 coordinate 26,974, forward strand.
CACCCACCTGGGGCTGCAGCCGGGCCGGCTGCTGTGCCTGACCGCGCCGGGGGCGGACCTGCTGGTGCTGGTCTGGCGCGACCAGCCCGCCTTCGACTCGCTGCGCCCGCTGCTGCGGCGGCTGTCGGCCCAGCCGGGCGACCGGGTGTTCATCACCGTGGACGGCGACCGCCTGGACGCCCGCCGGCTGCCCGCCGCCGACCTGGGCGGGCACGGCCCCACGGGCAGGGCGCTGCACCTGATCGGCTACACGGCTCCGGCCCCGACGGAGGAGGCCCTGCGCATCATCGCCCGCCGGATCACCGAAGAGGAGAACCCCGATCCGGACCCGCGCACCCTGCTGGACATGCTCACCGAACGCGGCGACGACGACATCGCCGAGGAACTGCGCCAGAGCATGGCCACCCCGCACTGAGCCGGGCGGAGAACCCTCTCGCCCCGAAGGAGTCGCAACCGTGCACCGTCCGAGCACCGAGCCGGAGGGTGCACGGACACCGACCCGGACACCGACCCGGAGGGTGCCCCGGAGGACGACAGGGATGCACGCCTGGCGGGGCCCGATGCCCGCGGGGCGGTTCCCCGGCCCTGGCGGTCGGCCGCCAGGTCTCTCGCGATCCGGGAACAGCGGCGGCGACGGCACGGCAGGTACCCCGCTCACGGCTGCCTTCCGGGCGGCAGGCCGTCGGGGTGCCAAGAACAGCGGCGGCGACGGCGCAGCCGGTGCCCCGCTCCGGCTTGCCGGCCGGGTGACGGTCCGCCGGGGCGCAAGGTAGATGGCGGCGACGACGAAGCGGGGCGGTTCCCCAGTGCCAGCGGTCGGCCGCCGGACCGCTGGTGGCCCGGGCGGGAGCGCGCTCGTGCCTGGCGCCGCCCGCCCGCGCCCGCGGCGGGTGCCCCTGTAATCAGAGACACCCTTCTGACCTGGGAGAATACGAACCGTCATCGGGGTCGGGAGGGCGGAAGCGCGCTGATCGACACCCCGAGGCGGCCTCCGGGTGCGATCCCGGCCAGACCAGAACGGGATTCGGCGCTGTCGCGCCCGTAATGCCCTGTTCGTCCGCCCGTCGAGGGGAGTGCGGCGCCGGAGGAGGGGCGAGGTGCCCGCCCGCGCCGGTCCTCGCTCCGGTGTCGGCCCGCCCCCGGCTACCCGGCGTGATCGAGGGCGCCGCAAACGGGGCCGAAGCGCCGATAGTGGGGGTTTCGGGTACCGAATCCGGTTCTGGTCTGGCCGGGAT
>NZ_ANAD01000186.1 GCF_000341245.1 Nocardiopsis halophila DSM 44494
GGGAACCGCCCCTCCTGCTCGTCGCCGCCCTCCTCCTGGCGCCCCGACGGCCCGGCGGCCGACAGTGCTCTCGGACACGCCGCGTATCGGTCCGTCTTCCTCCCCGATCGCACGGGACCGGCGGGACACTGCCATCCGGGTCGGGCCCTACGTCCCGGCCGTGAACCGGCTCACCGGGGGGATCCGCCGGGCGGCGCACGCGATCGAGCTGAAGGACTACCCGATGCTCGCGACCACCGACCGGCCGGTCTCCTAAGGCGCCGACCGTCCCGTTTTCGGCCGCGCCTGCGGGGAACACCGGGACCGCCTGTCTATAGTTTCGAACAGTTGGATACGCCCCCCGAGTCCGGCTCCCCTCGCCGGAAGCAAGCGAGACCGGACCCCAGCGAGGCGGAATGGCCAGACGCGGAGCAGTTGCACACAGACCGCGCCGCACGGAGGCATGGCTGCTCGCCGCCGCCCTGGGGCTGTTCGTTCTGGGGATGTACACGGCCGGAGTGCAGACCTCCGGCGCACCGCCCGAGCGGCTCGCCCTCTACTCGGCCCTGTTCGGCGGCGCGGTCGCCGCCGTCCACATGGGGGTGCGCTTCCTCGCCCCCTACGCCGACCCGCTCATGCTGCCCCTGGCCACCGCCCTCACGGGGGTCGGGCTGACCACGATCTGGGGCCTGGGCGGCCCGGACGGGGCCGCGCACGCCGAGGCCTGGCGCCAGCTCATGTGGGCGGTCATCGGGGCGGGCACGTGCCTGGGGACGGTGCTGCTGCTGGCCCGCCCGCGCCGGCTCCAGCGCTACCCCTACCTGCTGGCCGCCGCCGGGCTGTTCCTGCTCCTGCTGCCGATGGTGCCCGGGCTGGGCATCGAGCTGTACGGTGCGCGGCGCTGGGTGGCGGTCTCGGGGTACACCGTCCAGCCCTCCGAGTTCGCCAAGCTGCCGCTCATCGTGTTCCTGGCGGCCTACCTGGGGCAGAAGCGGGAGGTGCTCGCGGCGGCCGAGCGGCAGATCCGGGTACGCGGCGTGAAGGTGTTCAGCGTGCCGCGCATGCGCCACCTGGGGCCGATGACCGTGGCGTGGGGGCTGGCGATCCTGGTGCTGGTGGGCACCAAGGACCTGGGCACCTCGCTGTTGATGTACCTGGTCTTCCTGGCCATGCTCTACGCCGCCACCGGGCGCAAGTCCTGGGTGGGCATCGGGCTGGTGATGTTCGGCGCGGGGGCGAGCGCCGCCTGGTGGCTCTTCCCGCACGTGCGCCAGCGGGTCGACATCTGGCTCAACGCCTTCGACCCGCAGGTCTACGGTGCGGCGGTGGGCGGCAGCTACCAGCTGGTGGAGGGGCTGTTCTCGCTGGCCGACGGCGGCCTGTGGGGCACCGGGTTCGGCTCCGGCCGGGCCGGGGAGATCTTCGCCGCCGACAGCGACCTGATCCTGGTCAGCATCGGCGAGAAGCTCGGCCTGACCGGGCTGATGGCGGTCCTGCTGCTGCTGTACCTGCTGGTCGAGCGGGCGGCGCGGACCGCGCTGGCGGCCCGCGAGGTGTTCACCAAGCTGCTGGTGACCGGGTTCGCGATGCTCTTCGCCTTCCAGGTGCTCGTGGTGGCCGGCGGCGTCACCCGGCTCATCCCGCTCACCGGGATGACCACGCCGTTCCTGGCCGCGGGCGGGTCGTCGCTGGTGTCCAGCTGGCTGGTGATCGGCCTCTGGCTGCGGGTGAGCGACGCCTGCCGACGGCCCCCGCCCGACCCGGAGCCCGGGTCGGGCCATGAGGCCACCGACCTGATCGCGCTGCCTGGCGGCGCCCGGGGTGCCCGCCGCGGCGCCGACGCCGAGGGCGGCTCCGGGGACGGTTCCGGGGGTGCCGACCCCCACGGCGGCGCCGACGACGGCGTCAGTCCCAGTAGCCGCGCCACTCCTCGGCGGTGAGGCCGCGCGGGTCGCGGCCGTCGGCGCGGGCCTTTGCCTCGGCGGCCCGAACCCGGGCGTCGAAACGGCGGGCGGCCGAGCGCAGGTCCATCTCGGGGTCGGCCCCCTCCCGCCGGGCGGCGTCCACGGCGGCGAACAGCGCCCCGCCGCTCCCGCCGTCGTCGCCCACCAGGTCCTCGGGCACCCCGTTGCGCACGGCGCGCTTCTGCAGCTCGTAGGCGAGCAGCGCGGCGGGCTGGGCGAAGGGCACGCCCTCCAGCACCGAGGCGTCGTGCTCCCCCTTGCCCGCGCGCTCGGCCGCCTTGATCCGCTCCCAGTTCCCGCGGACCTCCTCGGCGCCCTCGACCGCCGTCCCGGAGAACACGTGCGGGTGGCGGCGGGTCAGCTTGTCGATGATGCCCTCGGCCACGTCGTCGACGGTGAAGCCGTCCGCGCCGCGCTCCTCGGCGACCCGGGCGTGGAAGACGACCTGGAGCAGGACGTCGCCCAGCTCCTCGCGCAGGGTGGCGTAGTCGCCCCGCTCGATGGTCTCCAGCGCCTCGTAGGCCTCCTCGATGAGGTACTTCGCCAGCGATTCGTGGGTCTGCTCGGCGTCCCAGGGACAGCGCCGCCGCAGCTCGTCCATGACCGCGACCAGCTCCTGCACCCGGTGGCCCGGGGCCGCAGGGGGCTCCGGGGCGTCGGGACCGCTCGGGCCGTCCGGGGCCTGCGGGGCCGCTGACCCGGTTCGAGGGGACTCGGTGCTCATGGGCTCCTCACTTCTCCGAGGTGTTCATTCCCGGCCATCTGCCGGGGCGGGGTACTCCGGGGGCGCCGCCGTCCGGCCCTCCACAACACGCCCGGTTCCGAAAGGGCCGCTCCCAGATCACCGCTGGGAGGCCTCCGCGTCGGCCGCAGGCACGAAGGGCCCCTGGCCGGACGGCCGCGGGTCACCGGCGGGCGCCGGGCCC
>NZ_ANAD01000187.1 GCF_000341245.1 Nocardiopsis halophila DSM 44494
TCGGCCGCAGGCACGAAGGGCCCCTGGCCGGACGGCCGCGGGTCACCGGCGGCCGACGGCCCTGGGCGCGCCGTGCCCCGGTGACGCTCCCCCGTCGGCCCGTTGGCGTCCATGGGAGTCGTGTCGTCCCCGGCGGCCGCGGCCGCCGTCGGTCGGGCGGCCTTCGGCCGTCCGCTGACGGCAGGAGCGCTGAACCGGCCGGGCGGAAAAGACACCGCTCCAGCGGACACGAGCGTCGACGCGCCCCGTCGGCGCACTCAGGCGTGCCCGCCGCCGGACTCCGGCGGTCCGGGCAGCCACCCGCCGGCGCGCAGCGCGGTGAGCACCTCGGCCGCGGATTCGGCCGGGTCCTGCCCGGTGGTGTCCAGCACCAGGTCGGCGTCGTCGGGCTCCTCGTAGGGGTCGGAGATCCCGGTGAAGGCCGGGATCTCTCCGGCGCGGGCCTTGGCGTACAGCCCCTTGCGGTCCCGCCGCTCGCACTCCTCCAGCGGGGTGGCCACGTGGACGAGGAAGAAGTCGCCGTTCTCCTCGACCATGGAGCGCACCTCGGCCCGGGTGGAGGCGTACGGCGCGATCGGGGCGCACACGGCCACGCCGCCGTGGCGGGTGATCTCGGAGGCGACGTAGCCGATCCGGCGCACGTTCATGTCGCGGTCCTCCCGCGAGAACGTCAGCCCCTTGGAGAGCATGCGCCGCACCACGTCGCCGTCCAGCAGGGTCAACGTCCGGCCCGAGCGGCGGATTCCCTCGGCCACGGCGCGCGCGACGGTGGACTTGCCCGACCCGGACAGGCCGGTGAACAGGACGGTGAGCCCGCGGCGGGTGCGGGCCGGGCGCAGCCGCGCCAGCTCGGCCGCCACCCGGGCGGGGGTGAACCAGGCCGGGAGGGTGCGGCCGCGCGCCAGCATCTCCTCCACCTCCTCGGCGGAGGGCTCGTCGGCGGCGTCGGCCTCCTCGACCTCCGCGGCGGGGCGCCAGGCGCCCTTGGCGGTGTCGTAGCGCCACGGCCCCGGGTCGACCACCGGCAGCGGGCCGCCCGCCGGCTCCCCGCCNAGCACGTGGGTGGCGCCGAACGCGCGGGCGACGTAGGGGGCGACCAGGTCGCCCTCGGCGCCGGGCGGCAGTGTCAGGGCCGCGGTCCAGGTGCGCGGCGGCAGCAGCGGCTCGGCGGCCAGTACGGCGGGGGCCTGGCCCTGGGCCTCCAGCGGGGCGTCGACCAGCAGCAGCACCTCGGCCGGGGCGTCGCCGCCCAGCCGTTCGGCGGCCGCCCGGACCCGGGCCAGTGCCCGGTGGTGCAGCGGGCCGCGGGCCGCCACCGCCAGCAGCGGGCCGCCGCCCCCCTGGGCCTCTCGCCGGGCGCGCAGCTCGGCCGGGGCCAGCCGCAGGTGGCGCAGGGCCCCGTAGGCGGGCGGCCCGGCCAGCCGGACCTCCCCCGCCAGGCGGGGGCCGGGGCCGCGGCCGTCGGGCGCCTGCGGCCCGGCCCGCCAGGCCTCGTGCACGTGGAGCTCGGCCAGCGGCGCCCCCTCCGGGTCGGCCAGCAGCACCGTGCGGGCGCCGGCCAGCTCCTCGGGGACCGGCAGGGTGACCGGGATCGGCCACGGCGTGCCGTCCGGCAGGGCGCCCGCGCCGGCGGCGGCCTCCGCCTCGGCGGCGCCCATGAACCCGGGCAGCGGGTAGCCCCCGCTGAGGATCAGCTCCAGGTGGGCCAGGGCGACCGGATCCGGCGTGAAGACCGGCGCCCCTCCTCCGTTGTCGGTGCCCGTGTGCACTGCGACCTCCGCTCGCGCCGCGCCCGTGGGCGTCTCGGTGTCCCGTCGGTGTCCCGTCGCAGGACAGCGTAGGGGGCGGCGGGGCCGCGGCGGGAACACAGGGGGCCGGTGAGGTGTTGGTCGGAGTGTGCGGAACGCGCCGCGGCCGCACCCGGCCGGGCTCGACGGCCCGCCTGCCTTCCGTCCCGGGGCGGCAGTAGTCTTGGCACGGGGGGAGCCCGCCGACCGCGGGCCGCGTCCCGTGGCCGCGGACCGCCGCGGCCGCCCGGCCCCTGTCGCCACCGTACAGAGCGCCGCGAGCACGCCGCGCGATCGGACCTGTCGTCACACGCCCCTGATTGGTGCCATGAGCCTTTCTGGACTTCTCGCCACCGTCGCCGGCGACCCGGCGCTCACCCGGGCCGTCGAGACCGCCCGCACCGGGGGCGGTCCCGGCCTGGACCTGGTCGCGCCCGGCGCCGTGCGCCCCCTGCTGGTCGGCGCGCTGGCCGCGGACGCCCCGGCCGGGGCCGGGCGGCCCGTGCTGGCGGTGACCGCCACCGAGCGCGAGGCCTTCGACCTGTCCGAGGCGCTGGGCTCGCTGCTGCCCGCCGACTCCGTGGCGCTGTTCCCCGCCTGGGAGACGCTGCCGCACGAGCGCCTCTCGCCCCGCTCCGACACGGTCGGCCAGCGCCTGGCCGTCCTGCGCCGGCTGGCCCACCCCGACCCCTCCGACCCGCTGACCGCGCCGCTGAAGGTCGTGGTGGCCCCGGTGCGCAGCGTGCTGCAGCCGCTGGTGGCCGGGCTGGGCGAGCTGGTGCCGGTCCGGGTGCGCCCCGGCGACGAGGTCGAGCTGGAGGACGTCGTCACCCGCCTGGTCGACGCCGGCTACGCGCGGGTGGACCTGGTGGAGAAGCGCGGCGACGTGGCGGTGCGCGGCGGCATCGTCGACGTGTTCCCGCCCACCGAGGAGCACCCGCTGCGCCTGGAGTTCTGGGGCGACCAGGTCGAGGAGGTCCGCTACTTCCAGGTGGCCGACCAGCGCTCGCTGCCCGAGGGCGGCGACGGCCGCGCCGCCGAGGGCCTGTTCGCCCCGCCGTGCCGGGAGCTGCTGCTCACCCCCGAGGTGCGCGAGCGCGCCGCGGCGCTGGCCGCCGACCACCCGCAGCTGGCCGACGTGCTGGGCAAGCTGGCCGAGGGCGTGGCCGTGGAGGGCATGGAGGCCTTCGCCCCGGTGCTGGCCGACCGGCTGCACCCGCTCTTCGACCACCTGCCCGCGGGCTCCCAGGTCGTGGCCTGCGACCCCGAGCGCATCCGCACCCGCGCACTGGAGCTGGAGGCCACCAGCAAGGAGTTCCTGGAGGCGTCCTGGATCAACGCCGCCTCCGGCGGAGAGGCCCCGATCGACCTGGGCGCCTCGGCGTACATGTCCATCGCCCAGGTGCGCTCCGAGGCCGCGGAGCTGGGGCTGCCCTGGTGGACGCTGTCGCCGTTCGAATCCGGGGACGAGGACGAGGACACGCTCGTGGTGGGGGCCTCCGACGCCGACGCCTACCGCGGCGACACCGAGCGCGCCCTGGCCGACGTCAAGGGCTGGCTGCACGACGGCTGGCGCGTGGTGATGGTCACCCAGGGGCACGGCCCGGCCGAGCGGCTGGCGGCGATGCTGCGCGGCGCGGGTCTGGGCACCCGGCTCAGCGCCGACCTGGACGGGCCGCCGGAGCCGTCGCTGGCCACGGTGGCCACCGGGCTGCTGCAGCAGGGCTTCGTGTGGCGGTCGGTGCAGACCGTGGTGCTCACCGAGACCGACCTGGCCGGGCAGCGCGCGTCCACCCGCGACATGCGCAAGATGCCCAGCCGGCGGCGCGGCGCCGTCGACCCGCTCCAGCTCAAGTCCGGCGACTACGTGGTGCACGAGCAGCACGGCGTGGGGCGCTACATCGAGATGGTCAGCCGCAAGATCCAGGGCGCCACCCGCGACTACCTGGTCATCGAGTACGCGGCCTCCAAGCGCGGCCAGCCCGGGGACCGCCTGTTCGTCCCCACCGACCAGCTGGAGGAGGTCACCCGCTACGTCGGCGGGGAGGCGCCCACGCTGTCGAAGATGGGCGGCTCGGACTGGGCCAAGACCAAGAGCAAGGCGCGCAAGGTCGTCCGGGAGATCGCCGGGGACCTGATCCGGCTGTACTCGGCCCGCCAGGCCTCCCCCGGGCACGCCTTCGCGCCGGACACCCCGTGGCAGCGGGAGCTGGAGGACGCCTTCCCCTACGCCGAGACCCCCGACCAGCTGGCGGCGATCGAGGAGGTCAAGCAGGACATGGAGAAGTCGGTCCCGATGGACCGGCTGATCTGCGGCGACGTGGGCTACGGCAAGACCGAGGTGGCGGTGCGCGCCGCGTTCAAGGCGGTGCAGGACGGCAAGCAGGTGGCGCTGCTGGTGCCCACCACGCTGCTGGTGCAGCAGCACCTGTCGACCTTCACCGAGCGCTACGCCTCGTTCCCGATCACGGTCCGGCCGCTGTCGCGGTTCCAGACCGAGGCCGAGGTGGAGGCGGCCCGGGAGGGGCTGCGCACCGGCGAGATCGACATCGTCATCGGCACGCACCGGCTGCTGTCCGGCGAGAACCGGTTCAAGAACCTGGGGCTGGTCATCATCGACGAGGAGCAGCGCTTCGGCGTCGAGCACAAGGAGGAGCTGAAGAAGCTCCGCACCCAGGTGGACGTGCTGGCCATGTCGGCCACGCCGATCCCGCGCACCCTGGAGATGGGGCTGACCGGCATCCGGGAGATGACCACCATCCTCACCCCGCCGGAGGAGCGGCACCCGGTGCTCACCTTCGTCGGGCCCTACGAGGAGAAGCAGATCGCCGCGGCGATCCGGCGCGAGCTGATGCGCGAGGGACAGGTGTTCTTCGTGCACAACCGGGTGGCCTCGATCGAGAAGGTCGCGGCGACGCTGAGCCGGCTGGTCCCCGAGGCGCGGGTGGCCTACGCGCACGGACAGATGAACGAGCAGCAGCTCGAACGCGTCATGGTGGACTTCTGGGAGAAGAACTTCGACGTGCTGGTCTCCACGACCATCGTCGAGTCGGGCCTGGACGTGCCCAACGCCAACACGCTGATCGTGGACCGGGCCGACACCTACGGGCTGTCCCAGCTGCACCAGCTGCGCGGCCGGGTGGGCCGGGGCCGGGAGCGGGCCTACGCCTACTTCCTGTACCCGCCGGAGCGGCCGCTGTCCGAGACCGCCTACGAGCGGCTGTCCACGGTGGCCCAGCACACCGAGACCGGCGCGGGGATGTACGTGGCCATGAAGGACCTGGAGATCCGGGGGGCCGGGAACATCCTGGGGGCCGAGCAGTCCGGCAGCATCGCCGGGGTCGGCTTCGACCTGTACGTGCGCATGGTCGGCGAGGCGGTGCGCGAGCTCAAGGGCGACGGGGCGGCGGCCGAGGAGGTCGAGACCAAGGTCGAGCTGCCGGTCGACGCGCACATCCCGCACGACTACATCCCGGGCGAGCGGCTGCGGCTGCAGGCCTACAAGCGGATCGCGGGGGTCGTGGGCGAGGACGACATCGCCGCCGCCCGCGAGGAGCTGGTGGACCGGTACGGCCCGCCGCCCCGGCCGGTGGACAACCTGCTCCAGGTGGCCCGGTTCCGGGTGCTGGCCAAGTCGGCGGGGCTCACCGACGTGGTACTGCAGGGCAGCCAGATCCGGTTCGCCCCGGCGCGGATGCGCGAGTCGCAGATGCTGCGGATGCGCCGGCTCTACCCCAAGGCGGTGTTCAAGGAGGCCACGGAGACGCTGCTGGTCCCGGTGCCCAAGTCGGGCGGTCTGGGCGGCCGGCCGCTGCGGGACCTGGAGCTGCTGGCGTGGTGCAGCGAGCTGGTCACGGCCCTGTTCCAGCCGGCGGCGGCCAAGGAGGCCAAGGAGCCGGCCGGCTCCTGAGGTCTCGCCCGGTTCGCGGGCCACTGTCCTGCGACCGGCCGCACCAGGGAGCCGACCGCCCTGCGGGGCCGCTCGCTCGGGGCGACCGTCGCGGCGCGGTGGAGGGTCCGGCTGGGAGCGGCGACAGCGCCGAGACACCGTCCCTGCGGACCAGGACCGGTTCCCGGCACGACGGTCGGCCACCGGCCCGGATCGCCGACCCCCTACCCCGCGGCGCCACCGGAGCGGCCTGCCCAACGCCGCCGAACCTCTGAAAAGCCCAGTACTGGGCTTTTCAGAGGTTCGGCGGGTGCAGAGTACGGATGCCGCGGTTCGCGCCTGCTCTGCGCGGAGGCCGGGCCGATCTGCCGCCCGGGCGTCCCGGTGCGGTGAGCGCCGTCCGGGCCCGGCTGCGTGAAGACGGCACAGCGGCCGGTCAGGGCCGTGGCCGCCTGCGGGGAACCCTCCTGGGCGGAACACGCCCTGATGCACCCCCATCAAGGGCCGTCTCGGTGCGCCGTGGCCGCCTCCTCCGGGGTCGTGTCCGCCGGCGTGGTGGAACCTTCGGCCGCGTCCTTCTGAACGGTGCCACCGCTGCAGCGCCATCGGCGACCCCGCCCCGGGGTGCGCGCCCCTCCTTCTTGCCGTTGATCTCGGGAAAGTCGGGGTAATACCGGCGAGTATTACCCCGACTTTCCCGAGATCAACAAGGGTGTCGATGCGGGCGGCAGGCAGTGCCCCCGGGGGGCGGCCGGGGCCCGCAGAGCTCCACCACGCCGGCGGACACGACCCCCTGCGGCGTCTCGCGGCGGGCCCACCGGCGCGCCGGGGCGGCGCCATGGGCGTGTCCTGTTTCGGTTGTCCTCGAATCACGGGCCGAGCTCCCCTTCCCCGGGCCCGAAAACGACTACTCTAGGTATTCGAAAATTCACCACTAGTGGTAGTCAAGGAAGGACCAGGGCCGCATGGAGACCTCCGCCGCCGGACCGGACCTCAGGGACTGCGCGGACACGCTGCGCCGACGCTGGAAGGCCGTGGCCGCCGCCACCGCCGCCGGGCTGGTGCTGGCGGGGGCCGGGGCCGCCCTCGCGCCGCGTACCTATACCTCGACCACGGCCGTCCAGGTGCGGCCCACCGGGGTCGCCGAACTCACCGGCGAGCTGTCCGGGCGCACCAACGGCGAGGTCAACCTGGACACCGAGGCCCAGGTGGCGACCTCGGCGCGGGTCGCCTCGGCCGCCGCCGAGCGGCTGGGGGGGGGGGCCGANGGAGGTGGAGGTGCCGCCCAACAGCAGCGTGCTGGAGATCTCCTACTCCGCGCCGACCGCGACCGCCTCCCGGGACGGGGCCGCCGCCGTCTCCGCGGCCTACCTGGACGACCGGAGCGCGCGGGTCGGCGAACTCATCGACGCCCGTCTGGCGGCGCTGGAGGAGCAGACGCAGGCGCGCACGGAGCAGATGGAGGAGCTGGCCGTGGACGCGGCCAAGGGCGGGTCCGCCAAGCAGGCCCGGGCCGAGGCGCGGCTGGAGGCCGTGCAGAGCGAGATCTCCGACCTCAACGCCGAGACCGGGCCGCTGAGCGCGGCCGAGGCCTCGCTGGTCCCCGGCCAGGTGCTCACACCGGCCGCGGTGCCGGAGTCGCCCTCGTCGCCGCAGGCGGTGCTGTGGGTGGCCGCCGGGGGGATGCTGGGGCTGGCCGCAGGGGCGGTCGGCGCCTTCGCCCTGGAGCGGCGGGCGCGCGGGCGCGCCGAGCAGGTTGAGGCCGCCGGTGCCGCCGAGGGGACCGCCCAGAGCAGCACTGAGAGGAGCGCGGACAGCGCCGTCGGGTCCGGCACCACGGATGGAGCCCCGTCGAAGGCGCCGGACCGGACCTGGGGCGAGGCCGCCGAGGCCGCCGAGACCGGCGAACCGGATCGGTCGACCGGGCAGGCCGAGACCGCTGAGGCGACTGAGGCGGCTGAGCAGACCGATACGTCCGAGAGGTCCGATACGGCCGCCGATAACGAGGCCACGCCCGACACCGACGCCGCTGCCGGTGGCGACGGCAACGGCGGCGACCGCGAGGAGGCGGACGGGGCCCAGCGCGAGGACGAGCCCGCCGGGGCCGGGCGCTGATGGGCGCCGCGGCCCAGGGCGGAACGGGGCCGCCTTCCGAAGTGCGCCGCCCCGGCGGCCCTGAGAATCCTCCGCCCCCTTCGACTCCTCCGAACCCGAACCCCACAGACCCGGAAAGCCCCGCGTCCCGCTCCCGCCGGCCGGGGCCCTTCCCTGGACGGGCCCTGGGACGGCTTCTGAAGAGCGCGCTGGAGCGCTCCACCCGGCCGGGATGGCCGGTCGTCTGGCTGTTCGCCGGGTACCCGCTGTGGTGGGCGCTGGGGCTGGGCCCCTTCGCGTTCTGGGCGTTCGCCGTCCCCATGGCCGTCGAGCTGGCCCGCCGCCACCGCACGCAGGGGGTCCGGCTGCCGCCGGGGTTCGGCCTCTGGGCGCTCTTCCTGCTGTGGGCGACCGCCGGGCTGGCGCTGGTCGGGATGGTGCCCGAGGGGACCCTTCCCGGATCCGGCGGCCTGCTGGGCGCCCTGGTACGGCTCGGCCACTACCTGGCGCTGACCGTACTGCTGCTCTACATCGGCAACACCGGGCGCGAGCACCTGTCCGACCTCCGGATCGCCCGGGCGCTCGGCTGGCTGTTCGTGGCGACGGCGGCCGGCGGCCTGCTCGGCCTGGCCGCGCCCTACTTCGAGTTCACCTCGCCGATGGAGGTGCTGCTGCCGGCCGGCATCGCCTCGGACTCCTACGTCCAGGCGCTGATCCACCCGGCGTCGTCCCAGATCATGAACGACGTCCTGGCCTACGAGACGCCGCGCCCCAAGGCGCCGTGGGCCTACACCAACACCTGGGGCAACATGCTGTCGCTGCTGCTGCCCTGGCTGGCCGCGGCCTGGCTGATCGCCGGGCGCGGGTGGCACCGGTGGGCGGCCGCGGCCGCCCTGGCGGCCTCGGCGGCGCCCATCGTCTACTCGCTCAACCGCGCGCTGTGGGCGGGACTGGCGCTGACCGCCGTCCTGGCCCTGGTGCAGCTGGTGCGGTCGGGCCGGGCGGCCGCCGCGCTGTCCGGGGTGCTGGCAGGGGCCGCGCTGTGCGCGGTGCTGGCCGCCTCCCCGCTGATGGAGGTGGTGCGGGACCGGCTGGACAGCCCGCACAGCGACGACGGGCGCACCGCCACCAGCCTGGCCGCCGTCGACGCCGCGTCCCAGTCGCCGGTACTGGGCTGGGGCACCACCCGCGACATGCTGGGCAGCTCGGAGTCGATCGCGATCGGCTCCTCCCCGGAGTGCCCGGGGTGCGGCAACCACACCATCGGCAACAACGGCCAGTTCTGGCTCACCCTCATCGCCAACGGGTGGGTCGGCACCGGGCTGTTCACCGCCTTCTTCGCCGTGGCCGCCTGGCGCCACCGGCGCGAACGGGACGCGGTGGGGTCCGCCGCCCTCCTATCGGTACTCCTGCTCTTCTGGTACATGTTCTTCTATGTCGCGCTGACGGCACCGCTGGCGGTCACGATGGCGGGCATCGCCCTGCTCTGGCGGCGGGCCCCCGGTGCCGCGGCGGCGGTGGGGGGTGTCGCGCGGTGAACGGGGAGACCACCTATCTGACGGACCTGGCCGAGGTGCTGTGGCCCTGCGGCGGGCTCCTGGGGCGGGGCGCCGAATGCGCGGACCGGCGCACGCCGCCCGCCGACCGCCCCGCCGCGCACGTGCGCGAGTACCTGCCGGTGCCCTCGGCCCACAACCCCCGGGTGATCCTCCCGGTCACCAACCGCTACGCGGCCGCCCGCGGCATCGCGGCCTTCGCCCAGCGCCACTCCTTCCGCGAGCGGGTGCGGGCGGCGCTGCTCACCACCGCCTTCGCCAGCGGGGTGGCGCCGCTGCTGCTGCGCGACCGGCTGCACGTGGGCAGCGGGCACACCATCGAGCACGCCCTGGCCGCCGCCCTGGACCGGGACGTGGTCATCGCGATCCACGTGGGGCCGCCGCGGGCCAACCGCAAGCCGGTGCTGCTGCTGCTCACCCCCGCCGGCCGGGCCGTGGGCTATGCCAAGGTCGGGGTCAACGAGCTCACCTCGCGCCTGGTCCGGGCCGAGACGCGGGCGCTGCGCCGGCTGGCCGAGGCCCGCCTGCCCGACGTCACCGTGCCGCGGCTGATGCACGAGGGGGAATGGAACGGGCGGCCCCTGCTGGTGCAGGAGGCGCTGCCGGTCGGCGACCAGACCGACCGGCCCACCCGCCGCCAGCTGCTGCGCAGCGTGCTGCAGATCGCCGCGATGGACGGGTTCGGCGAGGGGTGCCTGCGCACCAGCGCCTACCGGGCGCAGCTGGAGCGGCGCATCGACGCGCTGGAGGGGCGGCCGGAGGCGCCCCGGCTGCGCGCGGCCCTGGAGGCGCTGCCCGATGTGCGGCTGCCCTTCGGGGCCTGGCACGGCGACCTCACCCGGTGGAACATCGCCGGAACGCCGCGCCGGGCCTTCGTCTGGGACTGGGAGCGGCTGGAGTCGGGGGTGCCGCTGGGCATGGACGCGCTGCACTACGAGCTCAACGAGTGCGTGCAGACCGGGGTGCAGGCGGGCGTGCAGCGCTGGCTGGACACCGGGGCGCGGCTGCTGTGCGACCCTCTGCTGGCCGATGCGGGGCTGCGCCCGCACGCGGTCCCCGCAGTGATGGCGCTGTACCTGGTCGACCTGGCCACCCGGTACCTGCAGGACCGCCAGGACGAGGCCGGGAGCCCGCTCGCGGCCGTCGACGACTGGCTCCTGCCCGCCCTGGAGGGGCTGGGCGAGCGCGCCGCGCACGAGGCCGGTCCCCGCAGATGACCCTCCGCCGGCGCCGCACCCGGGCGCCGGCGGCCGCGGCCCGCCCGCTCCGGCCGCGCCGACACCCGCGCCCCGCCGCGGGGCGCCACTCCGACACGTGAGGACACCCATGCGCTTCCCTACGGCCGGACGGCCCGTTCCCGCCCCGCTGAAGAACGCCGCGCTGACCGCCGCCGACCTCGCCGGACACCTCGGGCGCCGCTCCCGGGCGCTCCCGGACTTCCTGATCGCCGGCGCCCAGAGGTGCGGGACCACTTCCCTGTTCAAGGCACTGATGCAGCACCCCCAGGTGTTCGGGCCCACGCTGCGCAAGGGCGTGCACTACTTCGACACCGCCTACGGGCGGGGCACGGACTGGTACCGGAGCCGGTTCCCGCTGCGCCGCACCGTGCGGCGGGGCGCCCCCGGGGNGTGGGCGAGTCCAGCCCCTACTACCTGTTCCACCCGCTGTGCGCGGAGCGGATCGCCGCCGACCTGCCCGAGGCGAAGGTGGTGGTGATGCTGCGCGACCCGGTGGAGCGGGCCTACTCGGCGCACAGCCACGAGAGCGCGCGGGGGTTCGAGGACGAGCCGTTCGAGCGCGCGCTCGACCTGGAGGAGGAGCGCCTCGCGGGCGAGGAGGAGCGGCTGGCCGCCGACCCGCTGGCGCACTCCTACCACCACCAGCACCACGCCTACGTGGCCCGCGGCCGCTACATCGACCAGCTCCTGCGCCTGGAGAGGCACGTGGGGCGGGAGCGGATGTTCGTGGTCGACAGCGAGCGGTTCTTCGCCGAGCCCGAGCGGCACTTCCCCGAGCTGGAGGAGTTCCTGGGGGTGCGGCACTGCCCGGGCGTGGCGTTCGGACGGCACAACGCCCAGCCCCGCACCGCGCTGCCGGACCGGCTGCGCGGGCGCCTGGAGCGGGCCTTCGCCGAGTCCGACGAGCGGCTGGCCGAGTGGTGGGGGCAGACGCCCTCCTGGCGCTCCTCCCCCGACCGAGCGGCCCGTCCCGAGCCCGGCGCCGACCTGCCGGACGGCCCTTCCGGCGAGCGGTACGCGTCCGACCTGTACTGAACCGGCCCGCGCCGCCCTCCGGCCACGGCCCCCACCCGGCCGAGCGACCTGAACGAGCGACCCGAACGAGCGGAGAACGATGGCGCCCGAGCCCCCGACCTCCCCCCGCGTCGGCGCGGGCCGGACCGGCGGGGACGCCGTGGCCCGCACCGCCCGCGGCGGGGCGCTGAACACGGCCGCCGCCGTCGCCGGGGCGGCGCTCAACCTGGCGCTGGTGGTGGCGGTGGCGCGCGGGTTCTCCCAGGACACCGCGGGGCTGCTGTTCGCCGCGACCTCGGTGTTCCTGATCGCCTCGTCGGTGGCCCAGCTGGGCACGGCCAACGGGCTGGTCTACTTCCTGGCCCGGGCACGGGCGCTGGGCGCCTCCGGGCAGGCCGGGCGGCTGCTGCGCACGGCACTGGCCCCGGTGGCGGCGGCGTCGCTGGGCCTCGCCGCGGCCACGGCGGGGGTCGCC
>NZ_ANAD01000188.1 GCF_000341245.1 Nocardiopsis halophila DSM 44494
TTCCTGCCGTTCGCCGCGGTGACCGAGGCGCTGCTGGCGGCCACCCGCGCCTACCACGACATGGCGNGTCGAGAAGGTCGGGCGGCCGCTGGGACAGCTGCTGCTGGTGGCCAGCGCGGCGGCGGCCGGGTCGGCGGGCCTGCTCGCGGTGGCCTGGGCCGGCCCCTACCTGCCCGCCGCCGCGGTCGCCTGGCTGTGGCTGCGCCGGGTGCTGCGCCGGGCGCCGGTGCCGCCCGCGGACCGGGACGACGCGCCGCCGGCGCCCGGCCCCGTCGGCCCCCGCGAGTTCTGGGGGTTCACGCTTCCGCGCTCGGCGGCGCAGGTGGCCCAGATCGGGATCCAGCGCAGCGGGATCGTGCTGGTGGCCGCGGTCCAGGGGGCGGCCGCGGCCGCCGTGTTCACCGCCGGGACCCGGCTCCTGGTGGCGGGGCAGTTCGCGACGCAGGCGGTGCAGTTCGCCGCGGGACCCCGCCTGGCCGAGATGCTCGCGCTCGAGGACCGGGAGGGCACCGCGCGGCTGTACCGGTCGGCGACGGCGTGGCTGATCTGCCTGACCTGGCCGCTCTTCCTGCCGACGGTCGTGTACGCCCCGCTGGTGATGGAGGTGTTCGGACCGGGCTACGCCACCCCGGCGGGGACAGGGGTGCTCGTCGTGGTCGCCCTCGCACAGATGGCCTCGGCCGCGCTGGGGATGGGCGACCTGCTGCTGACCATGGCGGGGCGTACCGGTTGGAACCTGGCCAACAACCTGCTGGCGCTGGCGGCCAACCTGGCGCTGTGCCTGCTGCTGATCCCGCCGCTGGGCGCGGTCGGGGCGGCCCTGGCCTGGGCCGCGGCGATCGGGGTGCGCAACCTGCTGCCGCTGGTCCAGCTGCACCGGACGGTGGGGGTGCACCCCTTCAGCCTCCGGTGGACGGCTGCCGCGGGGGCCTGCCTGGTCTGGTTCGGCGGGGTGCCCGCGGTGTGCGCCGCCGTGTGGGGGACGACCGTGCCGTCGCTGGCGGTGGCGCTCGCGGCGGGCGGCTGCGGGTGGACGGTGACGGTCTGGCGCCTGCGCACCCTGCTCGACCTGGACGGCCTGATCCCCAGGCGCTGGAGGCGCGGCCGACCCTGAGGAGGGGGCGCCCTCCGCGGTCCCGATCATGGATTTCCCCACGAAACAACACATGGCGATGAAGAAATTACTCAGAGTTATGCAATGATGTCCCCGTGCCAACCGCGTTCATGGCGCCCTCCGGGCGCGCTCCGAGTTCGACCGCCGGCGCCCCTTCCGCGAGCACCGTCCCGCCGGAGGGCGCGCCGATCCTGTTCGTGGCCTCCAGCGGCGGCCACCTCGCGCAGCTCATGGCCCTGCGCCCGTGGTGGTCGGGGCGCGCGCGCAGCTGGGTCACCTTCCGCACCCCCGACGCCGAGGCCCTGCTCAACGGCGAGGAGGTGCGGTGGGCCCACCACCCCACCACCCGGGACGTGCCCAACCTGCTGCGCAACACCGTCCTGGCGCTGCGGGTGCTCGCCGCCCGCCGCCCGGCGGCGGTGGTGAGCACCGGCGCGGGGGTCGCCCTGCCGTTCTTCGTGCTGGCCCGGCTGATGCGGGTGCCCACGGTCTACATCGAGGTCTACGACCGCATCGAGACCCCGACGCTCACGGCCCGCCTGTGCCGCCCGTTCACCCGGCTCTTCCTCGCCCAGTGGGAGGAGCAGCGATCGTTCATGCCCACCGCCATCACCGTAGGACCGCTGCTGTGACACAAGCGCCCGATTCCCCCGACGCCCCGCTCGTCCTCGTGGCCCTGGGGACCGACCACCACCCGTTCAGCCGCCTGGTGGAGTGGGCCGACGCCCTCGCCCGCGAGCGCCCCGGGGTCCGGGTCCTGGTGCAGTACGGCCGCTCCCCGGCCCCCGAGACCGCCGAGGGCGAGTCCTTCATCGCCCCCGACCGGCTGGAGGAGCTCATGCGCTCGGCCGCCGCCGTGGTCACCCACGGCGGGCCAGGGACGGTCACCGCCGCGCGCCGCGCCGGGCACCTGCCGCTGGCCGCGGCCCGCGACCCCGAGCTCGGCGAGCACGTCGACGACCACCAGCTGCGCTTCGTCGCCCGCCTGGACTCCTCCGGGCTGGTCCGCTCCTGCGCGACCGCCCAGCAGCTGGCCGCCGCGGTCGACAAGGCCCTGGCCCACCCCGGCGAGTTCCGCATCGGCTCCGACGCCCCCGGCGGGACCGGCGGGCAGGTCGGCGAGGCCGCCGCCCTGCGCGCCGGCGAGCTCATCGACCTGCTGGCGCCCCCGCCGCACGCCGAGCGCCCGCTGCCCGCGCTCGCCGAGGCGCCGAGCGAGTGGCCCGAGGTGTGCGCCGTGGTGCCCACCCGCGACCGGCCCGACCTGCTGCGCCGCACCCTGCGCTCGATCGCCGAGCAGGACTACCCCGGGGTGCTGCGCACCCTCGTCGTCTTCGACAACGACGACCCCGACCCCGCACTGGCCTCGGACGACGCCCTGCGCCCGGTCGAGGTGGTGGTCAACGACCACAGCCCGGGCCTGGCCGGCGCCCGCAACACCGGGATCCTGGCCGCCCGGGGCGACTTCGTGGCCTTCTGCGACGACGACGACACCTGGTTCCCCGGCAAGCTCCGCTCCCAGGTGGAGGTGCTGCTCACCGACCCCGGCACCGAGATGGTCTGCTGCGGCATCCGGGTCGTCTACGACCGCACCGAGGCCGAGCGGACGCTGGACCGCACCGCCGTCACCTTCTCCGACCTGCTGGGCTCCCGGCTCACCGAACTGCACCCCTCGACCTTCCTCATCCGGCGCGCGGCGCTGGTGGACGGCTGCGGCCCGGTCAGCGAGGAGCTGCCGGGCAGCTACGCCGAGGACTACGAGCTGCTGCTGCGCATGGCCCGCCGTGCCCCCGTCCGGAACATCCCCGCGCCGGGCGTTCGGGTGCTGTGGCACCGCCGCTCGCACTTCGCCGGGCGCTGGCAGACCATCGCCACCGCGCTGCGCTGGCTGCTCGACCGCTACCCCGAGTTCCTGCTGGTGCCCAGCGGCTACGCCCGCGTCGCCGGCCAGATCGCCTTCGCCGAGGCGGCCGCGGGCCGCCGCCGGACCGCCCTGCAGTGGGCCGGACGCACGTTCCGAGCGCGCGCGCTGGAGCCGCGCACCCCGCTGGCCCTGGCGGTCGCCTGCGGCCTGCCGGCCGCCTGGGTGCTGCGCACCCTGCACCGCCACGGCAAGGGGATCTGAGAACCATCCCGACGCACTCCTGACAGGGCCTTGGGACGCCTGTGGGAGCATGCCGCGTTCTTTCGCGTCCGGCCGGAGCGGCTCCGCTGTCAGCGACCGCACGGGGGCCGTCCCAGAGGGGGCGTCCCCGTGTTCGACGGCTCTCGGGGATCCCGCGCCGGGTGCAGCGTGCTCGCGACCCGTGGAGCGCGGTGACCGGCATTCCGGCCGGTCAGCAGCATACCGTCAGCGCTGAAGCGCACGGTCCGCGGTCGGGGAGGCCGGCCTCTGCGCCGAGAACGACGTGCCGTTGGACGTGCAGGGCGACGAGGTGCTCGGATCCAACGGCCGCAACGTCGGCACGATCGACGGCGACCGGCCGGCCGGTCGGCGGCTCGACCGCTCGGCCGATTCCGCGGTCACCGGAGGGGCGCTCACCCCCGGCTCCGGCACCGGAACCGCCGGCGCCCCCTGGCAGAGGCCGCCGTTCGGGGCGAAAGGCCCGGCATCAGCGGCCGGCACCGACCCGGCGGGGGCGGTCGCGTCCTGCGCGGACGCCCTCACTCCTCCCGGCGGCGGCCGAGGATCTCGTCCTGCACGGTCCGCAGGTGCTCACCGGTCTGCAGGGCCTTCTCCACGATCTCCTTCACCCGCTCGGGCACGGCCACGTACGGATGCCGTCCCGCCAGGGCGTACCCCCACTGCGCGTAGGCGTCCTGCCGGACCCGGAAATCGCAGGTGGGAGCGGTCATCCCGTCCCACATCTTCACGGCCTTCACCCGCTCGTAGCGCTTGAGCACCTCGGGGATGTCGGCGTACCACTCGGCGGTCCCCTTGGGGTCCCCCGGGATCGGCACCGTGCCCATCTCACCGATCATCACCGGCTTGTCGGGGTCGATCCCGTGCTCGGCACCGTTCTCCTGGATCCACTCGTAGGCCGGGCTGAGCGCGTCCTCGAAGGAGAGCACATGGTCCCAGTGCGGCATGAGCTCGCACCCGGTCATGTTGTAGGCTTCCCAGCTGATCCAGTCCACGTAGTCGTTGCCCGGCCACAGCTCCGGGAGCCGCGGCAGGTTCTTCGGCCAGCCGGTCACGTTCCAGACCCACACGGCGTTCTCCGCGCCGTTCTCCCGGTACAGGTCGACGATGTGGCGCCAGGCCCGGACGAACTCCTCCGGGGTCCCGCGGGTGTGGTAGCGCTTGTTGGCATCGGCCTCGTGGTCGAAGGTGACGAACACCGGGTACTCCAGGCCGGCGATGCGGCGCGCCTGCGCCCGCAGGGACCGGTCGAAGCGGCCGTGGATAATGTCGGAGTACTCCTGCGTCGGGTGGTCCCGCACGTTGAAGCGCTTGGCCTCGATGTTGGCGTGGATCAGCCGCCCCTCCTCGGCGAGCTCCAGCTCCTCGTCGGTGGGGATCTCCGTCTGGTCGATGCCGTTCCAGGTGTAGACGATGTCGAGCTTGCGCCCGGCCGCCTCCTCCAGCGGCTCAGGGTCGCCCTGCCAGGGGCTGGCGCCCCACCACAGGCCGCAGGAGGGCTCCATGATGTCGCTCACGTCGCACCGGGGGTCGCCCCCGGGCGGCTCGGGCGGAACCCCCGGCGACGCCGTCGGCTCCGGGGAGGGCGCCGGCGTGGGGGACGGTGTCGGCGGCTCCGGGGACGGCAGCGACGAGGGCGACGGGCTCGGGGACGGGGTCGGGGACAGGCTCGGCGACGGGCTCGGCGAGGGCGTCGGGAGCTGCGGAATCTCCAGGCCGCCCGCCGACGGGGACGGGCTCGGTGAAGGGCTCGGGGACGGGCTCGGCGAGGGCGTCGGCTGCTGCGGGATCTCCAGGCCGCCCGCCGACGGCGGCACGGACGGGGACGCGGACGGCGGGAGGGACGGCAACGGGGACGGCACGCCCGACGGTGAAGGACTGGGGGAAGGGCCGGGCGAAAGGCTCGGCGACAGGCTCGGGGACGGCGTCGGCTGCCGAGGGATCACCAGGCCTCCCGGCGGCTCCTGTGGGGCCTGGGCGGCCGGCTCGGGCGACCCGGGGGCCACGAGCCCGAAGTCCTCGACAGCCCCCTCCCGCTCTTCGCACGACGCTGTGGCGACGAGCAATGCCGCCACCAGCGCCCCCGTCCGCAGCGCACCGGCACGCCCGTGCTCCCGCTCCACGATCGGCCCCCTCCCAGGTCACCCTGGAACCCCCTCGGGAGAACCCTGGAGTATGACAATACGCAACTGATCGACGACCAAAGGTGATCGAATCGGGCGTGTCGCTTTCAGTACCCGAATCTCCACCGAACCGGGAGGGTCAGCGCGGACACCGCGACCCGTGCCGGGGGCGCCAGGTGCGAGCGCCAGCCCACGTCGGCCCGGACCCGTACCGGCCCCGAGGTCAGGCGCATCGGGTTCCCCGAGACCGTGTGCGCCGGCGACAGCTCCGCGGACCCGTCCGCCCCCAGCGGCAGCCCCTGGGCGCCGCACCCGGCGAACTCGGCGATGGCGCGCAGCTCCCCCAGCGGGTCGCTCGCGAAGTCCTCGTAGCGCACCCGGCGCGTGGGCAGCCCGCCCCGCTCCAGCGCCGCCAGCACCCCGTTCTGGGCCATCCACTGCACCGCGGTGCGGGCCGGGGAGTAGCGCGCCATGTACTGCTCGGGGCTGGTCGGGCGCGCGTCCGGCCGGGGGACCCGCTTGCCCCAGGCGTGCGCGACCGCCCGGGGGTCGCGCACGATGTGCAGCAGCCGCATCCGGGCGCCGTAGCGCAGCCGCAGGCAGGCCGCCAGCGAGGCGTGCTTGCTGGAGTCGACCACGGTGGCGCACCCGCTGACCGCCGCCACCGCCCGGTAGAGCCGGTCGTAGAAGGCGGTGTAGCGGGCCGCGCGGGCGGCCAGGTCCGGCGGCGGGTCGTCGGAGAGCAGGGCGGGCACGAACCGGGTCCGGTCCACCGCCGCCTTGAGCTCCAGCACCTCGGCGGCGTCGACCCGGTCCCAGCCGCCGAACGCCTCCCGGCCCACCCGCACCCAGAACGGGCAGCGGCCGAAGGGCTCACCGCACCCGCACACCTCGTCGTCCACGAGGCTGCGCCGCCACATGTGCACGACCTCGCCCATCGAGCACACGCCGGGCACCTCCCCCAGCAGCCGCTCGATGAGCGTGGAACCGGACCGGCCGATCCCCCCGACGAACACCAGACGAAATCCGCTCACGGGGCGCAACCTTAGTACGACGCGTCACGCCGCGCTCGCTTTCCGTGATTTGCGCAGGTCTTTCCGGTGCCGCCCGGGAGACGCGGCGGTTCCGGATCAGTCGGCGTCGATCACCATGCCCGCGCCGACGGTGGCGTTGGTGCCCTCGTCGACCAGGATGAACCCGCCGGTGATGCGGTTGCGCTTGTACTCGTCCACGAACAGGGGCTGGGCCGCGCGCAGCGCCACCCGCCCGATCTCGTTGAGCGAGAGCTCCCCCGCGTCCTCGTCCCGGCTCAAGGTGTTGACGTCCAGCCGGTAGAGCAGCTCGCCGACCTTCACCTTGGCGGTGCGCGTGGTGTGCTTGAGCAGCAGCTTCGAGTTCGGAGTGAGCGTGCGCGACTCCGACATCCAGCAGACCATCGCCTGCAGGTCCCGCGCCTGGGCGGGGCGGTTGTTGGGGCGGCAGATCATGTCGCCCCGGGAGACGTCGATGTCGTCCTCCAGCAGCACCGTCACCGACTGCGGGGTGAAGGCCTCCTCCAAGTCGCCGTCGGCGGTGACGATGCGCGAGACCCGCGTGGAGATGCCGGAGGGCAGGTGGACGACCTCGTCGCCGCGGCGCAGCACCCCGCCGGCCATCTGGCCGGCGTAGCCGCGGTAGTCGTGCAGCTCGGGGTCGTCGGCCTTGTGCGGGCGCACCACGTACTGGACCGGGAACCGCGCGTCGATGAGGTTGCGGTCCGAGGCGATGTGCACGTTCTCCAGGTGGTGCAGCAGCGAGGTGCCCTCGTACCAGGGCATCTCCATGGAGCGCTCGACCACGTTGTCGCCGTGCAGCGCCGAGATGGGGATGAACGCCAGGTCGGTGACGTCCAGCTTGGCGGCGAAGTCGGTGAACTCGGCGCGGATCTGCTCGAACCGCTCCTGGGAGTAGTCCACCAGGTCCATCTTGTTGACCGCCACCACCAGGTGCGGCACCTGCAGCAGGGTCGCCAGGAAGGCGTGCCGGCGGCTCTGCTCCTGCAGCCCCTTGCGGGCGTCGACCAGGATCACCGCCAGGTCGGCCGTGGAGGCGCCGGTGACCATGTTGCGGGTGTACTGGATGTGCCCGGGGGTGTCGGCGATGATGAAGGTGCGCCGGGGGGTGGCGAAGTACCGGTAGGCGACGTCGATGGTGATGCCCTGCTCGCGCTCGGCGCGCAGGCCGTCGGTGAGCAGCGCCAGGTTGGTCTGCTCCTCGCCCCGGCCGCGGCTGGTGCGCTCCACCGAGTCGAGCTGGTCCTCGAAGATGGACTTGGAGTCGTAGAGCAGGCGGCCGATGAGGGTGCTCTTGCCGTCGTCGACGGACCCGGCCGTGGCGAACCGCAGGATGTCGTTGGTCATGGTGCGCGCATTCCTCGGGAAGGGTTCGGTGCGGGTGGGGCCGGTCAGAAGTAGCCTTCGCGCTTGCGGTCCTCCATGGCCGCCTCGCTGGCGCGGTCGTCGGCGCGGGTCTGTCCGCGCTCGGTGATGCGCGTCGCGGCGATCTCGGCGATGATGTCGTCGATCTCGGTGGCGGTGGAGCGGACCGCGCCGGTGCAGGTCATGTCGCCGACCGTGCGGTAGCGCACGGTCGCCTCGAAGACCTCTTCGCCCTCGTCGCGGTTGATGAAGGGGCCGTCGGCGAGCAGGATGCCGTCGCGCTCGAAGACCGGGCGCCGGTGCGCGTGGTAGATGGAGGGCAGCTCCAGCTCCTCGCGCCGGATGTAGTCCCACACGTCCAGCTCGGTCCAGTTGGAGATGGGGAAGACCCGGATGTGCTCGCCGCGGTCGATCCGGGTGTTGAACAGGTTCCACAGCTCGGGGCGCTGGGCCTTGGGGTCCCACTGGCCGAACTCGTCCCGGAAGGAGAAGACGCGTTCCTTGGCGCGGGCCTTCTCCTCGTCCCGGCGGGCCCCGCCGAAGGCCGCGTCGAAGCCGTGCTCCTCGATGGCCTCCAGCAGAGCGGCGGTCTGCAGCCGGTTGCGGCTGGCCCAGCGCCCGGTGGGCTCGGTGACCTTGCCCTGGTCGATCTGGTCCTGGACGGAGGCCACGACCAGTTCCATCCCGGCCTGGGCCAGGCGGCGGTCGCGGAACTCCATCACCTCGGGGAAGTTGTGACCGGTGTCGACGTGCATCACCGGGAAGGGCACCCGGCCGGGCCAGAACGCCTTCTCGGCCAGGCGGAGCAGCACGAGGGAGTCCTTGCCGCCGGAGAAGAGCAGGACCGGGCGCTCGAACTCGGCGGCGACCTCGCGCATGATGAAGACGGCCTCGGCTTCGAGGTGGTCCAGTTGGGAGAGCCGGTACCGTCCAAGCTCCGCTGCCGTGCCCATGTCCTGCGCCTCGCTCCCGTGAAGTCCGACGGCGGACCGCGGCCCGGCCGGCCTAACCGGCCGCCTGGGGGCCCGCCCCGTCCAGATCCGCCACGTCGCGGATGCTCCCCAACAACATACCCGACAATTCCGGTCGACATACAAGGATATCTGGCAGCGACGGGTCGAGCGCGTTGTACTCCAGGGCGGAGCCGTCGATCCGGGAGGCGTGCAGCCCGGCCGCGTGCGCCACGGCGACCGGCGCCGCGCTGTCCCACTCGAACTGGCCGCCGGCGTGCACGTACAGGTCGGCCATGCCCAGCAGCACCGCGCAGATCTTGGCCCCCGCCGACCCCATCGGCAGGATCTCCGCGCCCAGCGCGGTGGCCATCTTCTGCACGAACTCCGGGGGCCGCGAGCGGCTGGGGGGGGGTC
>NZ_ANAD01000189.1 GCF_000341245.1 Nocardiopsis halophila DSM 44494
ACGGCGGCTCGGCCGTGGAGAGCGTGGACCCCTGGGCGGGCAGCGCCACCGCCCCGGCGGCCAGCCGCCCGTTCTCCCACAGGGCCACGTGCACGGCCCAGTCGGTACGGCCCGCCTCGGCGAACTCCCGGGTCCCGTCCAGCGGGTCGATGATCCACACCCGCCGCGCGCTCAGCCGTGCCGGATCGTCCACCCCCTCCTCCGAGAGCACCGCGTCGCTGGGGCGCAGCCGCCCCAGCGCGGAGAAGAGGAACTCGTGCGATGTACGGTCGCCCAGGGTGCGCAGGACGTCGGGCTCCTCGAACCCGTGCCGGGCGCGCAGCCGGAGCAGCTGCTGCCCCGCCTCGCCCGCCAGGTCCCGTGCGACTTCATGATCGTTTCGGATGCTGCTCACCGGCCTCAGTACGCTCCCGCTCCGCGGATCACCGCTGACCACGTCTTCCAGAGAATCTGCACGTCCAGGGTCAGCGACCAGTTTTCCACGTAACGCAGGTCCAAGCGGACCGATTCCTCCCAGGAGAGGTCGGAACGCCCGCTCACCTGCCACAGACCGGTCATCCCCGGTTTCACCACCAGCCGCCTGCGCACGTCGCGCCCGTAGCGCGCGACCTCCTCGGGAAGCGGCGGCCGCGGCCCGACCAGCGACATCTCGCCGCGCACCACGTTGACGAGCTGGGGAAGCTCGTCCAGGGAGTAGCGGCGCAGCCAGGCCCCGACCGACGTCACGCGGGGGTCCGCGCGCATCTTGAACAGCACACCGTCGTGCTCGTTGGCGCCGAGCAGACCGCTCTTCATCTCCTCGGCCGCCGGAACCATGGTACGGAACTTCACCAGGGGGAAGCGGACCCCGTCCTTGCCCACGCGCGTCTGGCGGAAGAAGACCGGCCCGCCGTCCCCGGCCCGGATCGCCACCGCCAGCACCGCGAACAGCGGGGACAGCAGCAGCAGCGCCGCCCCTGCGGCGACCCGGTCGAACAGCCCCTTGACCACCCGGCGGGCGCCCTCCAGCTCGGGGTGCTCCACGTGCAGCAGCGGCAGTCCGGCCACCGCGCGGATCGTGGTGCGCGGCCCGGCCACCTCCATCAGCGCCGGGGCCACGGTCAAGTCGGTGCCGCACTTCTCCAGCGCCCAGGCCAGCCGGCGCAGCTCGATGCCGTCCATCTCCGGACAGGCCAGCACCGCCACCGCCTCGGCGCCCACCGCCTCGGCCGCCTCGGCCGCGTCCCGGAAGCCGCCGAGCACCGGCACGCCGTCGACCGCGTCCGGCCCGGCGCCCGAGCGCCCGTCGGGCAGGCACGCCCCCACCACCCGCATGCCGTGGTAGGGCTCGCGGCGCAGCTGGCGCACCAGCCCGGCGGCGGCCTCGCGGTGGCCCACCACGACCACCCCGCCCATGCACCGCCCGGCGCGGCGCATCCGGTGCAGCCGCTTGCGCCAGCCGTAGCGCAGCACCAGCGCCGCCGCCACCGTGGCGGGCAGCGCCACCAGGACGTACCCGCGGGCCAGGGCGGGCACCGCGGCGAACCCGGCGATGGCCACGGCCGCCGTCAGCACCACCCCGGCGGCCAGCACCCGGCGGAACTCCTCGGTGCCCACCCCCAGGAAGCGGCGGGCATAGCCCCCGGCCAGGGCGGCCGAGACCACCCACAGCACCGGCAGGGCCAGCGACAGCCCGGCGTGCGCCGCGGCGGCGGGCGTATGCACCTCCCCCTGGAAGTGCAGCTGGTGGGTGACGGTTCCGGCCGTTCCGGCCGCCGCGGCGTCCAGCGCCACCAGGCCGCGGGTGTACCCGCGCACCCAGGCGGCCGGGGCGCGTTCGACCCTGCGCTCACCGGCCCCGCTGCGCACGTCGAGGGCCACCGCCATAGTCCCCTCCCCTCGCGACGGCCGCGCCGCCGACCGTGGATCCGGCCGAACCGGACCGGCGTGAGCGGGGTATCGGCAGGCGCGAAATCTCTTCCCTGATGGGCCAACAGTAGCCAAGAGTGTTCATTCAGTCGCGTGACGTGACCTAATCGGGTAAAGAAAAAACCCGGCCCGGGGCCGGGTCCTTTCCGCCGGAGCGACGGGGCGCCGCTCAGGCGGAGGTGTGGAAGGTGTTCTGGGCCCTCTCCAGGCCCTCGGCCACGACCGCCTCCACGGCGTCGGCGGCGCGGTCCACCTCCAGGGGCAGGTCCTTGCGCTCGGTGGAGGAGAAGTCCTTGAGTACGTAGGCCGCCGGGTCCATGCGCCCCGGCGGGCGCCCCACGCCCACCCGCACGCGCAGGTAGTCGGGGCCGGAGAGGGACGAGGTGAGCGACCGCAGCCCGTTGTGGCCGCCGGCGCCGCCGCCCCGCTTGAGCTTGAGCGCCCCGAAGGCGATGTCCATGTCATCGTGGACGACGACGATCCGCTCCATCGGGACCTTGTAGAACCGGCTCAGCCCGACCACCGGGCCGCCGGAGAGGTTCATGTAGCTGCGCGGCTTGGCGAGCACCGCGGGCACGCCCGCCAGGCGCCCCTCGGCCACGTCGGCGTGGGCCTTGTGCGCCTTCCAGCGGTGGCCGCCGCGCTCGGCGAGCTCGTCCACCACCATGAAGCCCACGTTGTGCCGGTTCCCGGCGTACTTGGGACCGGGGTTGCCCAGCCCCACCACCAGCCAGCGCTCGCTCTCGGCCACGCCCCGTCCCCCGTCGTCGCCCGCGCCGGACGCACCGGCGCCGGCTCCGGAAACAGCCGGTGCGCGACCCCCGAGCAGACGCTCCAGGAGGCCGCGCACCGGACCCATGCCCATCGGTGTCGACAGGGCCGGCTACTCGGCGGACTCGGAGGCGGCGGACTCGCCCTCGTCCTCGGCCCCGCCCTCGGACTCCTCCTCGGAGGCCTGGTCGGCGGAGACCGAGGCGACCCAGGCCTCGGGGTCGGTGACCAGCTCCACACCGGCGGGCAGCGTGATCTGGCCGGCGGTGACGTGCGAGCCGTCCTCCATGCCCTGCACCGAGAACTCGACGCCCTCGGGGATGTGGGTGGCCTCGGCGGCGACCTCGATGGTGGACAGGTCCTGGTAGACCGAGGCGCCGTGGGCGACATCGCCGGTCAGGTTGACCGCGATCTCGACGTTGACCTTCTCGCCCTTCTTGACCACGAGCAGGTCGACGTGCTCAAGGAAGCCCTTGATCGGGTCGCGCTGCACGCTCTTGGGCAGGACCAGGTTCTCCCGGCCCTCGACCCCGTCGACGCGCAGCAGCACGTTCGGGGTCTTGAGCGCGAGCATCAGGTCGTGGCCCGGAAGGGTGATGTGACGGGGCTCGGTGCCGTGGCCGTAGAGGACGGCCGGCACCTTACCCGCGCGGCGGGCGCGGCGTGCGGCGCCCTTGCCGAATTCCGTGCGCGGCTCGGCAGCGATGCGTACCTCGGACACGACAAAACTCCTCGGAGGTTCGTCCCCGCAGGATGCGGGGAACACGACTTCTCTGAAACGACTCCCGCGGGACACGGGAGAACTGCACGGGATCGGTCCCGCAGGCAGGCGGAGACGCCGAAGCGCGCCGCGCCCGGGCACGGCGACCACGCGGCATCGGCCCGGTGGCCGCAGTGGAACCCCGCGGACACGGGGACACTCGGTCCAGTCTAATGCCTCGTCCGACGTCTTCCGTACACGCCGGTGCCCGGGGAGGGGCCGACCCCTCCCCGGGCCGGGCCGGTCAGCCCTCGAAGAGGCTGGTGACCGACCCGTCGCTGAACACCTCGTTGATCGCCCTGGCCAGAAGCGGCGCGATCGACAGCTGGGTCAGCTTGTCGAAGTCGCGCTCCTTGGGCACCGGGAGCGAGTTGGTGATGACCACCTCGGAGATGCGCGAGTTCTGCAGCCGCTCGGCGGCCGGGCCGCTGAGCACGCCGTGCGTGGCGGCGGCGATGACGTTGCTGGCGCCCTGCTCGTACAGGGCGTCGGCCGCCTTGACGATGGTGCCGGCGGTGTCGATCATGTCGTCGACCAGGATGCAGGTGCGGCCCTCGACCTCGCCGACGACCTCGTGCACCTTCACCTCGTTGGCGACCTCGGGGTCGCGCCGCTTGTGGATGATGGCCAGCGGCAGGCCCAGGCGGTCGGCCCAGCGGTCGGCGGTGCGCACCCGGCCGGCGTCCGGCGAGACCACGGTGGCCTCGGTGCTGTCCACCCGGCCCTTGATGTAGTCGGCCAGCAGCGGCAGCGCGAACAGGTGGTCCACCGGTCCGTTGAAGAAGCCCTGGATCTGGTCGGTGTGCAGGTCGACCGCCATGAGCCGGTTCGCCCCCGCGGTGGCGAACAGGTCGGTCATCAGGCGGGCGGTGATCGGCTCGCGGCCCAGGTGCTTCTTGTCCTGGCGGGCGTAGCCCAGGAAGGGCGTGATCACCGTGATGCGCTTGGCCGAGGCCCGCTTGAGCGCGTCCACCATGATGAGCTGCTCCATGATGGACTCGTTGATCGGGTCGGAGTGGCACTGGAGCACGAACGCGTCGCACCCGCGGGCCGATTCCAGGTAGCGGACGTACATCTCGCCGTTGGCGAAGTCCTGGAACCTCGTCGGAACCACCTGGATGCCCAGCTGCTCGGCCACCTGCTCGGCGAGCTCCGGGTGCGTGCGCCCGGAGAAGAGCATCAGCTTCTTCTGACCCGCGGCCTTAATGCCGGTCACTTCTCAGATCCCCCACAGACACTGTGTCATTCGCCTTTGCCGGCGCCTTCGTCGCGGATCTCGGCGTCCCGGAGCGCGCGCTCGGCGGCCTCGGCCGCGGCGGTCCCCGGGCGCTTCCGCTGCACCCACCCGTCGATGTTGCGCTGCCCGCCGGCGGAGACCGCCAGCGCGCCGGGCGGGACGTCTTCACGGACCACCGTTCCGGCGCCGGTGTAGGCGCCCGGCCCCACCTCGACCGGGGCGACGAACATGTTGTCGCTTCCGGTGCGAGCGTGGTCGCCGATGGTGGTCCGGTGCTTGTCGACGCCGTCGTAGTTGACGAACACCGACGAGGCGCCGACGTTGACGCCCTCGCCGATGTCGGCATCGCCGACGTAGGTCAGATGCGGGACCTTGGAGCCCGGGCCCACGGTGGAGTTCTTCACCTCGACGAACGTGCCGGCCTTGGCGCTCTCGCGCAGCACCGCCCCGGGGCGGAGGTAGGCGAAGGGGCCGACGGTCGCGCCGGGGCCGATCTCGGCCCGCTCGGCGTAGGTCTCGCGGACCACCGCCTCCTCGCCGACCAGCGTGTCGGTGAGCGTGGTGCCCGGGCCCACCTGGGCGCCCTCGCCGACCCGGGTGGAGCCGCGCAGCCGCACCTGCGGCTCGCCCACCNGCCCAGCTCGACCTGGACGTCGACCCAGGTGGAGGCGGGGTCGACCACGGTCGCCCCGGCGCGCATGAGGTCGCCGAGCAGGCGGTCGTTGAGCAGGCGGCGCGCCTCGGCCAGCTGCGCCCGGTCGTTGACGCCCTGGATCTCCACCCAGTCGGCGGCCGGGGCCGCGCCGACCCGGTGGCCGTCGCCGCGCAGGATCGCCACGGCGTCGGTGATGTACTCCTCGCCCTTGGCGTTGTCGGTGGACAGCCGGTGCACGACCTCGGCCAGCAGCGACCCGTCGAAGGCGTACATGCCGGAGTTGATCTCGTCGACGGCGCGCTGCTCCTCGGTGGCGTCGGCGTGCTCGACGATCTCGGTGAAGACCCCGTCGGCGTCGCGCACCACGCGGCCGTAGCCGGCCGGGTCGGGCACCTCGGCCGAGAGCACGGTGACGGCGTTGCCGGCCGCCTCGTGCGCCTCGACCAGGCCGCTCAGGGTGGCGCCGCGCAGCAGCGGGGTGTCGCCGTAGGCCAGCACCACGGTGCCGGACAGCGAGGCGCCCTGGTCGCGGAGCTCCTCGACCGCCACGCGCACGGCGTGGCCGGTGCCGTTCTGCTCGGCCTGCACCGCGGTGGACACCTCCGGCGCGGCCTCCTTGATATAGGCGCCGACGCGCTCGCGGCCGTGGCCGACGACGACGACGGTCCGCTCGGGGCCGAGCTCGTCGGAGGCGGCCAGGACGTGGCCCAGCATGGCCCGCCCGCAGATCTCGTGCAGGACCTTGGGAAGCCGGGACTTCATTCGGGTGCCCTCGCCCGCCGCGAGGACGATGACGGCAGCCGGACGGCTCACGCTCACGGGCGGAGACTCCTCATGTCGCTGGCGGTATCGGATGCGTCGTCGCGTCGACGCTGCCGGGCGGGTAGGCCCCCGCGCGGCCGACGTGACCTGTCGGCGAGGCTGAACATCGCCCTGCGCGCACGCGAACGGAACGGGATCAGGGGCCGACAGGGGAAGGATACATGCGGCGGTCGGGGGCCTCGGGGGCGCACCCCGGCGCGCTCGGGCGGCGGCCCCCCGGCCGGCGGGGCGCGCGGCGCGCGTGTGAGATCGGTTACCGGGCGGCCGGCGGCGGCATCCGGGCCGCCGCGCGGCCGTGCACGCGACGGAGGGGGACGGGCTCCCGGGCCAGGACTCGAACCTGGACAAACGGCACCAAAAACCGCAGTGCTGCCATTACACCACCCGGGACGGTCGGCGGCGCGGCCGAGCACGCGCCTCCGGGACTCACGATAGCCGCTCCCCGACATCCGGTCATCCCGAATCCCCCGCGCACCGCCCGCGGCGGCGGCCGCCCGCACCCCGGCGCACCGGACCGGCGCGCACCCTTGCGCAACCTACGGCCACGTAGGTTACGGTTACGTAGGTAGAGGTTTCCGACGCGATCGCCGGGCGGTCGGGCGGCGGGACGGGCGCAGATCCGCGCACGTCCGCGCAGAACGCAACGCCCCGCACGGCCGTCACGAGAACGCAGGTGGAGAGAGATGACCGCAGTAGTCACCGAAGGCGTCACCGGGGGGACCGGGGCGCCCAAGCGCGCGCCCGAGCCCGAACTCGACCCGGAGGGCACCAGCCGCGCTCAGCGGTTCACCGTCTTCCTCTTCGTGCTGGTCCCGCTGCTGGCCCTGGTCGCCGCGGTCCCGTTCGCCTGGGGCTGGGGGCTCACCCCGCTCGACCTGGGCATCGGCGCCGCCTTCTACCTGGTGTCCGGGCTGGGCATCACCGTCGGGTTCCACCGGCACTTCACGCACGGCTCCTTCAAGGCCAACCGCGGGCTGCGGATCGCGCTGGCGGTGGCCGGCAGCCTGGCCATCGAGGGCAGCGTCATCAAGTGGGTGGCCGACCACCGGCGCCACCACAAGTACGCCGACGCCGAGGGCGACCCGCACTCCCCCTGGCGCTTCGGCGACGACTGGCGCTCGGTCGCCAAGGGGCTGTTCTACGCGCACATGGCGTGGATGTTCCTGAGCGAGGAGAAGACCTCGCCCAAGCGCTTCGCCCCCGACCTGCTCCGGGACAAGGACATCGTCCGGGTCGACCGGCTGTTCCTCCCGCTGGTGCTGTTCTCGCTGTTCGCGCCGGCGGCCATCGGCGGCCTGGTCACCATGTCGTGGTGGGGCGCCTTCACCGCGTTCTTCTGGGCCGGCCTGGTCCGGGTGGCGCTGCTGCACCACGTGACGTGGTCGATCAACTCCATCTGCCACACCATCGGCGAGGAGAACTTCGAGGTCCGCGACCGCTCCCGGAACGTGTGGTGGCTGGCCATCCCCTCCTTCGGCGAGTCCTGGCACAACCTGCACCACGCCGACCCCACCTGCGCCCGGCACGGTGTGCTCAAGGGCCAGGTCGACATCTCCGCCAGGATCATCTGGCTCTTCGAGAAGGCCGGCTGGGCGACCAAGGTCCGCTGGCCCAATGCCGAACGCCTCGCGGCCAAGCGCGTGAGCGTCTAAAGTCAGGAACCATCATGGAAGCCGTGAGCGAGACGAAAGGCCGGTCCCGCAAGAAGCGGATGACCGGCAAGGAACGGCGGGAGCAGCTCCTGGACATCGGCCGGGAGCTGTTCGCCGAGCGCGGCTTCGACGGGACCTCCGTGGAGGAGATCGCGGCCCGCGCGGGGGTCTCCAAGCCCGTGGTCTACGAGCACTTCGGCGGCAAGGAGGGCGTCTACGCCGTCGTCGTGGACCGCGAGATGCGCACGCTGCTGGACATGGTCGGCCGGTCGCTGACCTCCGACCACGCCCGCGGCAAGATCGAGAACGCCGCCCTGGCGCTGCTGCAGTACGTCGAGGAGAGCAGCCAGGGCTTCCGGATCCTGGCCCGCGACTCGCACGCCGCCTCGGGCACCGGCAGCTTCGCCAGCCTGATCAGCGACATCGCCACGCAGGTCGAGCACATCCTGGCCGACGAGTTCAAGGAGCGCGGGTACGACCCCAAGCTGGCGCCGATGTACGCCCAGTCGCTGGTGGGCATGGTGGCGCTGACCGGCCAGTGGTGGCTGGAGGTGCGCAAGCCCAAGCGCGAGGTGGTCGCCGCGCACCTGGTGAACCTGGCCTGGAACGGGCTGTCGGCGCTGGAGCCCAAGCCCTCCCTGGAGTCGGTCGACCGGAAGCGGCCGGAACGCTAGGGCGTGTTCCGGGGGCCGGTCGCCCCGCGCCGTGTCGGGCACACTATCTTGATATCGAGAGATAGGGTGTGCTCATGCGTGATGAGGTCGACGGGCTGGTCGAGGCGTGGCGTGCGGAGCGCCCCGACCTCGACGTGGCGCCGCTGCAGGTGCTCAGCCGCGTCTCGCGGCTCGCGCGCCACCTGGACCGGGCCCGGCGCGCGGTCTTCACCGACCACGGCCTGGAGCCCTGGGAGTTCGACGTGCTCGCCGAGCTCCGCCGCTCCGGGTCCCCCTACGAGCTGAGCCCGGGGCGGCTGCTGCGCGCCACCCTGGTGACCTCGGGGACCATGACCAACCGCATCGACCGGCTGGCCGCGGCCGGCCTGGTGCGGCGGCGGCCCGACCCCGCCGACAAGCGGGGCGTGCTGGTGCGCCTGACCGACGAGGGGCGCGAACGGGTGGACGCCGCCCTGGAGGCCCTGCTCGGCTACGAGGAGTCGATCCTGGAGCCGATGCCGCCGCAGGAGCGGCGGGGGGCNCGCTGGCCGCGCTGCTGCGCTCGCTGCTCTCCCCCCTCGACGAATGACCGCGTTTCGGACACTCTTGTTACCGGGCGGTACCCGTCCCCCTCACCGGGGTGCCGCCGGGGCGCGCAGGGAACGTGTCCGATTCGAGCGGAGATCTACGTGCACATCACGCGCAGCGCCGCCCTCGCCGCGGCGGTCCTCCTGGCGGCGGCCGCCTGCTCCTCCGGGGAGTCCGGAGGGGCCGCCGAGGAGCGGTACTACCTGTCGCTGGGCGACTCGCTCGCCGTCGGCGTCCAGCCGGACGGCGAGGGCGGGTTCGAGGAGACCACCGACGGCTACACCGACGCGCTGTACCGGACGCTGAAGGACGGCCGCCCCTCCTTGCGCCACGAGCGGATGGGCTGCGGGGGCGAGGACACCACCACCTTCATGGACGGCGGGCTGGAGGCCTGCGGCGAGCGGTACACCGAGGGCACGCAGCTGGCACAGGCCGAGCGCTTCCTGGAGGAGAACCGGGGACGGGTCGACCTGGTGACCCTGGACATCGGCGGCAACAACTTCACCGGCTGCGTCGACCTGGGCGGCGGGAGCGGGGCGTCCGAAGACGGCGGGGGCGCGGAGGACGCAGAGGACGAGGACACGGGCGGGTCGCCGGAGGTCGATGTCGACCGGGCCTGCGTCGACGAGGGCCTGGACCGCCTGAAGGAGGAGGTCCCCGAGATCACCTCCCGCCTGCGCGCGGCCGCCGGTCCCGATGTGCAGATCATCGGCATGACCTACTACAACCCCTTCCTCGCGGCGATGCTGCTGGAGGAGTCCGGGGACGGCGCCGGTGCCCCGGACGGCCCGGACGGCTCAGACGGCCCGGACGGCGGTGGCGGGGCCTCCGGCGACGAGGAGGCCGAGGGAGGCGACTCCTCGGAGGAGGAGCTGGTCGACTACGCCACCGACGTGCTGGTGGAGATGAACGGCGTCCTGCGCACCTCCTACAGCGACGCCGGGATCCAGGTGGCCGACGTCGAGGAGTCCTTCGAGTCGGAGAACTTCGCGCCCGCCGAGGGCGAGGCGGACATGCCGACCAACGTGAAGAACATCTGCGACTACACCTGGATGTGCAACACCGAGGACGGCCCCGACATCCACACCAACCAGGCCGGGGCCCTGTACATCGCCGAGACCTTCGAGCAGTTGGTGGAGAGCGCCTGATCCGCCGAGCGCGCGCGGCGGGGCGCCCC
>NZ_ANAD01000190.1 GCF_000341245.1 Nocardiopsis halophila DSM 44494
CGATCCGCTCGGCCTCGGCGAGCCAGCGCTCCTCCAGGTCCTCCTTCTCGGCCTGGAGGGTCTTGAGCTCGGCGTCGAGTTCGGCCAGTCGGGTGTAGTCCTCGGCCGCCTCGG
The DNA here is from genome assembly GCF_000341245.1 of Nocardiopsis halophila DSM 44494. Taxonomy (GTDB): domain Bacteria; phylum Actinomycetota; class Actinomycetes; order Streptosporangiales; family Streptosporangiaceae; genus Nocardiopsis_A; species Nocardiopsis_A halophila. The sequence continues at coordinate 115 of NZ_ANAD01000190.1, forward strand.
CCATGAGGGCGTGCAGCTCCTCCTCACGCGTGCCGATCCGGTCCATGCGGCGCTCCAGGCGCTGCATCTCCTTGTGCACCGCGCGCTGCTCGGCCGCCGAGAGCGTCGGCGCCCCCTCCCGGGACTCCGAAGCACCCTTGCCCTCGGACGCGGCGACGCCGGGGACCGCGTCGCTCCCCTCCTGGTTCGCGCGCCGGGACAGGTACTCGTCCACGCCCCCTGGCAGGAAGGCGAGCGACCGGTCGCCCATCAAGGCCAGCGTGCGGTCGGTGACGCGCTCCAGGAAGTAGCGGTCGTGGCTGACCACCACCAGCGAGCCGGGCCAGCCGTCGAGGAGGTCCTCGAGCTCGTTCAGGGTCTCGATGTCGAGGTCGTTGGTGGGCTCGTCCAGCAGCAGTACGTTGGGCTCGTCCATGAGCAGGCACAGCAGCTGGAGGCGGCGCCGCTCACCGCCGGACAGGTCGCCGATGGGCGTCCACTGGCGGTCGCCCCGGAAACCGAAGCGCTCCAGCATCTGCCCGGCCGTGTACTCGCGCTTGCCGATGGTCACGAACTGGCGGACCTCGTTGACCGCCTCCAGCGGGCGCGTCGCGGGGTCCAGCTCGGCCAGGTTCTGCGACAGGTGGGCGAGCTTGACCGTGCGGCCGCGGCGCACCCGGCCGGCGTCGGCCGCGCGCTCGTCGGCCAGCAGGCGCAGCAGGCTGGACTTGCCGGCGCCGTTCACCCCGACCAGCCCGATCCGGTCGCCCGGGCCCAGCTGCCAGGTCAGGTCCTCCAGAAGGGTGTGCTCCCCGGCCTCCAGGCGCACGTTCTCCAGGTCGATGACGGTCTTGCCCAGCCGCGCGCTGGCGAAGGTGACCAGTTCCACCGTGTTGCGCAGCGGGGGGACGTCGGCGATGAGCGCGTTGGCGGCGTCCACCCGGAACTTGGGCTTGGAGGAGCGCGCCTGGGGACCGCGCCGCAGCCAGGCCAGCTCCTTGCGCATCAGGTTCTGCCGGCGCTCCTCGGCCGCGGCGGCCAGTCGCTCGCGCTCGGCCTTGGCCAGCACGTAGGCGGCGTACCCGCCCTCGTAGCGCTCGACCCGGCCGTCCACCACCTCCCAGGTGCGGTTGGTCACCGCGTCGAGGAACCACCGGTCGTGGGTGACCACCACCAGGGCCTCCTTGCGCGCGTTGAGGTGGTCGGCCAGCCAGGCGATGCCCTCGATGTCGAGGTGGTTGGTGGGCTCGTCCAGCACGATCAGGTCGTGCTCGGCGGTGAGCAGGCGGGCCAGGGCGGCACGGCGGCGCTCGCCGCCGGACAGGGTGGACATCCCGGCACCCAGGTCCCACCCGCCGAGCAGGCCGCGCAGCACGTCGCGGACGCGCGGATCGCCGGCCCACTCGTGTTCGGCGCGGTCGCCCAGGACGAAGGCGCCGACGGTGGTATCGGGAAAGCTGTCGCGCTGGTGCAGGAAGCCCACCCGGAGCCCGCGGTTGTGGATCACGCGGCCGGAGTCGGGCTCGGTGGACTGGGCGAGGACGGAGACCAGGGTCGACTTGCCGCCGCCGTTGCGGCCGACGACGCCGATCCGGTCGCCCTCGTCGATCCCGAGCGAGACACCGTCCAGCAGGACGAGCGGGCCGAAGGCGAGCGAGACTTCCTGAAGATTGACGAGGTTCATCGTCTTCCCATTCTGTGGGCTCCGCCCCAGTGGAATGACACACCTCGGGCGCCGGCCCCTCCGATCGCGGGTCGGCGCCCGTCCCGTTCCGCACCGCCGCGGGCCCTTCAGAGCAGGAAGAAGTCGCGGGCGGAGCGCGCGATGCCCTCCACGTCCAGGCCGTGGGCGCGGTCGTGGTCGGCCGGGCTCCCGTACTTGCGCAGTTCGGCCTCGCGGGAGACGCCGAGCGCGCGCTGGCGGTGGCGCCGGTCCTCCAGGGCCGCGGCGACCTCGTGCGCGGAGGTCCCCGCCAGGTAGGGCTCGACCAGCAGGACGTCCGCGCCGCCGGCGGCGGCGACCAGCCGGTTCAGCCCGGCGCGGTCGAAGGGGCGCGGGGTGGCGGTGTAGGCGACGGTCACGTCCAGCCCCTCTGTGGCGGCCAGGACCCGGTCCAGCATCGGCCCGACCGCGACCACGACCCCGGCCGAGCGGGGCGATCCGGTGCGCACCGGGACCAGCCCGGAGCCGGCCGGCCCGGGGGCCGCGTTCCCGTACTCGCTGAGGCGGACGTAGACGCGGTCGTCGCCGGGCAGGGAGGCGCGCACCAGGCGGTCGGCCTCCTCAGCGTGGCCGGGCACGTGCACGGTCCAGCCGGGCAGCGTGTCCAGCAGCGCGACGTCGCCCGGGGCCATGTGGGTGCGCCCGGCCCCGGCGTAGTCGTAGGAGGCGCCGATACCGGCCAGCACGGCGCCGGCCCCCTGGTGCCCCAGGTCGAGTTTGACCTGTTCGAAGGGGCGCTCCACGAGGAACGAGGAGAAGGTGTGCACGACCGGGCGCGCGCCGGTCAGGGCCAGCCCGCCGGCGACGCCGATCTGGAGCTGTTCGCGGATGCCGACGTTGACGACCCGCCCGGGGTGGCGGGCCGCCGCCCCGGCGAAGCGGTCGGTGGAGATGTCGGCCAGGACCACGGCGATCCGCGGGTCGGTGTCCATGGCCTCGTCGACGGCCCGGGCGAAGGCGTCGCGCATCGGCTGCGGGACGACGGCCCCGGGCCGGGCGGCGCGCCCGGAGGTACGGGTATCGGTGCGGGCGGTCTCGACGGTGGCGGTCATGTTCCTCACTCCTTGGGCTGGACGCGGGCGATCACGGCGTGCGGGGTACGGGGGTCGCGGACCGCGAAGGCGGCCTCCAGGGCGTCGTGGTCGCGGCCCCACACGGTCTGCGCGGACCAGCCCTCCTGCTCGAACCGGGCGGCGATGCCGCCGGGCCAGCCGTGGCTGGCCGACCGGTTGTCGATCACGACGGCGGTGACCGCGCCCAGGCCCAGCCGCGCGGCGGCGGCGATGGCCTCGTGGTTGCTGCCCTCGTCGAGCTCGGCGTCGCCGACCAGGACCACCACGCGGGGCCCGGTGCGGCCCCGGGCGCGCAGCCCGAGGGCGGTGCCGACGCCCAGGCCCAGGCCGTGGCCGAGCGAGCCGCTGCCGATCTCGGCGCCGGGGACCAGGACCCGGTCGGGGTGGTGGCCCAGCGGGGAGTCGTAGGCGGTCCAGGCGCGCAGGTCGGCCACGCTCAGGAAGCCCTTCGCGGCGAGGACGGCGTAGTAGGCGGCGGGGCCGTGCCCCTTGGAGAGCAGGAAGCGGTCGCGGTCGGGGTGGTCGGCGGTCTCCGGCGAGACGCGCAGGACGCGGTCGTAGAGGACCCAGAGCACGTCCAGCGTGGACTCGGCGGCCGCGCGGTGCTTCTCGTCCCCGGTCATGAGGCCGACCAGCGCGGGGAGGTCGGCGTACCGGCTGAGTGCTGTCGTCGTCATGGCGCTCAGTCTGTAAGCTCGAGTTAACTTGAGGTCAACCGTCCGCGACCGCCGTCGACGCACACAGGGATGTGACATGGCTCACTTGCCGGTCAGGCTCACCATCGGCCAGGTCTCCGAGCGCAGCGGGATCGCCCGCACCACGCTCCGCTTCTACGAGGAGCGGGGCCTGATCCAGTCGGAGAGGACATCGGGCAACCAGCGCCGCTACCACCGCAACACGCTGCGGCGCCTGGCGTTCATCTCCACGGCGCAGCGGGTGGGGCTGTCGCTGTCGCAGATCCAGGAGGCGCTGAGCACCCTGCCCGACAGCCGCACCCCGACCGTGGGCGACTGGACGCGGCTCTCCGAGGAGTGGCGGACCGAGCTGGACGCCCGGATCGACGCGCTGCAGCGCCTCAGGGACCGCCTGACGTCGTGCATCGGGTGCGGCTGCCTGTCCCTGAAGGACTGCCACCTGAACAACCACGACGACGTGCTGGCGTCTCAGGGGCCAGGGGCCCCGGGGCTCAAGCCCGCCCGGGAGGGCGGACTCTGACCCGTGGGACCGCGGTAGGGCGTTCCGAGGGACGTGTCCGCTGGAGTCGGTGTGTTCCCGCGGGCGTGACCGCCCGCGGCGGCGCACCCGGCGGACGGAATCCACACCGCTCCACCGGTCGCGTTCGTCGCAGGCCTTGCCGCGCCTTGATCGGTGATGCGGGTTTCCCGGGGACCGCCGGGCGCGGCAGTGGGCATGCACGGCCGGTCTGCCGCTACCGCCCCCGGAAGCCCGCCGGCACTACGCCAGGTCGGCGCAGCGGACACCGTCGGCCGCGCGCTACGCGAAGACCAGGCGGTGCCTCCGACGCCTCCGGGACGGGTACCGCGCAGGCCGTCAGCGGCCCGCCGGTGCGCCCTCCGCATCCTTCTCGGCGCCCTCGACGATCCGTGCCCCCGGGACGTCGCCGTGGGCGGTCAGGGCGCGCTCACAGGCGCCGGACTCCTCCAGGGACCGGGCCACCTCCTCCGCCGCGTGCGCGTCGGCGGCCAGGAACGCGCACGTGGGCCCGGAGCCCGAGACGATGCCCGCGAGCGCTCCCGCGTCGCGCCCCGCCCGAACGGTGCGGTCCAGGTCCGGGCGCAGGGACAGGGCCGCCCGCTCCAGATCGTTGCTGAGGGCCCCGGCGAGGGCCGCGGGGTCGCCGTCGCCCAGGGCCTGCACCAGAGCGTCGTCTCCGCGGGGCTCAGGCGCGTCCGGGCGGAGCCGGTCGTACTCGGCGAACACCGCCGGGGTGGACAGGCCGCGCGCGGACAGCGCGAACACCCAGTGGAAGCGCCCCGGAGCCGCCAAGGGCTCCAGCACCTCGCCGCGCCCGGTGCCCACCGCGGTCCTGCCCAGCAGCGGGAACGGGACGTCGCTGCCCAGGTCGGCGGCGAGGCGGCGGAGCGCCTCCGCGTCCAGCCCGGCGCCGAACAGCGCGTCGCAGGCGAGCAGGGCGGCCGCCGCGTCGGCGCTGCCCCCGGCCATACCGCCCGCCACCGGGATCGCCTTGTCGATCCGGATGTCCACGCGCGACCGCTCCTCGTCCAGGCCGGCCTCCCGGGCCACCAGGCGGGCCGCCCGGGCCGCCAGGTTGGTCCCGTCGAGCGGCACCTCGGCCAGGTGCGCGTCCAGGCCTTCGGCGGCCGCGCGCACGCGGATCCGGCCGGGAGCGGCCCCTGCCGGGTCGGGCCGGGCCCATCGGACGGTAACCTCGTCGAACAGTGAGACAGCGTGGAAGACGTTCACGAGATCGTGGTATCCATCCTCGCGTACCGGTCCCACCGCCAGCTGCAGGTTGACCTTCGCGGGCGCCCTTACGGTCACGGCGGTATCAGCGGTCATGAGCCCTAGATCATAAAGGAACCCCCCTGCCAGTGAGCCCGGACGCCGAAGCGGGGCCCAGATCGCCCCGCACGCGCCCCGGAACACGGGGCGGTGCCTCACGACCCCATGCGCACAGGTCACTCGGAGTGATCGGCTCCGGGCCGCTCTGGCCTGCGCGGGTGGGTATAGGGCCGAGATCCCCGCTACCTTGGGGCCGGACGGAGTGTGGACACCGTCGGGGAGGGTCGCTTGCCGTCGGATGGGCTCCCAAAGGACCTGGAACCGCTGGCCGCCGGAGATCCGGCGACCATCGGTCCCTATGTGCTGGCCGGACGGCTGGGCAGCGGAGGAATGGGCACGGTCTACCTGGGCCGCGCCCCTGAGAAGGGTGCCCAAGTCGCGATCAAGGTGATCCGGCCGGAGCTGGCCTTCGACGAGGCCACCCGGGCCCGCTTCCACGACGAGATGGAGAACGCCCGGCGGGTCGCCTCCTTCTGCACGGCCAAGATCCTGGACCACGGGACCTTCGAGAACCGGCCCTACATGGTCACCGAGTACATCTCGGGGACCGCCCTGGCCGAGCACATCTCCCAGCACGGCCCGCTGGACTCCAGCACCCTGCACGGCTTCGCCCTCGGGGTGGCCGCCGCCCTGGCCGCCATCCACCGGGCCGGGCTGGTCCACCGCGACCTCAAGCCCGCCAACGTGCTGCTCTCCCTGTCGGGGCCGCGGGTGATCGACTTCGGCATCGCGCGGGCGATCAACACCTCCACCAACCACACCCAGACCGGCATCGTCATGGGCAGTCCCGGTTGGATGGCCCCCGAGCAGCTGCTCGAAGAGAAGGTGACCACCGCCGCCGACATCTTCGCCTGGGGGTGCCTGGTCGCCTTCGCGGGGAACGGGACGCACCCCTTCGGCAACGGCGACGCCATGACCCTCGGCAAGCGGGTGCTCTTCGCCGAGCCGCAGATCGGCGACCTCGACAGCCCTCTGGACCGCCTGGTGGCCCGCGCGCTGGCCAAGGAGCCCGAGCGCCGCCCCAAGGCGCAGGACCTACTGCTGGAGCTGGCCGGGGGCGAGGACACCGGCGGCGCCGGCACCAACGACCCCAACGACATGGTCAGCCACGCCCTGCACCAGTCGTGGCGGCCCAACCTGCCGCCGATGCCCCCGGGGCCGCCGCTGCCGCCCCTGGGCCCGGGCCCCAACCCGAACATGACCAACGGCGGCATGGCGCACCCCGGCCCGCCCCCGCAGGGGCCGCCGCCGGGGCCCGGCCCCTACCCGCCGCCGGGCGGCCCCCCGGCGGGCCCGCCCGGGCCGCACCCGGGCGGACCGCAACAGGGCCCACAGGGGCTGCAGGGCCCGCAGGGCCCGCCGCCGCCCCCGCAGGGGCCGCACACCAGCCAGCCGGTCCAGCGTCCGGCGGGCGTGGCCCAGCAGGCGCCGACGGGGCAGACCGGCCAGTTCGCCCGGCAGGGTCCGCCGCCCCCGCAAGGGCCGCACGGGCCTCCCGGCCCGCAGCAGACCGGTCCGATCCCGCTGCCCCCGCAGGAGCAGCAGGCCCAGCCCTACGTGCCCCCGGCACCGCCACCGCCGCACCGCCCGCTGCAGCCGGCCCGGAACCGGATGAAGTGGGTGGCGGTGACCGCCGCGGTCGCGGTGGTGCTGGCGGTACTGCTGGTCGTGGTGCTGACGCTGCTCAGCGGCTCCGGGCTGCCGCTGCCGTGGAACTCGGGCCGCGACGACGCCGACGCCGCCTCCGCGCAGGAGGAGCAGGGCGACGACGGCGGCCAGGAGCGGGAGGACCGGCAGGACGAGGGGGCGCAGGACCTCCCCGACCCGGGTGCCCCGGGCGCGGCCGGCAACGGCGACTCGGTGTTCACCGCCGGGGAGTACGACTGCACCGACCGGCTCGACGGGCGCCTGCAGGTCGAGAACGGCGCCTACTGCGTCTTCGAGGTCGAGCTGCACAACGGCGGCGACGAGCCGCTGCGGCTGGGGCACGACNCCTGGGCGCGCCGGGCATGGGCGACATCACCGCCGAGCGCCCGTCCGACCTGGAGGCCGAGGCCCCCTTGTGGGAACCGGTGGCCCCGGGTGAGAGCGTCGGCGGCGACCTGGTCTTCATCGTCCGCGACCCCGGACCGGTCCACGACGGCGTGCTGGAGCTGACCGCCGACGACCGCGCCCCCGCGGCCGACCTCCCCGTCGAGGAGTTCACCGAGAGGGGCTGACCCCCGCCCTCTGCGGGAGAGCCGCCCCCGGCCACCGGGGGCGCGCTCGGCCCGTCGGGACGGCCGACGGCTCACCGGCACGCATCGACCGTGGTGGAATCACCACTTTCGATGACCGACGCGCCCCGGCCCCATCGCAGGCCGTGGCACCGTGGTACGCCTCCGTCGACGATCGCGTCCGCCGGAGCGGTGCGGTGTCCGGCTGCCTCGGTCCTCCGACGGGCAGGCCGCCGGTGAGGGGGCGAATGCTCACCGGATCCCAACCGGTCTCCGGACGCTTTTCCCATGCGGCTTCCGAAAGCCTCAGTGCTGAGCCTTCCGTTCGCCGCGGCCCGCGGCGCCGCGGGCCGCCCGAGCACATCACCGATATGAAGGGCCGGGGCCCGGCCATGGACGCCCGCCACCGCGCCCGCGGGCGTGCCGGCCGATACCGACGCCCCGGAACAGCACGTCTAGCGGAGCGCGTGCCCGTAGGACGCCATGAGGGGCGCCAGGTCCGGTTCCCCGAAGCGGTCGCGCATCTCCATGAAGCGGGCCGCCTTGTCCGCGCCGAAGCGCCCGACGGAGCGGGTGAAGGTCTCGGCGGAGACGAAGGACGGCGGTGCGCTCTTGCTGTGGAACTTGTCGGCGTACATGACCAGCTCCTCCTCCGCCGACTCGGCGAAGTAGTCGCCGAGGGGCATCGGCAGGCCTTGGGAACGGATGTCGTCGCAGCCGATGCCGACCCCCGTGTGGTGGGAGCAGAACCTGCACAGCTCTTCGGGGAACCCCTCCTCGGCCAGGAGACGGTGGCCCAGGTGTCCGTGGCTCACGTAGCGCTCATGGTCGAGCTCCCCGGAGGGGGTGTAGAGGAGATAGACGCCGATGTCGTGGAGGAGGCTTCCCGCCCGCACCATTTCGGCGTCCAGGCCGTTCCCGCCCCGGGCGAGGAGCTGGTCCGCGATGTCCCTGACGATCGTGCAGTGGGTGTAGACCGACTCGAACGCCTCAAGGGTGGGCGCGTACTTCTCATGGAGGGCACGGATGTCCTGGTCGTCGGGAAGGCGCATGCCCGCAACCCTAAACGCGTTTCCCGGCCCGGCCGCACCCGAGCCCCACCGGGGGTCCGACACGGCCCCGAGCCGTCGAAGGCGCCCATTCTGTGGGGCACGAAGGCCCCGGGGGCCTGGAGCGGCGGACGCGACCAAGGCGCGACGGCGGCAGGAGGGCGCGCTCAGTCCGACTTGTGCGGGGTGTGGCGGGCGATCCTGGCGAAGTCCTCGATGCCGAGAGCCTCTCCCCGCGCCGTGGGGTCGACGCCGGCGGCCCGCAGGGCCTCTTCGGCCCGGGCCGCCGAGCCCGCCCAGGAGGACAGGGCCGCACGCAGGGTCTTGCGGCGCTGGGCGAACGCCGCGTCGATGACGGCGAACACCTCGCGGCGGTCCGCGTCGGCCACCGGCGCGTCCCGGCGCTCCAGCGCCACCAGGCCCGAGTCGACGTTCGGCGCCGGCCAGAACACGTTGCGCCCCACCGCGCCGGCACGGCGCACGTCGGCGTACCAGGCCGCCTTGGCCGAGGGCACCCCGTAGGTGCGGCTCCCCGGTTCGGCCGCCAGCCGGTCGGCGACCTCGGCCTGGACCATCACCAGGCCGCGGCGCAGCGAGGGCAGCAGCTCCAGCAGGTACAGCACCACCGGGACCGCCACGTTGTAGGGCAGGTTGGCCACCAGCGCGGTCGGCGCCGGGCCGGGCAGCTCGGCGACGCGCATCGCGTCGGCGGCCACCACCCGCAGCCGGTCGGCCAGGTCGGGCGCGTGCTCGGCGACGGTCCCCGGAAGGGCCTCGGCCAGGACCGGGTCGACCTCGACCGCGGTCACCCCGGCGACGTGCGGCAGCAGGGCGAGGGTGAGCGACCCCAGCCCGGGCCCCACCTCCAGCACGGTGTCCCCGGCCCCGACCCCGGACACCCGGACGATGCGGCGCACGGTCCCGCCGTCGATCACGAAGTTCTGCCCCAGGGACTTGGTGGGCCGCACACCGAACCGGTGGGCGAGCCGCCGCACGTCGGCGGGGGTGAGCAGGCGGGCGCTGTCGGAGCTTCCAGAGTCGGTCACTCCGACATTTTGCCAGGCGGCGGAGGCACCCCGGGTCGGACGTGCGGGAGGTGCGCCTCCCGGGGAGCGCCCTACGACGCCCGTCCCGGCCCGTCGCCCACGCCGTCACCGGCTCCGTCACCGCACGTCCGGCACGCCGCGTGCGCCCGTGGGGCGCCCCGGGGCCTCCGCGCCTCGGCGGCGCCTCAGTCGAACAGGTGGCGGCCGCATTCGGGCCACTGGCCCTGCCAGTTCCCGCCGACCATGTCGTAGAGGCGCTGCGCCCGCATGGTCTGCTCGCCCGGCGGGGCCGCGGCCGGGGAGCCCGAGCCGCCCGCCGCCTCCCAGGTCGGCTGGGAGAACTGGTACAGCCCGTAGTACCCGCCCGCCGAGTTCACCGCCGACGGGTCCCCTCCCGATTCGCACTGGGCCAGCGCCGGCCAGTTCAGGCCGCCCGCCTCCCCGCCCGCCTCGGCCGGTGCGGCCTGCTCCTGCCCGCCGGGCTCCGCCGTGCCGACCTCCACGATCCCGTCGACCGGCTCCTCCACGACCTCTTCCTCCAGGACGTGCTCGCTCTCCCGGCCCTCCTTGAGGACCGGCAGCACGGTCACCCGCTTCACCCCGTCCTCGGGCTCCCGGACGACGCGCTCCTCGCCCTTCTCCAGCTCGTCGGTCTCCCGCTCCTGGGTCTCGGCCTCGATCGCGACCTCGTCGGTCCGCGGCCCGGCCAGCGCCTCGGTGACCCGGACCACCGCCCCCTCCTCGGCGGGCTCGTCCACCTCGGGCACGACGATGTCGTGCTCACCGACCTCGATCCCGTTCTCGGCCAGCACCTGCCCGACCGTCGCGGCGGTGGTGGCGACCTCCCGGCGCACGCGGTCGCGCAGGACCACGACCCCGCGCGCCCGCTCGCCGGTGACCTCCAGCCCCTCCTCGGGGATGGGCGCCGAGCGCTTCTCGGACAGCTCCAGCGGCTCCCCTGACAGCCCGATCTGGTCCAGCGCCTGGCCGACCGTCAGCGCGGCCACCCTGTGCGTCTCGGGCTCCCCTCCGTCGATGGCCACGGTCAGCTCACGGGCCGAGCGCACCACGACGGCGCCGCCCCGGGCGACCTCCTCGCCGAGACCGGGCGCCACCGCGTCGCCCTCCCGCAGCCGCACCCCGGCCGCGTCCAGGACCTCCTCCACGGTGTCGGCGTAAGTGTGCACGACGCGCCGGCCGCCGTCCACGTCCAGCAGCACCCGCCGGTCCACGGCGTAGGCGGTGCCCCCGCCGGCGAGCAGCAGCGCCAGCACGCCGGCGGCCACGGCCAGGGCCCAGCTCGGCACCCGCGCGGCGAAGGGGGGAACGACGGCCAGCGGGGGCAGGGCGGGCGGGGAGAGGGGGGCCGCGCCCCCGCGGGTCCGGCGCCGGCCGCCGCGGCTCCGGTGCCCCGCTCGTGGTGGTGGATTGCGCACGGTTCTTCCGATCCTCCGACCTGTGACAGGAAAATGGACAAAGAATGCGGTAGCGGGGAATTCGCGCATTCACGGCGCGCGATTCCGAACGGCGCGGGCCGCAGGTGGTGACGTGCGCGAACGCGCTCGTCGCGGGGGCGCCCGGGCCCGGGCTCCGCGGGAATGTCGGCGGCCGCGCCGACACCCGGACATTATCACCGCACACTTTCCGAGCACATTCATCGACCGAATTCCGCGGCGCGCCGAATCCCTTTGACGAGGGGATGCCCGTTTCCTCCCCGCCCTCCCCCGCCCCCTCGGAGGCCTGCCGTGCGCGCCCCGTGCGCCGCCCGCCGCCGCGCGACCGGCACAATAGGAAACCGAACGAGGTTCGATTCCGAGCGGAGGTCGATCGATGGGACCCCTGAAGGGCGTGCGGGTGCTGGAGTTCGCGGGCATCGGCCCCGGCCCGCTGGCCGCCATGCTCCTGGCCGACCTGGGCGCGAGCGTGATCCGGCTGGACCGCCCCCAGGCGGCGCAGGCCGCGGCGGCCGGGGTCCCCGGCCACCTCGACCACGGCCGCCCGGTGGTCGGCGCCGACCTGAAGACCGAGGAGGGCCTGCGGACCGCGCGCCGCCTGGCCGGGGCGGCCGACGTGCTGCTGGAGGGGTTCCGACCCGGCGTCATGGAGCGGCGGGGGCTGGGCCCCGAGGACTGCGCCGCCCTCAACCCGCGGCTGGTCTACGCCCGGATGACCGGATGGGGCCAGGACGGCCCGCTGGCCTCCGTCGCCGGCCACGACATGAACTACATATCGCTCAACGGCGCCCTGCACAGCATCGGCCGCCGGGGCGGGGCCCCCGTCCCCCCGCTCAACCTGGTCGGCGACTTCGGGGGCGGGACGATGCTGGTGGTCACCGGCATCCTGGCGGCGCTGGTCGAGCGGTCGGTCTCGGGCCGCGGGCAGACGGTGGACGCCGCGATGGTCGACGGCAGCGCCTTCCTGATGTCGATGATCTACGAGCAGCGCGAGCGCGGCGGGTGGACCGACGAGCGCGGCGACAACTTCCTCGACACCGGGGCGCCCTGGTACGACGTGTACACCTGCGCCGACGGGCGGCACGTCTCGGTGGCCTGCATCGAGCCGCAGTTCTACGCGGCCTTCCTCGAGGGGACCGGGCTCGCCGGCGCCGACCTGCCCGACCAGTGGGACAAGGAGCGCTGGCCGGAGCTGCGCGAGCGGTTCGCCGCCGTGCTGGCCACCCGGACCCGCGACGAGTGGGCGGAGGTCTTCGGCACCGAGGACGCCTGCGTGCAGCCGGTGCTGTCGATGGCCGAGGCCGCCGACCACCCGCACATCGCGGCGCGCGGCACCGTCGTGCGCAAGGACGGCACCACCTTCCCCGGACCCGCGCCGCGCTTCGGCCGCACCCCCGGGCGCGCCACCCGCGACCCCGGGTACCCCGCGCCGACGCCCGAGGAGGCCCTCAAGGAGTGGGGCGTGGAGCTCCCCTGAGGCCCACTGCTCTATCGGGCGGTCCGGTGGGTTCGGAGCGGATGCCTTGCTCCGTGTCCGCCCCTGCGCAGAGGCCGGGCCGATCGGCGCAACGCGCCGATCGGCAGGCCGTGCCCCCGACCGGGCGCCTGTCAACGGGCCCGCCGCCACCGCGACGAAGGCGGGGCCTCCACTGCGTTCTCACCGGTCGACGGCGTAGCCAGGCCGACCCTTCCAACACCTGGGGGAGCACAGCGGCCGTGCGATGACCGCATCCGGACACCGCCGGCTACGGCCCCGTTCCGAGAAGCACACCCTGGGGCCGGACCGCGGGTCCCCGCGCTGCGGCACCGGGTGCCCGGTCAGTCCTCCAGCCCGAACGCCCGCCGGCCGTTCTCGGCGACCCGGGCCGCCAGCGCGTCCTCCTCCTCGCCGCGCGCCTCGGCCAGGGCCCGCAGCGTGAGCGGGACCAGGTACGGCGCGTTCGGCCGCCCCCGGTAGGGCTTGGGGGTCAGGAACGGGGCGTCGGTCTCCACCAGCAGCAGCTCGGCCGGGGCCACCGCCGCCGCCTCCCGCAGGTGGTGCGCGGACGCGAAGGTCACGTTCCCCGCGAAGCTCATGAAGTAGCCGTGCTCGGCGCACACCTTCGCCATCTCGGCGTCGCCCGAGTAGCAGTGGAACACCACGCGCTCCGGCGCACCCTCCTCCTCCAGGATGCGCAGGACGTCCTCGTGGGCCTCCCGGTCGTGGATCATCAGCGCCTTGCCGTGCCGCCCGGCCACGTCGATGTGCCGCCGGAAGGAGTCCTGCTGGGCCGCCTTGCCCTCCTCGCCGGTGCGGAAGTAGTCCAGGCCGGTCTCCCCCACGGCCCGCACCCGGGGCAGGGCGGCCAGGCGGTCGATCTCGGCGACCGCCTCCTCCAGCGCGCGCTCGCCGCCGGCCTCGCGGCGCTTGCCCGCCCAGTCGGTCCCGTCCACCTCCACGCCCGGGGCGCCGTCGCCGTGCACGATGCGCGGCGCCTCGTTGGGATGCAGGGCCACGGCCGCGTACACGGACGGGTGCGCCGCGGCCAGGTCGGCCGCCCAGCGCGACGACTCCAGGTCGACGCCGACCTGCATGAGCGGGGTCACGCCCACCGCCTCGGCGGCGGCGATGATCGCCTCCGGCTCGGGCTCCTGCATGTCCATGTGGGTGTGGCTGTCGGCGACCGCCACGCGCAGCGGCTCGGGGGCCGGCGGAGGCGTCTGCGCGTTGCGGTTCCGCACGGCCGCTCCACTGCGCTTGCCCATGGGTTCTGCTCCTCGCTCACTGCTCTCGACACACGTGCGCGCCCGGGCCGCCCCGGCGGGCGCCCGCACGCGCGCGGCGGACCGTGGGGTACAACGGTCCGCCGCGTCCGGTATTCCCCGGGCCTCAGCCCGCCTCGGCCTCCAGGCGCGCCAGCTCCTCGTCGACGACGCTCTGGTCGAGCTTGGCGAAGAGCGGCTCGGGCTTGGACAGCGGGGTCCCGGGCCGGATCGGGCGGGACTCCCACACCGCCTCGTCGTCGCCGTAGTCACCGGTGATGACCGGGTACTCCGACGTGCCCTCCTCGCCGCCGATGGAGTCGCGGGCGGTGTCGATCCGCGGCATGCCCGACCACTGGCCGGTGCCCCCGAGCATCGCATGCACCTTGTTGGACGACTCCGGAAGGAACGGCGTGAGCAGCGTCTTGGCGTCGTCGACCAGCTGCAGCGCCACGTGCAGCACGGTCTTCATCCGCTCCGGGTCGGTCTTCTTCAGCGCCCAGGGCGCCTGGTCGGAGATGTACTTGTTGGCCTCGGCGACGGTGCGCATCGCCTCCTGGAGGCCCGCCTTGAACCGGGAGGACTCCAGGTGCTCGGCGACCGCCGCGAACGCCGCGCGCGAGCCCTCCAGCACGGCCCGGTCCTCGTCGGTGAGCTCCCCCGCCTCGGGGATCTCCCCGAAGTTCTTGGCCGCCATGTTCAGCGAGCGGTTGACCAGGTTGCCCCAGGCCGCCACCAGCTCGTCGTTGTTGCGGCGCACGAACTCCGCCCAGGTGAAGTCGGTGTCCTGGGTCTCGGGCCCGGCGGCGATGATGTAGTAGCGCAGCGGGTCGGCCGAGTAGCGCTCGAGGAAGTCGCGGACGTAGATGACCACGCGCCGCGAGGACGAGAACTTCCGCCCCTCCATGGTGAGGAACTCGCTGGAGACCACCTCGGTGGGCAGGTTCATCCGGCCCAGCGCGCCCGCGTCGCCGCCGCGGTCGCCCTCCCCGTTGTAGCCGAGCAGCATCGCCGGCCAGATCTCGGAGTGGAAGACGATGTTGTCCTTGCCCATGAAGTAGTAGGACTCGGCGTCCCCGCCCTGCCAGTAGCGGCGCCAGGCCTCCGGGTCGCCGGTGCGCCGGGCCCACTCCACGGCCGCCGACAGGTACCCGATGACGGCGTCGAACCACACGTACAGGCGCTTGTTGGCCTGGTCGCTCCAGCCCTCCAGCGGGATGGGCACGCCCCAGTCCAGGTCCCGGCTGATGGCCCGCGGCTGCAGGTCGTCCAGCAGGTTCAGGGAGAACTTCAGGACGTTGGGCCGCCACTGGCCCGACTTGGAGCGCATCCACGTGCCCAGGACCTCGGCGAAGGCGGGCAGGTCCAGCATGAAGTGCTCGGTGTCGACGAAGTCGGGGGCCTCCCCGTTGATCCGCGAGCGCGGACCGATCAGGTCGACCGGGTCGAGCTGGTTGCCGCAGTTGTCGCACTGGTCGCCGCGGGCGCCGTCGTAGCCGCAGATGGGGCAGGTGCCCTCGATGTAGCGGTCGGGAAGGGTGCGCCCGGTCGAGGGCGACACCGCGCCCTTGGTGGTGCGGGCGAAGATGTAGCCGTTGTCGTACAGGCCCCGGAACAGCTCCTGCACCACCGCGTAGTGGTTGCCGGTGGTGGTGCGGGTGAACAGGTCGTAGGACAGGCCCAGGGCGACCAGGTCCTCCACGATGATCCTGTTGTAGCGGTCGGCCAGCTCGCGGGCGCTCACGCCCTCCTGGTCGGCCAGCACCTGGATCGGGGTGCCGTGCTCGTCGGTGCCGCTGACCATGAGCACGTCGTGGCCGCGCATTCGCTGGAAGCGCGAGAAGACGTCCGAGGGGACCCCGAACCCGGATACGTGCCCAATGTGGCGCGGCCCGTTGGTGTAGGGCCAGGCCACCGCGGTCAGGATGTGGCGTTTCGACGACATGCCTCAAGACTAAAGCCCGCGGCCCCCCGGCTTCGCACCGTTCTTCCCGCGGCGGCCGGGGCGGGACGCTCCGGGAGCGACACCCGCCCGGGCCGTCGGTAGGGTGGTCGCCATCGCAGTCCGAAGGTGGTGGTCCCGGTGCTCGCACGTGCGCTGGCGGCCCTGCTGTGCGCGGCGCTGCTGCTGGCCGGGGCGCCCGCGGCGGCCCAGGCCGCCGCCTCCCCCCTCGGCCCCGGCACGGCGACGGTCCTGCTGCCCCGTGACGGGGTGGAGGTCGCCGCCCCCGGCGGACCGCGCGATCGTGCGCACGACCGCGACGCCCGGACGTGGGCCCGGGACGGCCATCCGTCGACGGCCGCCCTCCCGGCCGGCAAGGGGGACCACCGCACCCTTCGCGATCTGCCCGAGGCCTACGCGGTCCCCACCCCGCACCTCCCCTCCCCGCTGGGCTTCCGGGGGACGGTGGTGCCGACCCGCGACCAGAACGCGCGCGGGGCCGCGGAGGTGTCGGCGCTCCCCCTGGGCCGTGCCCCGCCTCCCTCCGCGGCCCCATCGACCGCTTGACGACCGTTCGACCGCGGTCGGCGGGGTCCTCGTGCGCCCGGGCCCGGACGGCCCGGAACGGACC
The DNA here is from genome assembly GCF_000341245.1 of Nocardiopsis halophila DSM 44494. Taxonomy (GTDB): domain Bacteria; phylum Actinomycetota; class Actinomycetes; order Streptosporangiales; family Streptosporangiaceae; genus Nocardiopsis_A; species Nocardiopsis_A halophila. The sequence goes on from NZ_ANAD01000190.1 coordinate 16,514, forward strand.
GGGAAACGAAGACGCACCTGAAGAGGGAGTGCATTGTCCACACAAGCGGGAGCGGGCTCGCGCTGGTTGCGCGGGATCATCTCCCTGATCATCGTGCTCGGCGCCTTCGGCGCCGCGTGGTTCATTCCGCCGAAGCTGGGGCTCGACCTCAGCGGCGGCACCCAGATCGTGCTGCAGACCCAGGAGGGCGAGGACGGCACCGAGGCCAGCGCCGAGAACACCGACAAGGTGATCGAGGTGCTCCGCCAGCGCATCGACCGCCTGGGCGTCAGCGAGGCGACGATGTCGCGCTCGGGCGACGACCGGATCATCGTCGAGCTCCCGGGGGTCCAGGACCCGACCGAGGCCGCCGAGATCATCGGCCAGACCGCCCAGCTGACCGTGCGCCCGGTGCTCGGCGTCGAGGCCTCCCAGGGCGGCATGGGCATGGGCATGCCCGGCGCCGGCGGCGGGGGCGCCGTCCCCGGTGGCGGCGGCGACAGCGCCCGCGCGCCCCAGGACGCCCCCGAGGAGGAGGGTTCCGGCGAGGGCTCTGAGGACGGTTCCGAGGAGGGCTCCGAGGAGGAGGACCTCTCCCAGTTCGACCAGGGCCAGCAGGGGCAGGGCGGCCAGCCGCAGGACATGTCCGCCCCCGACCCCGACAAGGTCGAGGAGACCCTGCCCGACGACCAGGGCCAGATGCTCCAGCTCGGCGACGCCGCCCTCCAGGGCGAGCAGATCTCCAGCGCCGAGGCGGTGCTCGACCAGACCACGCAGAGCCAGTGGCAGGTCAACGTCTCCTTCCAGGGCTCGGGCAAGGACGCCTGGAAGGAGATCACCGGCGAGGCGGCCTGCAACCCGCAGGGCTCCCCGCAGCGGCGGATCGCGATCGTCCTGGACGACCGGATCATCTCCGCGCCCGAGGTCACCACCGACACCGCCTGCGACGTCGGCCAGACCACCGGCCAGACCACGATCACCAGCTCCACCTTCGACTCGGAGTCGGCCGAGGAGCTGGCCGTTCTGATCGAGGGCGGCTCGCTGCCGCTGCCGGTCACCGAGATCCAGCGCCAGACCGTGGGCCCGACCCTGGGCGCCGACGCCATCAAGGCCAGCTTCATCGCCGGCGCGGTGGGCATCGCGCTGACCGCGCTCTACATCACCGTGTCCTACCGCCTGGTCGGCTTCCTCGCCTCGCTGGCGCTGGCCTGCTACACGCTCATCGCCTACGCGGCGCTGGTGGCGCTGGGGGCCACCCTCACCCTGCCGGGCCTGGCCGGGTTCGTGCTCGCGATCGGCATGGCGATCGACGCCAACGTGCTGATATTCGAACGCGCCCGCGAGGAGTACCAGCAGCAGAAGAAGGTCTACGAGGCCAACAAGTCCGCCGGCATGGCCGACGCGACCGACGCCGAGACCCGGCAGGCCGAGGCCGGGGTGCTGTCCCGGCGACGGCGCCGGGCGATCCCGCCCAACCTGCAGAAGGCGTTCGTCCAGGGCACGCAGAAGGCCTGGAGCGCGGTGCTGGACACCAACATCACCACGCTCATCGCCGCCGCCCTGCTGTTCTTCCTGGCCTCGGGCACCGTCCAGGGCTTCGGCGTCACGCTGGGCCTGGGCACCGTCGCCTCGATGGTCTCCGCGCTGGTCATCGCCCGCGTGCTGGTCGAGTGGGCGGTGCGCCGCAAGGTCGTCCGCAACCACCCGGCCTTCAGCGGCCTGGGCAAGATCAGCCGGGTCCGCCAGTGGCTGCTCGACCACGGCCCGGACCTGATGAAGCGCGGCCGGCTGTGGCTGACCATCGCCGGGCTCATCGTGGCCGTGGCCGTGGCCGGCATGGTGGTGCGCCCGCCCAACTTCGGCGTGGAGTTCACCGGCGGCCGGGTCATGGACTTCACCACCACCGAGCAGATCAGCCCCACCGAGGCGCGGCAGATCGTCGCCGAGGAGGGCGGCCAGCCCAACGCGGTGGTGCAGGAGTCCGGCGACGGCGACATCGCGGTGCGCACCGGACCGATCGACGACGCCGAGGCCCAGCAGGTCCAGGACGCGCTGGCCGACGCCTCCGGAGGCGCGGAGAAGGTCAGCGACGAGAAGATCGGGCCCAGCCTCGGCGACGAGCTGCGCAACAAGGCGCTACTGGCGCTGGTGGCCGCGCTGGTGCTGCAGATGATCTACCTGGCCTGGCGGTTCCGGTGGTCGTTCGGTGTGGCGGCGATGCTGTCCCTGGCCTTCACGCTGATGGTGGTCATCGGGACGTTCATCTGGCTGGGCAAGCCGATCGACGGGGTCTTCCTCGCGGCCATGCTGAGCGTCATCGGGTTCTCGGTCAACGACACGGTCGTGGTCTTCGACCGGATCCGCGATGAATGGGCCCGCGACAGCGAGTCCCGGTTCCGCCGGATCGCCAACACCGCGATCCTGAACACCATCCCGCGGACGGTGAACACCACCATCGGCGGTGTGTTCATCCTGGCGACGCTGGCCCTGTTCGGCGGCTCCACGCTGCAGGACTTCTCCATCGCGATGCTCGTCGGCCTGGTGACCGGCGTCTTCTCGACGGTGTTCGTGGCCTCTCCGCTGGCGGAGTGGCTGCAGCGCTTCGACAAGACCCCGCCGCCGCACGTGGTCAAGGAGAAGAAGGCCAAGCAGCGCAAGGACCAGCGCGCCGCCCGCGACAACAGCGACGGCGCCGTGGTGTGACAGGCCGGCGGCGGCCCCGCGCCGCCGCCGCGCACGGCGAAGGGGGGCGCCCCGGAGGGCGCCCCCCTTCCTCGTCGTCGGGGACCGCGTGCCCTGGCCACGGGACACCGACGACCGTCGGCCGCCCGGCCGTCACGGCCGCCCCGGTCACCCCGGGCGCTGAACGGTGCATCCGCGGAGACCCGCACGAACGCGGACCCCGAAGCCGGAACCAGGCCTTTCGAACACCACTGCCGCCCGTCGAACCGACCGGTGCGCGAGCGGCACCGGTCGAAGGCGCCCGGGTCGGGAGAAGCGCACGGCCTGACGGAGAGCGACCGGCTGCCCCGGGCGCGCCCGTGCGGCCCTCAGATCCCGTGCACGGCCGCGTACACCTCGCGCTTGGGCACCCCCAGCTCGCGTGCGGCCTCCTGGACGGCCTGCTTGCGCGGCACCCCGCGGGCCTCCAGCTCGGCGACGGCCGCCACCAGGTCGTCCGCGCCCAGCGCCTCGCGCCGCTGCGGGGCGCCCCCGACCACCACGGTGATCTCGCCCTTGACCCCGCCCTGTGCCCATTCGGCCAGGTCGGCCAGCGTCCCCCGGCGGACCTCCTCGTAGGTCTTGGTCAGCTCCCGGCACACCGCCGCCCGCCGGTCGCCGCCGAACGCGCGCGCCATCGCCGCCAGGGTCCCGGCCAGCCGGTGCGGGCTCTCGAAGAACACCAGGGTGCGCCGCTCGGAGGCCAGCTCCCCGAAGGCGCGGTCCTGCCCCTTGCGCGGCGGGAACCCCTCGAAGCAGAACCGGTCGGTGGGCAGGCCGGAGAGCACCAGCGCGGTCGTCACCGCTGAGGGCCCCGGGATCGCGGTCACCCGCACCCCGGCCTCGGCGCAGGCGGCCACCAGCCGGTAGCCAGGGTCCGACACGCCGGGCATGCCGGCGTCGGTCACCAGCAGCACGTCCCGACCCGCACGCAGCTCGGCCAGCAGCTCCTCGGAGCGCCGCGCCTCGTTGGCGTCGTAGTAGGAGACGATGCGCGCCCCGGCCTCGCCTCCGGGCCGGATGCCCATCCGCTCGGTGAACCGCCGCAGCCGCCGGGTGTCCTCGGCGGCGATCAGCGGCGCCTCCTCGATGGCCGCCAGCAGCCGCGGCTGGGCGTCCTCCCCGTTGCCGATGGGGATGCCGGCCAGCGTCAGCACGCCGGCCCCTTCCGCCGGTGCGGCGCCTGGCGCCGCTGCAGGCCCGTCGGTCACTTATCGCCCCCGGTGTTTGACGCTACGGTTGGCACTGCCCGGTTGGCACTGCCCCAGGGCCGCCGGTCCGGCACGGCCACCCGTCCCCGACCCGACTATAAGAGCCGCGATGACCACCACTGCACCGCCCGACGCGGCGGACCCCGCTCCCTCCACCGCGCGCGTGCAGGCGCGACCGCAGCCCCCGATGCCCCGGCCCTCGTGGCCCGGCTGGGCCGCCGCGGTCGCGCTCGCCCTGTTCGCGGGGGTGCTGCGGTTCGTCCGCCTCGGCCAGCCGGCCGAGATCTACTTCGACGAGACCTACTACGCCAAGGACGCCTTCGCCCTGTGGCGGTTCGGCTACGAGCACGAGACGCTCGACAACGCGGACGAGCTGCTGGCCCAGGGGGTGCACTCCATCTGGTCCGGGGGGCCGGACTTCGTGGTCCACCCGCCGGTCGGCAAGTGGATGATCGCGCTGGGCGACCAGGCGTGGGGGCTGCTGCCCTTCGGCACCTCGATGAGCCCGGAGGGATGGCGGGCGGCCTCGGCGCTCGTGGGGGCGCTGACCGTGCTGCTGATGGTGCGCGTCGCCCTGCGCATGACCCGGTCGTGGATGCTGGCGGCGGCCGCGGGGCTGCTGCTGGCCCTGGACGGGCTGCACTTCACCATGAGCCGGCTGGCGATGGTGGACGTGTTCGTCACCTTCTGGGTGCTGGCCGCCTTCGCCTGCCTGCTGATCGACCGGGACCGGATGCGGGACCGGCTGGCCGCCGCGCCCGGCGCGACCTGGCTGGGCCTGCGGTGGTGGCGGCTGGCGGCCGGCGTCTGCCTGGGCCTGGCGGTGGGCACCAAGTGGAACGCGCTGTTCTTCATGGCCGCCTTCGGGCTGCTCACCGTGGCCTGGGACTACGGTGCGCGGCGCAGCGCGGGGCAGCGCCGCGGCGGGGGCCTGCGCGACCTGCGCCTGACCTGGCTGCTGTTCGACGCGATCCCCGCCTTCGTGCAGACGGTGGTCGTCGGAGCGGTGGTCTACACCGCCTCCTGGGCGGGCTGGTTCGCCTCCTCCGACGGCTACGGCCGCCACTGGGGGGCCGAGAACGCCGGTCCCGGGGTCTCCGCCCTCCCCGGGTGGCTGGAGGGCCCCGTCAACGCGGTGCGGAGCCTGATCCACTACCACGCGCAGATGATGGAGTTCCACAACGGGCTCTCCGAACCGCACGACTACGCGTCGCGGCCCTGGGAGTGGGTCGTCATGCGCATTCCGGTGGCGTTCTTCTACGACGGGGAGTCCGGGGGCTGCGGAAGCGAGAAGTGCTCCTCGGCCATTCTGAGCATCGGCACCCCGGCGCTGTGGTGGATCGGCCTGATCGCGCTGGCCGTCATGGTCGGATGGTGGGCGACCTACCGCGACTGGAGGGCGGGGGCGGTACTGCTGTGCACGGCCGCCGGCTGGCTCCCCTGGTTCGCCTACCCCGACCGCACCATGTTCGTCTTCTATGCCCTGCCGTTCCTGCCGTTCATCGTTCTGGCCATCGTTCTGATGCTCGGACTGGCGATGGGCGACGGTGAGAAGGGCGCCGCCTACCTGCCCGCCCGCCGGGCCCTGGGCGGCGTTCTGTTCGGCGTGGTGCTGCTGCTGGTGATCGCCAACTTCGCTTTCCTGTATCCCGTCCTCAGCGCGGAGAGCATCCCCTATGAGCAGTGGGCCGAGCGGATGTGGTTCGACACCTGGATCTTCGGCAGCGGCGGGGGCGGCTGACCGCCGGGAGCGGCGCGCGGCGGCCGCCCCCGGTGCCCGGGCGGGCACCGGGGGCGGCCGCATGACAGGACAGGAAACAACGTCCGACGAACGGTGAAAATTCCAATTCTGTCCTCGGGATTTTCACACGGAAAGCTCTCGGCACGGACGGGGGCGACTGGTAGTCTCAGGCCCGGTTGCGGATGCGGTTTCCACGGTTAGCTTCGGCGCCTCGCGGAACTTCGCGCGGGCGCCGGTCGTTTGGGCAGGAGACTCCCGGGGGCGGGCGCCCAGCAACCCGGGACCAGCAGGGTGCGGTCCCGTTTGTAGTCCCCAAAGGGAGAGCAAATAATGGCTCAGGGCACCGTGAAGTGGTTCAACTCTGAGAAGGGTTTCGGGTTCATCGCCGTCGAGGGCGGCGGCCCGGACGTGTTCGTGCACTACTCGGCGATCGCGGGTACCGGCTTCCGGAACCTGGAAGAGAACCAGTCGGTCGAGTTCGAGATCACCCAGGGGCCGAAGGGGCCGCAGGCCTCCAACGTGCGGTCGCTCTAAGAGCTCCCGAACGCTCCTGAACTCGGCCCTTCGCCCGGTCTCCGGGCGGAGGGCTTCTGCTGTGCCTCCCCCGCCACCTGCGCCCGCAGCAGGGCGACCTGCTCGGTGAGCGCGTCCAGGCGGGCCACCACGTCCTGGTGCTGCTCCAGCTCCAGCTCCTGGTCCTCGCGCCACCGCTCGGCGTTGACCTCCTGCTCCAGCGCGGTCACGACCACGCCGATGACCAGGTTGAGGATGACGAACGCGGTGACCACCATGTAGCCGACGAAGAACACCCAGGCCGCGGGGTGCTCGGCCATCACCGCGTCGGCGACGTCCGGCCAGTCCTCCGTGGTCATCACCATGAACAGGGTGAACAGTGACGTGCCCAGGTCGCCGAAGTACTCCGGGGCGGTGCGGGAGAACAGCTTCTCGGCCAGCACCGCCGAGGTGTAGACGGTGATCAGCAGCAGCCCGATCACCGTGCCCATGCCCGGCACCGCGCGGAACAGCGCACTGACGATGTGGCGCATCTGCGGCACCACGCTGACCAGCCGCAGGATGCGCAGGATCCGCAGCAGGCGCAGCACCGAGAAGCCTCCCGTGGCGGGGACCAGCGCGATGCCGACCACGAGCATGTCGAACCAGTTCCACGGGTCGCGGAAGAACCGCGCGCCCCGCGCGTACCCCTTCAGCAGCAGCTCGGCCGCGAACAGGCCGACGAACGCGGTCTCGGCGGCCCGGAACCAGGGCTCCCAGGCGCGGAACAGCCCGTCGTAGGTCTCCAGCCCCAGGGAGACGGCGTTGAGGACGATGAGGACGATGACCGTGTTCTGGAACCACGCGGCGTCCACGATCCCGGCCGCGCGGTCGCGCAGTGTCGGCTCGCCCAGTGTCGGCTCGCTCACCCTTGTCTCCCCCGCCCCGAGGCGCCTTCGGCTTCACCGGACGGGGCACCACCCTAGCCGTCCGGCGGGAGCCGAGCGGTGCGAGGACGACGATTCCGCCCTTACCGGACCGACCGCAACACTCGGGGCGGGGTCGGAGGCAGGGGGGTGGGCCGTAACACCTCTCTCTCAGAGGGGCTAACCTGCATGGGGTACCGGCAGGGGAGCCGGGGGGNCCGACGGAAGGAAGGGCATGTTNCAACATCGGAGCGGGGGAGTTCCTCGTCCTCGGCCTGCTCGCGATCCTGGTCTTCGGCCCCGAACAGCTCCCCAAGGCGGCCCAGCAGGTCGGACGGGTCCTCAGGCAGCTGCGCCGGATGGCCGACAGCGCCAAGAGCGACATCCAGGAGGGCCTGGGCCCGGAGTTCAAGGACTTCGACGTGCAGGACCTCAACCCCAAGCGCTTCGTGCAGAAGCACTTCTGGGAGGCCGAGGACGACGAGGAGGAGAACCGCCGCCCCGTCTCCCAGCTGAACGGGCGGCGCCCCCCGTTCGACGACGAGGCGACCTGAGGGCGAATTCTCCGGTTCCCCCGATTCCTCTGATCCACCGGACCTCCGCTCAGGCCTCCGCGCGGGGGCCGTCACAGGCTCGGCCGGCGGTCAGCCGAAAAGCAGCACGATGAACAGGAACAGGCCGCCCAGCACGACCGAGGCCACCAGGATCACCGGGGAGCCGAACAGTGCGATGAGTAGTTCGGCCAGCAGGGTCCCGCCCAGCGCCGCCGCCGGCCACACCCACCGCGGGCCGGGCTCCCAGCCGTTGCGCCGCTCCCGGGCCAGGGAGACCGCCGCCGCGGTGCCCACGCCCGCCCAGAACAGCAGGTGCCAGAAGGCCCGGGTGGCCGGGTCGATGTAGTCCGCCGCACTGCCGGCCGCCATCACGAACAGCACCGTCACCGCGACCAGCCGCGCGTGGCCGCCGCCGCGCAGCTCCGGGATGCGCTTGCGGCGGGCCGGTGTGCTGCGGCGGAACGGGGTGCCGGCCACCGGCTCCTCGGCGGTTCCGTCCCCGGCCGGCTCCGGCACGGCCCGCCACCGGGGCGCGTCGGCGCCCGGGAGGTGGTAGCCGCCGGGGAGGGCCTCGGTCTCGGGGTACTCGGTCCCGCCCGGGTACTGCGGGCGTTCCGGGCGGTCCGCACCGCCCGCGGGGTGGGGGCGATCGGTCACGGTGCCTTCCTCTGACGGCTCACGCGGTCTGCGGCGGCCCGACTCCGATCGGCGGTCGGCCGCGGGCGTCCTCGTCTGCTCCCTACCCCCGGGGCGCGGGGGGCAACCGGGCCCGGAAACGGCCGAGCCCGGCCCGGTTGGTCCGGGCCGGGCTCCGACACGGGGATCGGGGCGCCGTTCACGGCCTCCGCCGGTCGGTCGTGCGCGCGCGCCGCCGCGTCCCCTGCGCCGTCCGGGTCACTCCTCGTCCGACAGGAGCCTTTCGACGATGTCGATGGAGGCGTCACCGATGGTGTCGGTGCTCCACCAGCTCCACCCCGACCACCAGCTCCAGCCGGCCGCCGCGTACCGGGTGACGCCGACCTCCGAGGAGGCGGCCTCGTCCGCGGACGCGGGGAGTGAGGCGCCCGTGACGGCGGCTCCGGCTATGGCCGCGATCACGCAGATCTTCTTGAGCACAACACACCTTTCACTCGTCTCGTCATCCATCCCCGTAAATAAGATGACCTATCGGTCACAGCACGCACAAGACCCAGATGCAAATATTAATGTCGACCTAGGCCCTATTTCAGACCATGTGGCGAATAGTCCGGAACGACAATGGCTCCCGGTCGGCCGCGTGGGCGCCTCTGGACCCTCGATCACCTCTGTGACCGGCATGAACAGCGTTTCGCACGGATCCGGACCCGCCGGAGGGTGGGAAACTCCGCCACCCCTGAAGACCGTCCGCGCGTGGTGCCGGCCCGTCGGTGCCGGGACTTTCGTCGACCGGCGCCGGTGACCGGCGGACGGTGAATTCCCCCGCTTCCCGGGGTAAATTCAGCGCATGTCCCGAACTTATCGCACCCGCGGCGTTCGGGAGGGGTGCTCACCGGGAAAGATCCCTCTTATCGGCCCGGAGGGCCTGCGGAGGCGCCCGGTGCGGGACCATCGTCCCCTGCGCGCACCGGAACCGCTCCGCCGACACGCGGGCGGCCCCGGATGCGACGAAAGCCTGGTCCCCGGGATTCGGAAACCAGGCTTTCACCTGCTGTGGAGCTGAGGGGATTTGAACCCCTGACCCCCTCGATGCGAACGAGGTGCGCTACCGGACTGCGCTACAGCCCCTCAAGACGTTCTCAACCTTAGCAGCTCCGCAGGAGTGCTCCGAACGCCTTCGGGGGCGCGCGGGGCGCCGCGCGCCCTCAGTCGCCGACGGCGCGCTGGTGGGCGTCGGCGTACTGGTCGTAGACCTCCTGCTCCCGAGGGGCGGGCATGTCGATGACCTCGGCCGTGCGGGCCCTGCGGGCCTCCTCCGCGCGGCGGAGCGCGGCGGCCCGGCGCCTGCGGCGATCCCGCTCGGCAGCGCGGCGCTCGGCGTCGGCCTTGGCGGCCTCGCGCAGCAGCACCAGGTGCCCGGCGAGCAGCAGCACCGGAGGGGCCAGCACCCACCACGGGCCCAGCCCCATCGCGACGGCGGTCCCGGTCCCCGCCAGGAGGGTGCACAGCGCGAGCGTGCGGCGGCGGCGCCGGGCGATCACCCGTGCCCGGGAGGGCCCGGCCGCGGGGTAGGCCCCCCGGCGGGCCGGTGCGCCGCGGGGACCGGCCCTGCGCTCCCGCCGGCCGACGCGGTCCGCGCCCTCGCCGCCGGAGTCGCCGTCGGGGTCCCCGGCACCGGCGCCGTCGGCGTCGTCGGCCCCCCCGCCGCCGTCACGGCCGCCGCGACCGGGGGCGGGACCGTCCGCGTCGCCGTCGTCACCGTCGCGCGGCCCCGGGAGGTACTCGTCGTAGGACAGGACCCGGGTGCGGTCGGGGTCCTCGTCGTCGTCGGCGTCCTCGCGGCCGCCGTCCTCCTCGCCGGGGTCGGCGCCCAGGTCGGTGTCGGGTTCGGCGCCAGGCTCGGGGCCGGCGCCGTCGCGCCGCAGCAGCATGGGGACCAGGACGATCAGCCAGACGAGGACAATGGCCAAGTACAAGGCAGAGCTGTTCATGGCCCCTCCTTGCACCGCCGGTCACCGGACACTCCCAGACGCCCCGGCGACGCCGCTCCCCGCATACGGCCGGGCTCCGGCACCGCGGCCCGTCCGCAGCCGGCTGCGCGGCTCAGCGTTCCATGCGCCGTCCCCCATGCGCCGTATGCACGTGTTACCGACATCGTTGATGCGTCTACGTTCCGCACGGTACGACCGAGTGTCCGTAAATGCGCAATATTCGGACCGGAGTGTCGTGAGATTGCAGTCTTCCTCTTCCTCGGCCACCTCCTCCGCGAGGAGAAACGAAAGCGGGCGCGGCGGCCGCCGCGCCCCCGGCGCCCCGCGCCCGGCCCGTCGAGGGACCGCGGCGCCGGTTCCGGTGATTATCCCGCGCCCGGCCCGCCGCCGACAGGGCTTCGGCGAGGCGGCCGGGAGGTCGTCCACCGCCCCCGGCTACGCGGGGCGTCGCCATGGTCGCACAGCGCGGACGCTTCCGGTTCCCGGCACCGCTGCGGGCGAGCCGTTCGGCACATGCCAGGGGTTTCCGGCCACGTTTCGCGCCCGGTGCCCGGCCGGGAGCCGCCCGTCGGCACCCTTTCGGGCGCCGGACCGGCGCCGCCTCCCGGGGCCGCCGCCCCTGTCAGGAGGAGCGGCCCTCGGAGGTCATTCCGCCGTCCCGGCTGCGCCAGCGCGTGAGCAGCCCGTTCGGGACGTCCTCGACGGTCAGCGCGTAGCAGATGTGGTCCCGCCAGGCCCCGTCGATGTGCAGCTGGCGGCGGCGCACGCCCTCCTCGCGGAAGCCCAGCTTCTCGGCGACCCGGCGGCTCGCCCGGTTCTCCGGGCGGATGTTGGCCTCGATGCGGTGCAGTCCGACGGTGAAGAAGGAGTGGTCGACGGCCAGGGCGACCGCCGTGGGGGTGACCCCGCGGCCGGCGACCTCCCGGTCGATCCAGTAGCCCACCTGCGCCGACCGCGCCGACCCCCACACGATGGCGCTCACCGTCAGCTGCCCGGCGAACCGCCCCTCGTAGGTGACGGCCCAGGGCATGGACAGCCCCTGACGGGCCTCACGCCGGATCGCCTGGAGCATGGCCACGTAAGGGGTGAGCGAGGAGGTCTGCAGCGGCATCTCGGGGTGGGTGGGCTCCCACGGGCGCAGCCAGTCGGCGTTGCGCACCCGCGTCTCCCTGAGGGCGCGCGCGTCCCGCACGCGCAGCGGCCGAAGCCCTACGGGCCCCTCAGCGAGCGTGACGGGCCAGCCGCGAATCCGACTCAACGTCGCTCGTCCTTTCCGGCGCCTCGCGGGCCTGTCCGGTTCCGGGCGCCGCGCCGGCCGCCCCCGGGCCTGGGGTCCCCGGTCGGTCCCGGGCGACACGTCCCAGTATTCCACCCCGGCCCCGGAGCGGCGCGCCGCCGCTCACGCCCCCGTGGCGGACCGCGGGTGGTCGCCGCCGCGCATCTGCTCGATGGCGTGGGCCAGCACCGGGGCGAGCACCTCCATGCCGTCACGGACCCCGCCGCTGGAGCCGGGCAGGTTCACGACCAGCATCCGGTGGCCGTCCCCGGGGCGCTCGGCGATGCCCGCCAGCCCGCGCGACAGGATCGCCGAGGGCACCCCCTTCTCCCGGCCCGCGGCGCGCATCGCCTCGGGGATGCCGGGGATCTCGCGGGCCAGCAGCGGCCGGGTGGCCTCGGGGGTCGCGTCGCCGGGGGTCAGACCGGTCCCCCCGGTGGTGAGGGCGGCGTCGTACCCGGCGTCCAGGGCCCGCCGCAGGGCCTGGGCCACGGGTTCGCCGTCGGGGACCACCCAGGGGCCGTCGGCCTCCAGCCCGGCCGAGCGCAGCGCCTCGGCCAGCACCGGCCCGGAGCGGTCGGGGTAGACGCCCGCGGCGGCGCGGTTGGAGGCGGTCACCACCACGGCGCGGTAGGCCTCCCCGCTCACCGGCGCCCCTCGCCCTCGGCCTCCCCGGGGGCGGACGCCGGGCCGTCGGCGGGGCCGTCCGCGGGGCGGGTCCAGTGGCCGGTCTTGCCGCCGGTCTTCTCCTCCACCCGCACGTCGGTGACCACGGCCGCCGGGTCGATCGCCTTGACCATGTCGACCAGGCCCAGGGCGGCGGCCGTCACGCAGGTGAGGGCCTCCATCTCCACGCCGGTGCGGTCGGCGGTGCGCACGGTGGCGGTGATGAGCACGTCGTCCTCGCGGACCCGCAGGTCCACGTCGGCCCCGTGGATCGCGATCGGGTGGCACAGCGGCACCAGGTCGGGGGTGCGCTTGGCCGCCTGGATCCCGGCGATGCGGGCCACCGCCAGCGCATCGCCCTTGGGGACGGTGCCGCCGCGCAGGGCCTCGATCACCTCGGCCGAGACTCGGACCCGGCCGGTGGCGGTGGCGGACCGGGCGGAGACGTCCTTGGCGGTCACGTCCACCATGCGGGCGGCGCCCGCCGAGTCGAGGTGGGTGAACCCGGAGGGGTGGGGAGTCGATGCGGACATGGGTCCGAAGGTATCCCACCGGTGCCCGCCGTGCAGGTCCCGCGGTCGGCGGAGCGGCAGGCCCCGGCAGGCGGCGCGCCCCGGCCCCGCACCGCCCTGGGGCAGGACCCGGAAACCGGCGCGGCGGCCCTCAGGGCCGCGGCAGCCGCAGGACCTCGACCCGCGCCCCCTCGGGCAGGCCCTCCTCGTCCTCCGGGACGACGGCCAGGCCGTCGGCGTCGGCCAGGGCCGACAGCTGGTGGGAGGCCTGGCGCGAGGCGGGGACCGCGAGCAGGCCCTCCTCCCCCTCCTCCAGGCGCACCCGCAGATAGGAGCGGCGGCCGGGGGGCGAGGAGACCGGCGCGGTCAGGCGCGCGGCGACCGAGGGCAGCGGGTCGGGGTCCCGTCCCTGCATGCGGTGCAGCGCCGGGAGCAGCAGCACGTGGAAGGAGACGAACGCGCTCACCGGGTTGCCCGGCAGGGTCACGATCGGCACGGCGTCCTCGCCCACGGTTCCGAACCCCTGCGGCTTGCCCGGCTGCATCGCCACCTGCTCGAAGCGGACCGTGCCCAGGGCGGACAGCGACTCCTTGACCGGGTCGTAGGCGCCCATGCTCACCCCGCCCGTGGTGACCACGATGTCGGCCTGGAGCAGGACGTCGTCGATGGCGTCCAGGACGGCGGACGGCTCGTCGCCCACGAAGGCGTGCCGGTGGCCCTCGCAGCCGGCCTCGATCGCCGCCGCGGTGAGCATGTAGCCGTTGGACTCCCAGATCTGGCCTGGCGCCAGCGGCTTGCCCGGCTCGACCAGCTCCTCGCCGGTGGAGAGCACCGCCACCCTCGGCCGCGGCCGCACCGGGACCGTGCGCCGCCCGACCGAGGCGAGCACCCCCAGCTCGGCGGCGCCCAGGCGGGCGCCGGCGCGCAGCACCGTGTCCCCCTCGCGCACGTCCCCACCGGCCCGGCGGACCGCGTCGCCGGCCGTGGCGGGGCGGCGCACGGCCACCTCGGCGCGGCCCCCGTCGGTCCACTCCACCGGCACCACGGCGTCGGCGCCGGCGGGCATCGGGGCGCCGGTCATGATGCGGGCGCAGTACCCGCTGCGCACCGCGTACGCCCCGGGGTCCCCGGCGGCGATGTCGCCGACCACGGGCAGCCGCACCGGCTCCCCCCCCCCCGCGGGNCGGCGACCACGGCGTAGCCGTCCATGCCGGAGTTGTCGAACGGCGGCAGCGAGACCGGGGCCGTCACGTCCTCGGCGAGCACCGCGCCCTGGGCGCGCAGCAGGTCCAGCTCGATCGGCGGGACCGGTCGCACCAGCCCGAGGATGTCGGATATGTGCCGCTCGACGCTCTTCATCGGTCCCCTTTCGCCACCGGTGTCACCCCGGCTGCGCGCCGGGGTCCTGCGCGGCCGCGAACTCCCGCAGCCACGGAACGAACTCCGCGGCGAGGTCGGGCCGCGCACACGCGAATTCCACCACAGTGCGAAGGTAGTCGACCTTGTTTCCGGTGTCGTAGCGCTGGCCCCGGAAGAGCACGCCGTGCACCGGGCCGCCCTCGTCCGGCTTGCGCCGGGCCAGCTCCCGCAGGGCGTCGGTGAGCTGGATCTCGCCGCCGCGCCCGGGCGGGGTGTCGCGCAGGACGCCGAAGACCTCCGGGGCGCACACGTAGCGGCCGATGATCGCCCAGCGGCTGGGGGCCGACTCCTGCGGCGGCTTCTCCACCAGGTCGGTCACGTGCACCACGTCGGGGTCCTCGGTGGGCTCGATCGCCGCGCAGCCGTAGAGGGAGACCTGTTCGGGCTCGACCTCCATGAGGGCCACGACGCTGCCCCCGCGCTCGGCCTGCACGTCGATCATCCGCTTGAGCAGGCCCTCGCTGGCGCCGATGAGGTCGTCGCCGAGCAGGACGGCGAAGGGCTCCCCGGCCACGTGCGCGTCGGCGCACAGCACCGCGTGGCCCAGCCCGCGCGGCTCGCCCTGGCGGACGTAGTGCACCTGGGCCAGCTCGCTGGACTCGCGCACCGAGCGCAGCCGCTCGGCGTCGTCCTTGGCCCGCAGCGCCTCCTCCAGCTCGTAGGCGCGGTCGAAGTGGTCCTCGATGGAGCGCTTGCTGCGGCCGGTGACCATCAGGACGTCGTTCAGGCCGGCGTCGACCGCCTCCTCGACGACGTACTGGATCGCGGGCTTGTCGACGATCGGCAGCATTTCCTTGGGGGTGGCCTTGGTCGCCGGAAGGAACCTCGTGCCGAGTCCCGCGGCCGGGACCACGGCCTTGGTCACCCGGGGCAGGGAGTGTCGCGTATCCGTCATGAGCGCACTCTAGGACACCGAAAGGCCGCTCCCGGGCCGCAGCGCGCGGGCTGACCTGGGGATCCGGGCGAAACGCCCGGTCGTGCGGGTGTCGGCCGTACGGCGTTCACCGCCCCTTTCCCCCCTTCTCACACCGGCGCTTCCTGCCAGACTTGCGGGCATGGACGCTGATGCGAAGGCGGAGAAGGAGCGGCTGCGCAGGCGGTTGCTCGACGCGCGCGCGGGCCTGTCCCCGGAGCGGCGGGACCGCGCGGGGTCGGAGCTGCGCGACGCGGCGGCCGAGGTGCCCGAGCTCGCCACCGCGGGGACGGTGGCGGTGTACTACTCGGTGGAGGACGAACCGGACACCCGCAAGCTGGTGACGATGCTGTGGAAGCGCGGCGCCTATGTGCTGCTGCCGGTCTTCCTCCCCGACCGCTCGCTCGACTGGGCCGCCTATGACGGGCCCGAGAGCGTGGCCCCCGCGCGCTTCGGGCTGCTGGAGCCGACAGGGCCCCGGTACGGCACGGACGCGATCGCCCGGGCCTCGGTGGTGCTGGCGCCGGCGCTGGCGGTCGACCGGGCGGGGCTGCGGCTGGGGCGCGGGGCGGGATGCTACGACCGCGCGCTCTCCCTGGTCGGGCCGAACACCCTCACGCTCGGGGTGATTTACGACACAGAGTTCGTGGACGCGGTTCCGGCCGAGCCCCACGACCGGCCCGTGGACGGGATCCTCACCCCGCAGGACGGCCTCCGCCGACTGTGACCTGGCGGGACGCAGGCGGGGAGCGGAACACCCGGAGGCGGGGCCGCGTTGCATCCACCGGCGACACGGAGCCGGGCGTGTCGGCCCCCGAGGTCGCGGGCGTGCTGATCAACCGCGTACTATTTAGCAGTCGACGGGCGAGAGTGCCAGCAAGGAGGATCACGTGCCTACATACCAGTACGTCTGCACCGAGTGCGACGAACCGCTGGAGGTCGTGCAGAAGTTCAGCGACGATTCGCTGACCACCTGCCCCTCGTGCGAGGGGCGCCTCCGCAAGGTGTACTCGGCGGTGGGCATCGTCTTCAAGGGCTCGGGCTTCTACCGCACCGACAGCGCCAAGACCTCCGACAGCTCGGCGATCACGGGATCCTCGTCCTCGAACGGCGAGGCGTCGTCCTCCTCGAACGAATCCTCCTCCGAGAGCGCGGCGCCGAGCACGTCGTCCGCCCCGTCCTCGCCCTCGTCGAACGGCTCGTCGCCGAACGGCTCCTCGGGCTCCTCCGCGGGCTCCGGCACCTCCTCGTCGTCGAGCAGCGCGCCCGCCAAGGCCGCCTCGACCTGATCCGCCGCGCGGCCCGGCGGCCACGTCCCGACCGGTACGCCGCGCCGCCCACGGCTCCGAAGGCCGGGACCCGCTCGCGGGTCCCGGCCTTCGCCGTCTCCCCCGCCCCGCCCCCTCAGGCCCGGCCGTCCACAGCCCTGTGGGCGCTCCCCCGCCGCCCCGGCGGGCGGCCTAGGGTGCCCGCATGACGCTCCGGCGACGGACCGCCCTCGCCCTGGCCCGCCACCGCGGCGCCCTCGGGACGCTGTGCGCCGCCCTCGCACTGGCGGGGGCCGTCCTGCTGCTCCGCCCGGTCCCCGACGACGCGACCGCGGTGGTCGTCGCCGCACGCGACCTGTCGCCGCTCGACCCGGTCTCCGCCTCCGACGTGGAGGTCGGCGCGCTGCCCTCCTCGGCCGTGCCCGCAGGGGCGCTGCGGCCAGGCGAGGAACCGGTGGGCGGCGCACTGACCGGTCCGGTCCGGCGCGGGGAGGTGCTCACCGACGCGCGGCTGTCCGGCCCGCCCGCCGCCGGGTACGGGCCCGGCACGGTGGCGGTGCCGGTGCGTGTCGCCGACGCGCAGGCGGCGGCGCTGGTCGCCCCCGGCAGCCGGGTCGACCTGGTCGCCGCTGAGCCGGCCGCCACGGCACCGGACCAGGGCTGGGCGGCTTCTGGCGGTGGGCCCCCGCCCGAGGCCGCCGTACTGGCCGAGGACCGGCCGGTGGTCGCCGTCCCCGAGGGCGGCCCGGACGCCGCGGGCGGGGCGCTCATCGTGGTCGCCGCCGCCGAGGACGAGGCCGCGGGGCTGGCGGCGGCGTCCGCGCGCGGCGGGGTGGCCCTGACGATCCGCAGTTGACCGATGACCTGGCGTAGTGAATCCTGTTCCGCGCGGTTCCGGCGCCCCGAGCCCCCGGGCGCCGCAGACGAGGGCCGCAGATGTGAACGGGATGGGACGACCGACCGATGGATGGTTTCAAGAAGTTCCTGCTCCAGGGCAACCTGGTGCAGCTGGCGGTCGCCGTGGTGATCGGCGCCGTCTTCTCCGAACTGATCACGGCCTTCACCGAAGGCTTCATCACCCCGCTGCTGGGGATCTTCGGAGGCATCCCCGCCTTCGGCGAGCTCTACTTCGAGATCAACGGCAGCCGGTTCCTGTACGGCAGGTTCATCGACGCGCTGATCAGCTTCCTGCTGACCGCGGCGATCCTGTACTTCTTCGTCGTGATGCCGGTCGCCAAGCTCATGGAGCGGATGAGCAAGGCCGAAGAGGCGACCACGCGCGACTGCCCGCACTGCTTCAGCGAGATCAGCCGCAAGGCCGAGCGCTGCCCGCAGTGCACCTCGCAGGTCACCCCCGACACGCTCGGGCCGGAGCAGCCCGCCGCCACCTGAGCGGAGGGGCGGGGTCCACACGGCCCCGCCCTCCGGGCCCTCCCGGGCCCACCATCGCGCCTATCCCGCGAACTCGGCCTCGTACTCCCAGTGCCAGGGCTCGAACGGGTTGGAGTAGGCCCACTGCGGGTGGAACCAGCCCCACTGCCGGGAGTTCTCCTCCAGCCAGTTGAACTGGGGCGATCCCTGGTTCTGCACCCCGCCGCAGATGTCGATCGCCAGGCCCCAGCCGTGGTTGGAGGTGCCGGGGACGGCCGCGTTGCCGGGCGGCTGCTCGGCGTAGACGCGCTGCTGGTTCGGGTAGTCGCGGTAGGAGCTGGTGAGGCACATCTGGCTGCCGAACTGCTCGGTGTAGGCCTTGTTCATCTCCATGAAGTCCACGGCCGCGTCGGCCCGCAGGAACTCGCCGCCCTGCGGCAGCTCGCACAGCGCCCCCTGCGGGAGCAGGCCGTTGGGGTAGCCGGAGGCCTCCTCGCCCTTGCTGGGGTCGCACTCCACGCCGGCCATGTAGGCGTCGACGTCCAGGCCGCGGTCCTCCAGCTCCTTGGTGAGCGCCTCAGAGCTCTCCTCGGACTGCTTCTTGAGGTCCTCCAGGTCGCCCTTGAGCTCGACGCGGGCGAGCTGGGTCTCGGCCTGCAGGCCCTGGGCCTCGTTGGTGAGCTCCACCTGCCGGTCGCGCAGCTCGTTGGCCTCCTCGATGAGGGAGTCCTTGTCCTCGGAGAGCTTGCTGACGTAGGAGTCGACGCGCAGGTCCTGCTGGATGCTCCCGGAGGCCATCATCCCCATGGCACCGGCGTCGGGCTGCTGGTAGAGGGTGCTGGCCATCTGGGACAGCGGCTCGCGCATGTCGCTGAGCTCGAGCTCGGTCTGCTGCAGCTCGTGCAGCGTGGAGACGAGCTCCTCCTGGGCGGCGTCGAGGTCCTTCTCCCGGTCGGTGTAGTCCTCGGTGGCCTTCTCCAACTCCTCCTTGGCCTCCTCCGCCTTCTCGGCCAGGGCGTCCAGGTCCTCGTCGGCGTGGGCGGGGGCGGTGACGGGCGCGACGGCCGCCTCTCCGGCGGGCAGGAGCACACCGCCCAGCAGCAGCACGGTCACCATGCCCTGGGCCAGCCGCGACCGCAGGGGGCGCGGCAGCGACACCGCCGACAGGCCCGCCGCCGGGGAAGAGCCGGGCGCCGATCCGCTTCTCCGGGCGCGGGACGTCCGCCGCGTCGATGCGAGAGAGAACGGCACGTGAGTCCTCCGGCTACCTTTTTCGGTCACGGTCGTGCACGGGCCGTGGATGTGGCCGCATGGCAGGGTACTGCAAAGTCCACATCCGGCCAGCGATCGGCGATCCCGCCCCTGGGCCGGACCGCGCCGTCACCCCTGGCCGCCGCCACAACGGCGGACCACGACCGGGAAGGACCACACGCGGGATGTGGCGCATGTCACACAGAAGGCGTGACAACCCTATAGAGAGAAGAGTACTCAACCCAGAAGCCGGGAACCCCTGACCACCGCCCACAGGGCCGCATCGGCCCCTCCTCCCGCATCCACCACCCGAACACGCCGCACCCTCCGCTACCCTGGGGCACGCAAGGCCTCATAGCTCAGGGGACAGAGCACGGCTCTCCTAAAGCCGGTGTCGCAGGTTCGAATCCTGCTGGGGCCGCCAGGCAAACGGGCGAAAATTCGGCCTTGCCAAGGAGCGATCCCGGATCGATGGTGCTCGTCGGGAACTCAGCGCTTGGTCTCGTACCTGTTCAGCACCACGCCGTCGGGGAACGTCCGGGTCTCCACCAGGCTCAGGCTCACCCGGTCGTCCAAGGCGGTGAAGAACGGCGTGCCGCCGCCCACCAGGACCGGGTGGGTGACGACCGCGTACTCGTCGATCAGCCCGGCCCGCATGGCCGCCGCGGCGAGTGTGGCACCGCCGATGTCCATGGGACCGCCGTCCTCGGCCTTGAGCCTGGTGATCTCGGTGACCGCGTCGCCGGTGACCAGACGGGCGTTCCCGTCGACCGCTCCGGCCGTCGAGGAGAAGACCGCCTTCGGCATCTCCCGCCAGCGCCCGGCGAACTCGATCTCCGCCGGTGTGGCGCCCGGCTGCTCGTCGGCGGTCGGCCAGTAAGAGCTCATCGTCTCCCACAGTCGGCGCCCGTACAGCGCCAGGCCCGTCGCGGCCACCCGGTCGGACCACCACTGGAACAGCTCGCCGCTCGGCACGCTCCAGTCGAGGTCCCCGCCGGGCGCGGCGATGTAGCCGTCCAGGCTCAGGTTCATGCCGTAGGTCAGTTTCCGCATGGCGTCGGCCTCCCGTGAGTCGGTACTCGGCGTACAGACCGGCACGGCGCGCAGAAATCATCGGTCGGGCCGCGCCGAGGGCGCGGACGCCCCTGCCGGAGGTATCGGCGCCTTAAGCCGTGCCGACCTGGGGTTCGTGTGAGCGGCATCGCTTCGGGCAAGGATCAGCGTGTCCTCTCTCCCCAGCCGAAGGAAGGTCGGGATCCGCATGCCCACCGTGTGCTTCGTCCATGATCTCGGGGACAGACGGGTGTGGCAGCGCCTGATCGATGTGCTGCCTCCCCGCGTCCGCGCGATCGTGGTGGAGCAGCCGCCCACCGGCCGGCTGGCTCCGGCCCGTGTGGCCGAGCACATCGAGGCCTCCGCCCGGCCCCTCCTCCCCGAAACCGGGGTGGACCTGGTGGTCGGCGCCGGCATCGCCGCCCGGGCCGCCGCGGAGCTGGCCGCCGACGGCACCGCCGCGCACGCCCTGCTCGTCGACCCCGACACCGCCGTCCTGGTCGGCCATCCCGACTTCCACATGCCCGAGCTGGGCGAGGAGACCGCCGACTTCCTGCTCGCGATGGCCCCCTTCGATGAACGGTTCCGCGAGACCGGGATGCTGTCCGAGGAGGGGATCGCCGTCATGGTCGACCATTCCGTGGGCCGCAACACTTCCTTGGACGAGCAGGACCGGGACCTGCTGCGCGGCATCGCTTCCAAGAGGCTCACCGAAGCGATGCCCCTGGACATCTCCGACGCCCTCAGCGGCGAGGCCGAGGGCCCCGACTGGTTCGCCCGCCTGCGCGCGGCCCCAGAGCGGTTCACGGTCTACTCCGGGGACCTCCCCGCCCTGGGCGAGTCGCTGCGCACCGTGCTGGCGCACGATGCCCCGCAGACGCGCGTCGTGCAGGGCTCCACCAGGACCGCGTACCCCTGGCTCGAGGCCCCGGAGGCCCTGGGCGCCCTGATCGTGGAGCGGCTGGGGCCCTTGGTCGACGGGCCGGGAAGCGAAGGCCCGGGAGGCGAGAAGTCGGCGTGAGGGCCCTCCGGGCACCGGCCCCTGTGCCGGCGCCCGGAGGGTGATCGGGGAACTCGGGGATCAGCCCTGCGGCTTGATCCGCATGAAGGTGACCGAGTGCGCCGGGAACGTGTGGGTGAACGAGGAGTCCACCCCGTCGATGGTCGAGGTCTCGGGCTCGACGGGGCGGTCGTCCGCGGTGTTCTCGGCGTCCGGGTCGGCCGCGAGGACCGTCGCCTCGGCGGTCGGCGCGACCCGGGCGCCTCCCAGGCCGATCGACGTGCGGGCCGCCTCGCCCTGGGCGTTGACGACCTTCACGATGTACTCGCCGGTCCGCTCGTCGCGGGTCACCACCTGGCGGAACGGCTCCGGTGCGGGCGCGGTGAAGCGGTTCCACTCCTCCCCGTCGAGGTAGAGGGCGACGTCGCGTCCGCGCACCTCGATGCGGACGTCGTACTCGCGCCCGGCCTCGATCGTGGTCCCGTCCGAGACCACCGTGCTCTTCGCCCCCTCGGAGGTGTGCTCCACGGCCGACCGGGTGTTGCCCCAGCCGCCCAGGTTCCACCAGTAGTGGTCGTCGCTCCCCTGGACCCCGAACCCGATGAGGAAGCCTTCGTCCCCCTCGCGCTTGGTCGCGGTCACCTCCAGGTCGTAGTCGGTCCAACCGGGGTCGCCTGCGGTGACCATCGTGTTCTCGCCCGAGGTCGCGGTCTGGACGTAGGCGCCGTCCTCCACCGCCCAGTTCCCGGCGTCGGTGACGTGGGTCCACCGGTCGGCGCCGGAGGAGAAGTCGTCGCTGAACAGGGGCGTGCCGCCGGCGGAGGTCACCCGCACGTCGTCGTACTCGGCGCTGGTGTTCCAGGTGGACAGCCCCACCGCCCCGGTGATCGGCCCGCCGACCCCGGGGGTGCCGGAGGCGGTACTGGGCACCACGGCGTCGCCGGTGTTGCGCGCGAACAGCCGCTGGACCTCGTAGTTGGCCGACCCCCAGCTGCGGGCGTTGTCGAACCAGATCATGTCGGGGGTCCACTGGGCGTCCCACTCGGCCGCCAGCAGCGGCGCATAGGAGGCCATCCTCACCACGCCGGCGTTGCGCTCCAGCCCCGTCATGTAGGCGGCCTCGGCCAGGGCGTTGGAGAAGCGGTTGCCCTGGGAGGCGAACTCGCCCAGGTAGACGTCGGGGCCCTGGCGGTCGTAGGAGTCGTAGCGCTCGTTGTTGGCCAGGAACCAGGCGGGCGAGTTGTAGTAGTGCTCGTCGACCAGCTCCACGCCGTGCTCGCGGTTCAGCTCCCAGGCGCGCTCGAAGACGGCGCCCCCGGAGGCCGGGCCGGAGTTGCCGACCACCGTGATGTCCGGGTACTCGGCCTCGATCGCGTCGCGGAACCGCACGAAGCGCTCGAAGAACTCCTCGGGCAGGTTCTCCTCGTTGCCGACCTGCACGTGGGTCAGCCCGAAGGGCTCGGGGTGCCCCATCTCCGCGCGCAGGCCGCCCCACTCGGAGTCGGCCGGCCCGTTGGCGAACTCGATCAGGTCGAGGGTGTCCTGGACGTGCCGCTCCAGCAGCTCCGGGTCGTCCGTGGCCTCGTCCTCACCGCAGCCGGTGACCAGGGCCGGGACGACGGGCAGCGGCATGGCGCCCAGGTCCTCGGCGAACTGGAAGTACTCGTAGTACCCCAGGCCGTAGGACTGGTTGTAGCCCCAGAAGTTGTGGTTGGTCGCGCGCTCCTCGACCGGGCCGACGGTGTCCTTCCACTGGTAGGAGCGCTCGCGCGGCCAGTCGGGCCCTTCGTAGGCCTCGTGGCTGCCGGTGTTGACCAGGCAGCCCCCGGGAAAGCGCACGAAGCCGGGGTCGAGGGCGGCGACCTTCTCAGCGATGTCCGCGCGCAAGCCGTTCTCACGTCCCTTGAAAGTGTCGCGCGGGAACAGCGAGACCATGTCCAGGCTCAGCGAGCCGCCGCCGCTGCCGGTGACCGCGAGCCTGCCCGTGGTGCTGGAGGCGGTGGCGGTGAGCGTGCCGGTGTACTTCTTCCAGCCGCCCCTCTCGGTCTCGATCCTCAGCGGCTCGGCCAGGGGTTCGCCCTGCTCGTCCCGGAGGCGGACGGTGAGGGGCGTCGACCGGTTCCCGGGCGCCTCGGCCCAGACCGAGAAGTCGTACCCCTTCCCCTCCTCGACGGTGATTCCGGTGGAATACCCGCTGTTGGCCACACCGTATTCACCGCCGTCGGCGGGAAGGGCCAACCGCAGGTAGTTGCGGTTCCGCTCGTTGAGCCGGCCGTCGTCGTCGACCACTTCCGCGTTTCCGTCGGCGTTGCCGGTCGCGACCTCTTCCCAGGCGGTCATCGGGGTGTAGTCCTCATTGTCGGCGGTGCTGTACTCGAAGGACCGGTTCTGCACGAGTTCGGCGTACAGCCCGCCGTCGGCGGCGTGGTTGATGTCCTCCAGGAAGATGCCGTACATGCGGTCGCTGATCTGCGGCCCGGAGGCGGCGGTGTCGACGTCGATGGTGTAGTCGGCCGCGGCCGATGCGGGCGCCGCCGTCGTCATGCACAGGACCCCGGCGAGCAGGGCGCTCGCGGCGGCCGGTCTCCTTCGGTTCGCGTTCGCTGGCACGTCTCCTCCGATTGGGGGGTGTTCCGCCGGTGGGGGTTCCGGGGAGGGGATCGGACGGGACCGGGCGATGCGTACGGTGGCCAGAGGGTTTCCGTACGCATCCGAGTGCGCGCACAACGGAGCACGGAATTCGAGCGAACGGCGGGAGCGTCACCGCGTTCCGATCCGCGGCGCCGCCCGCCACCATTCCTTCGCGGGGACGGAAAGGCCCACCACCCCAGTGCTCCAGTTTTCCACTATTTGGATGTTAGCGCTAACATTCTGCGTCGTCGTTGAACGGGCCGGCCGATCGGGGACATTTCCTCGAGATTGCCGACCGAGCGCGGGGGGTGTCAAGAGGTGGTGCGCGAGTGAGCCACGGGGGCGCCGCACCGGGTGCGCGCCCCCTCCTTGCCGTTGATCTCGGGAAAGTCGGGGTAATA
>NZ_ANAD01000191.1 GCF_000341245.1 Nocardiopsis halophila DSM 44494
GGCGGTGCTCCCCGGGGGGCGGCCGGGGCCCGGAGGGTCCCACCACGCCAGCGGACACGACCGGCGGCTTGGAAGGGGTGGGTGTCGCGTTTTCCGGGAAGACGGACCGTTTCCGGCGCGTCCTTCCCGGACGGGAGCGTCATCGCCATCGGCGCCCAGAGGCCGATCCGTTTCCTTGGGCGGCCACCCGAGGCCCCTGACCACCGCTCCCCGGAAACGCGGCACCGTCGTGTCCGCCCCCGCCCCCTAACGCCGCACCCGCCGCGATCCCCCCGTTGCCCGGGAGCCAG
>NZ_ANAD01000192.1 GCF_000341245.1 Nocardiopsis halophila DSM 44494
GCCACCGTTCCCCAGGTCGGAGACCAGGGGCGGGCCGGGCCCCGGCCGACTCCGGCCGCGTAACCGGACAGGTATTGATGCACGCGATTATGCACGTGCATAATCGCGTGCATCGAGCATCCCGCCAGAATCCGCACCACGGAGACGAAGCCCGCCCTCATGCCCCATCAGCACCCCCGGGATCCCGCACCCGGCCGATGCCCCGCCGCCGACGGCGAGGACGGCGACGTGCTCGAGGCGTCCCCCGGAACCGTCGCGAGCGGACCGCACGCCCCCGAGGCCCGGAGGGCCGACGGCATGCTGCCGCAGGGGGACGGGGGAGGGCTCACCTGGAGATCGGCCCGGCGCCCGGCGGGACGGCACCCCGGGCGGCCCCTCGCTGAAGTGCGGAACCGATCGGCCGACACCTCCGCGCGCACGGTGCTCCAGGCCGGGACGACCGGGGACGTCTACGTCGGCGCGGAACCGGGACGGGTCCGCGGCGCCGCACACGGGGTCGAGGCCGCGTTGGCCACCGCGGTCCCCGTCTCCCTGGCCGACCCCCGGGCGCTGGGCGTCCACCCCGCCCCGGCCGCCGCGGACGGCTCCCGGCTCGCTCCCTATGTCGACCGCGACCGCGACGGCGACATCCGGCGAGCGGTCGGCGCGGCGGACTCCGGCGGCGGCATGGTCCTGGTGACGGGCGACTCCGCGGCCGGAAAGACCCGCGCCCTGCTGCACGCCCTGGCCGCGGTCGCGCCCCGCCGCCTGCTGGTGGCCCCTCCCAGGGGAACACCCCTGAACGTGCTGGCGGAGCGCATCGCCGCATCCCCCGGTCACTGCGGACCCGGCGTCGTGGTGTGGCTGGACGGCATCGACGGCTTCCTGGACGGCGATGCAGCACGCCTGACCGGGACCGCGTTGGACCTCTTCACCCGTGAACGCGCCGTCCTGGCCGCCACACTGCGCACCGAACACCTCGACGCCTACCGCACGACCGGCCTTCTCCGGCGCCTCGACCCGGTCACGCTGGAGCGCCCCTGGTCCCCCGGGGAGGTCGAGCGCGCCGCCGCGCACGGCGACCCCCGCCTGGCGTCCGCCGCGCGCTGTGCCCGCAGAGGTGTGCACGGGGTCGCCGAATACCTGGCGGCCGGCCCCTTCCTGCACGGCCTGTGGCGCGATGCGGACCGGTGCTCCGCCAACCACGGCCGCCCACGCGGCCACGCCCTCGTCGCCGCAGCGGTCGACCTGGTCCGCGCCGGCGCGCCCGCCCCCTTCTCCACGGCGCTGCTGAAACGGGCCCACACCGTCCGCCTCCGGGGCCGCGAGGCCCTCCGGCCGGAAGGCTTCGCCGAGGCGCTCGCCTGGGCCCGGCGGGTCAGGCTGGGCGCGAGCGGCCTGCTCGTGCCCGGCGACCTGGACGGCCGGCTCTGGCGCCCCCACGACTACCTGGTCGATACCGCTGAAGGGGCCGTGCCCGACGAGGTCCGCCGCACCGCCCAGGCCCAGGTACCGGGCGGCGGGCGCACGCCCGGGCGGGGTTCCCTGCGCGCGCCCTCGCACCCTCCGCGGTTGCGGTGGCTGTGGCCGGCATGACCGCCCGCCCCGGTCCCGGGTCCGCTCCGGCGCCGGTGCCGGTGCCGTGCCGGTGCTCAGGCGCTCGCGCGCCACCTCCGGTCGAAGCTGCGCATCAGGGCCGGGTAGACGAGCAGGTGCCGGAACGGCTTGATCGCGGCCATATAGACGGCGCCGAACCACCCGTTCGGCTTGACCAGGACCGCCATCCGCCCGTGGTGGCCGCCCGTGTCGTCGGGCACCCAGGACAGGTGCATGACCGTGTGCACCGTGCGGTTGGCCATCTCGGCGGCCCACTCGTTCTCTCCCAGGTACAGCGGGTCGAACCGCTGCAGGCTCGGGCCGGTCGGCCCGTCGCGCAACTCCTCCGGGAGCCGGTCGCGCAGCGAGGCCACCCGGGTGCCGAGGCCGTCCTTCTCGCGGTCCCACCCCAGCACCGCGCCCAGCCGCCACCGCGCGTTCCACAGGAACCGGACGATGCGCGGCGCGTCGTCGGGGAAGGAGCCCGCGGTCAGCGTCTCCAACAAGCGGGGGAACTCGTCCGGGCCGCCCGGCGTCGGGAGCGCCCACAGGTCCTCGACGGTGAAGTCGGGCGCGATCCGGTGGATCGCCCACGGGCGCGAGGTGTGCTCGGCGGTGTCCAGCCTCATTTCGTGTCCTCCTGGTCGCGGTCACCGGTCGGTGCCTTCTGTGCCGCCCGTGCCGTCGGTGCGGACGGGGTGGACGGTGCGGACGCTGTGAACGGCGCGGAGGACGCGGGCGGCAGGCCGAGGACGCCGCGGACCGCCCCTTCGGTGAGGTCGGCGTCGTACGGCGCGCGTCCCGCGACGGCGATCGTGACCCCCTGCAGGGTCCCGAAGTAGGCCTCGGCCATCTCCTCGGGCGGCGGCCCCGGCGGGAGGGCGCCGCGCGCCCGTGCCTCGGCGATCCGCCCGCCCCACTCGACGAGGAGCGGGCGCACGTTCCGCTCCAGCGCCTCGGCGACCGGGTGGTCGCGGCCGGAGAACTCGATCTGCAGCGTCATCATGACGCCGGCGATGTCCCGGCGGCAGTAGACGGCGTGCGCCCGCGCCAGTGCGCACAGCGCCTCGACCGGGTCCTCGTGCGCCGCCGCGGGGCCGCCGACCTCGGCTCGCCAGGTCCGGCCGACCCACTCCACCACCGCCAGTGCCAGCTCCTCCTTGTTGGCGAACTGGTGGTACAGCGCGCCGCGGGTGTAGCCCGCCTCCTTCGCCACCCGCTCCAGGGCCAGCTGGGCGTAGCCGTGGGCGGACAGCCCCCGGGCCGCCGACTCCAGCAGTGCGCTCCTGGTCCGCGCACGCCGGTCGGCCTGCGTGCGGCGGTCCCCCTCCCGTGCCGTGGCCACGTCACCCTCCCCGATTACATACGTACATGTCTGTATGTTACTTTCCGGGAAACGGTCCCGCCACCGCGCCGGACCCGCCCGAAGGGAGTCGGACATGACGGCAGAGCCCGCCCCGCACCGCACCGGCGCGGCCGACGCGGAACCGGCTGGAGGACCGACCGCGGAGCCGGTCGTCACCGAGCGCCGGACGCCGCCGGAGGAGGTCGCCGCCCTGACCTCGTTCACCCGTTACGACTACGCCGACCTGTTCACCCTGACGATGGACCGGGGCACGGTCGGAACGCCCGAGGAGTGGCTGAGGGCCATGTTCGAGGAGGTGCTCGGCTCCTCGGCTCAGGTCCTGTGGCAGGGCGTGCTCGGGCTGCGCCTGCGCCCGGGCCCCTCCCCCGACCGCGTGGCCGGGTGGCGGATCTCCGGCCGCGGCGACGGGTGGGTCCGGCTGGAGGCGCCCGGCTGGATGATGAGCGACCAACTGATCATGGCCGTCGACGGCGACGAGGCGACGTTCGCGACCTTCGTGCGCTACAGGAACGGTGCCGGAAGGGCCCTGTGGTCGCGCCTGTCCGCCGTCCACCGCGGCTCGGCACCGGACCTGCTCCGCAGCGGCTACGAGGTCCTGCTCCGCTGAGCAAGCGGGAGCACCTGCCGGCCGTGGGCCCCTGGCCCGCGGGTATGCGGGGCGGGGGCGGTCTCGCCTAACCTCGGAGAGCGGATCCCGGCCACGGGCGCGTCCGCCGGTGCGCAGGGGCCGGAGCACGGCCCCGGGTCCACGGCGGCGGGCCGGTCCCCTCCCCACCTCACCGAGCTAGACAGGTACCCCCCATGACAGACGGTTCGTCCTCCTCCCCGGCGAACGACGGCGCCCCGCAGGCCCCGCAGCCGCAGATCGACACGACGGTGCCCCACTCGGCCCGCATCTGGAACTACTGGATGGGCGGCAAGGACAACTACCCCATCGACCGCGAGGTCGGCGACCAGGTCATCGCGTCCTTCCCGCAGATCGTGGACCTCGCCCGGACCAGCCGGCAGTTCCTCATCCGCGTGGTGAGCCACCTGGCGGGCGAGGCGGGCATCCGCCAGTTCCTCGACATCGGCACCGGGATGCCCACGGTCGACAACACCCACGAGGTCGCCCAGTCGATCGCCCCCGAGTCCCGGGTGGTCTACGTCGACAACGACCCGCTCGTGCTGACCCACGCGCGCGCCCTGCTCGTCGGCTCCCCCGAGGGCGCGACCGACTACATCGACGCCGACCTGCGCGACCCCGACACGATCCTGCGCCAGGCGGCGAGGACCCTGGACTTCGACCGGCCCGTCGCCCTCATGCTCCTGGGCATCCTCGGGCACGTCCCCGCCGACGACATCATGCCGATCCTCCGCCACCTGCTGGACGCCCTGCCCTCCGGCAGCTACCTGGCGATGTACGACGGCACGAACACCAGCGACGCCTACAACGCGGCCATCGAGGAGGGAAACTCCCAGGGCGGCCTCCCCTACTTCCTGCGCAGCCCGGAGGACATCGCCGCCCGCTTCGAGGGGCTGGAGCTGCTGGAGCCGGGCGTCGTCCCGTGCCCGCTGTGGCGGCCGGACCCCATCGAGGTCGGCAACCGCCGCGGCATGGACCAGTACGGCGGGGTCGCGCGCAAGCCCTGACCGAGCGGGGCGGGTCGGCCGCGCCTCCCCGCCCCGCTCCGGGCGCCCGGTCCGCTCAGGGGACGTCGTCGGGGGCCAGCACCACCAGGTCCTCCCGGCTCGGCTCGGCCACCGCGACGAGCCGCCCCGCCTGCCGGGTGATCATCTTCTCCATCACCTGGCGCGCGTAGCGGGCGTTGCCGAACGCCTCGCCCCTGGGGACCGCGTCGAAGTGCGCCAGCAACCGCTCGGCCGTCGCGTCCGGGATCCTGTACCCGCCCGTCTCGGCCATGCCCCGCACGATGGACACCAGCTCGCCGCCGCTGTAGTCGGTGAACGGCACCCGCTGGGCGAAGCGGGAGGCCAGCCCGGGGTTGGAGGCCAGGAACCGCTCCATCTCCGTGTCGTAGCCGGCGACGATCACCGCCACCTCGTCGCGGTGGTCCTCCATCAGCTTCACCAGGGTGTCCACCGCCTCCTGGCCGAAGTCGTTGCCCCCGCCGGCCGGGGTGAGCGTGTAGGCCTCGTCGATGAACAGCACCCCGCCGCGCGCCTTCTCGAACACCTCCGCGGTGAGCTGGGCGGTGTGCCCCACGTACCGCCCGACCAGGTCGGCGCGGGCCGCCTCCACGGTCTGCCCGCCGGGCAGCACGCCCAGTGCGCTGAGCAGCCTCCCGTAGATGCGGGCCACCGTCGTCTTACCGGTGCCGGGCGGGCCGGAGAACACCAGGTGGTGGCTGAGCGTGGGCACCGGCATCCCCAGGTCCCGGCGCCGCGCCGCGGTGACGAGCACGTTCACCAGGTCGTTGACGACCTCCTTGACCTCGGCCAGCCCGGTCAGCGCGTCCAGCTCGGCGCGCAGCGCGGCGACCGCATCTGCCCCGCCCTCCGGCCCCGCCGCCGCGCCGCCGTCCAGGTCCTCGGGCAGCAGCAGGGTGAGCTCCGCCGGGTCGGCCGGGGGGTTCTCCCCCAGCCGGTGCGCCTGCCGGTCCACCATCTGCTCGAACACCTTGCGGGCCTCGCGCCCGTTGCCGAAGGCGGGCCCCTTGTGCATGCGCTCGAAGTGCCGCAGCAGGGCCGCGCGCAGCCCCTCGTCCAGCGTGTAGCTGTGCGCGGCGCTCTGGGCCTCCACGATCGCCACCAGCTCCTCGGAGCGGTAGTTGGGGAACGCGACGGTGCGGGCGAACCGGGAGGCCAGCCCGGGGTTGGAGGCCAGGAACCCCTCCATCTCCGGGCCGTACCCGGCGACGATCACCACCACGTCGTCGCGGTGGTCCTCCATCAGCTTCACCAGGGTGTCGATCGCCTCCCGGCCGAACCCGCCCCCGTCCTCGGCCGAGAGCGTGTAGGCCTCGTCGACGAACAGCACCCCGCCGCGCGCCTTCTCGAACACCTCGGTGGTCTTGATCGCGGTGGCGCCCACGTACTGGCCGACCAGGTCGGCGCGGGCCGCCTCCACGACGTGGCCGTAGCGCAGCACGTCCAGATCGGCCAGCAGCCGCCCGTACAGCCGCGCGACCGTGGTCTTGCCGGTGCCCGGAGGGCCGGAGAACACCAGGTGCCGGGCGACCGGCGGGGACGGCAGCCCCATCTCGGCCCGGTGGCGGGCCATCCGGTTCCGGTTGACCAGGGTGGTGACCTCGCGCTTGACGCTCTCCAGGCCGATCAGCGCCTCCAGCTCGGCCAGCGGCCCCGCGTCCCGGTCCTCGGCGTCGCCGTCCGCCCCGTCGGCGCCGCCGTCGCCGCCGGCCGCACCGGGCACGCCCGGCCCCCCGGCGCCCTCGGGGACCGCGTCCGGCCCGTACCGGTCCTCGTCGGCGTTGCCCTCGCTGACCAGCGACTCCGCGGTGACGTTCGCCCCGGCGACGGTCTGCCTCAGCCCGGCGCGGCCGTTGTCGCGCACCGAGCACCCGTCCACCAGCACGTCCTCACCGGTACCGACGAGCACCCCGTCGGCCCGGTTGCCGAACAGCTCGCAGGAGCGCAGCACCGCGCGGCCGCCCGCCGCCACCAGCGCCCCGTTGCGGCCGTTGCCGTGCGAGCGCATGCGCGTCGCGTTCACCTCGCCGCCGGCGTGCACCGCCAGCCCGTCCCCGCCGCACCCGGCCACCTCGCCGTCGCGCAGGTCCAGCACGGCACCGGCCGCGGCGCTCACCCCGTTCTCCTTGGCGTCGACCACCCGCAGGCCGGTGAGGGAGGGGCGCGCGTCGCCCGAGGCGTGCACCCCGGAGCGCCGCACCCCCGTCGCCTCCAGGTCCTCCAGGCGGCCCCCGCCGCCGTCGAAGCGGACGCCGTGCCCGCGGACCCGCCGCACCCGGACCCTCCGCAGGAAGGGGGAGGACCCGGACAGCACCACCACGCCGGCGCCGTCGGTGCCGTCCACGGTGAGGCGGTCGAACTCGGCGGTGGAGTCATCGGCGACCACCACCCCCTCGGCCGCGCCGCCGTGCACGCCCAGCCCGGTGAACGCGGTGGCGGAGCGGCCGGTGACGCGCACCGCCACACCCCCGGCGTCGCGCACCTCGACCCCGGTGAGCAGGCCGCGCGCCTTCTCCTCGGCGAGCACGCCCTCGCGGCCGCTGCGCACGACGGTGACCCGGTCGGCGCGCGGGCCGGTGCCGCCCCGCAGCACCAGGCCGCGGCCGGCCGCGCCGTGCACCTCCACCTCCTCCAGCCGCACCGCCGAACGGGAGGAGAGCACCACCCCGTCGTCGCGGACGTCGCGCACCCGCAGCCGGACCAGCTCCGGGGCGGCGTCCCCGTCCACCGCCACCGCGGGCTTGGCGGTGCCGGTGACCTCGCAGTCCTCCACACGGCCCGCGCCGCCGCCGGCCGCGTACACGCCGTTGCCGCCGGCGTCGCGGATGGTGCAGCGCCGCACCCGGGGCGCCCCGCGCTCGTTGATGACCAGGCCGCTGGTGCCCACGTCCTCCACGACGCAGTCCTCGATGACGCTGGTCTGCGCCGAGGTCACCACGATCCCCGCCCCTTCGGAGCAGGTCACCCGGCAGTCGCGGAGCGCGAGCGCGCCGTCGTCGCGGGCCAGCACCGCCGCCCAGGCGGCGCCGTCCACCCGGCACTCGGCCAGCTCCACCTGCCCGGCGGCGGCGTCCACCACCGGCGCCTCGGGGTCGCGCCCGCGCAGGACCAGCCCGGTGAGCTTGACCGCCTCGGCGACGGAGGTGACCGCGCTCCCCTCCGCGCAGAGGATCTCCACCGACCCGGGCTCCTCGGCCGCCATCAGGGTGACCACGCGGGTCAGGACCAGCCGCTCGGCGTAGCGGCCCGGGGCCAGGGAGAGCACCGCGCCGTCGCCGGCCGCGGCCACCGCCTCGCCGATGGTCCGGAACTCCGCGCCGCCCGACGGGTCGACGGTGCGCACGTGAGGGGTCATCGAACTGTCCGTTCCTTTCTCTCAGCCGCTCTCCCTGCCGCGCCGGGGCGGCGGGTCAGCGGCACTCGGCCTCGACCACCGAGGCGGGCAGCGTCGGGTGCGGGGCGCCCTGGGGCGCGGCGCCGGCATTGGTCAACCGGACGGTGAAGGACCCGTGCACGTCCGAGAACTCGGTGACCGCCCAGTAGTTGCCGGGGTCGGGCCGCTCGATCTTGTAGACGCCGCGGTTCGGGCCCTCGGCCCGCTCGCCGTCGAACAGCTCGACGTTGGCGGGCTCGCCGCTGCCCCACAGCGGCGAGTCGCCGGCGATGACCAGCATCTTCAGCGAGCAGGTGGCGTCCTCGAAGCCGGGGGTGAAGGTCCAGGTCGCGGCGGTGTCGGTGTAGGCGTTGGAGTCGCCGCTCACGGGGAGGGCGTCGTAGCCGCCCGCGCACCCCGAACCGGTGTAGTGGCCGGAGCCGGCGCGCGTGACGCCCTGGCCGTGCACGGCGTAGGAGGCACCGGGGTCGGTGCAGTCCGGACCGGCCACGGCGGAGTACGCGCGCTTCTGGCCGCCGCCCGCGCCCTCGTCCGCGCGCGTCGTCAGCGGGGCGGCGTCCTGGTCCTGGCCGCCGCCGTCGCCCGCGCCATCGCCGCCGCCGTCGCCCGCGGCCTCCGGACCGCCGCCGGAACCGTCCTCGCGTTCGGGGGCGTCGGACGCCCCGGAGCCACCGCCGTTCCCGCGGTCGCCGCCCGCGTCCTCGCCGGAGTCCGAGCCCCGGTCCTCATCGGACCCCCCGGACCTCCCGCTCTCCCCGGAGCCCTCGCCGCCCTCGGTGCCCCTGGCTCCTTCGGCGCTCTCAGCGTCCTCACGGCCCTCCGACTCCTCGGTCTCCCCGGACTCCCCGGCCTTTTCCGAGTCGTCCGAACCGAGCAGGGGAACCCCGTCGAGCAGGGAGCCCATCTCCGTCTCGGCGTCCGGCCCGGCGCCGCCCGCGCCTCCGTCGCCGCCGTCGCCGGAACCGCCGTCGGCCGTCCCGCCGCCGCTGCCGCCATCGGAGCCGTCGCTCCCGTCGCTCCCGTCGCCGCCGGAGCCGCCGCCCTCGCCGTCGCGGTCCTCGCCGTCGACCGCGCCGGGCGCCTGCGGCAGCACGTCGGGCACGAACCCGCCCGGGTCCTGCCCGCCGCCCCCGCCCCCGGCACCGCCTCCGCCGCCGCCCTCGCCGGGGACGACCGGGGCGCCGCCCGCGGCGGGCGCCTGCGCCTGTGCGTCCGCCGTGCCGACGGCCGGGTCGGCGCCGCCGGCCCCGGCCTCTCCGCCGCCGGCCAGCCGCAGCCCCGCCTCGGAGGCCCCGAACGGCGCGGCGACCAGCAGCAGCCCGGCGATGGCGGCCAGCGCCAGGGTGGGCTTGCCCGGCCGGTGCGCGACCGCCGCGCTCTTGCCCTCGGTCGCGGTGGGGGCGCCGAACCGGCCGATGGCGGCGGTCAGCCCGGACAGGGCGCCGCCCGCGGGGGGTTCGGCCGCGGCCTCGGCGGCCCGGCCCGTGGGGGACGGCGGGGGCGGGGCGGACGCCGGGTCCGCCGCCCCCGGCGCGGCGCTCGGCACCGGGTCGGCGGAGCTCGCCAGGGCTCCGGGCCTCGGGGCCTTCGCGGATTCTGCTGCCATGTGGGGGTTCCTCTCTCGGTGGGGTCGGGAGTGAGGTGGACGGGGAGGTGTCGTCGGTCAGCGCACGCGCTGCCCCCCTCCTGCCGGGTTCAGCGCCTGCTCGAAGGCCGCCTGCAGGGACGGCGCGTGCGCCGGAGGGCCGCCCCAGGCCGCGGCCAGGGCCCGGGCCAGACCGTCCAGCGCCTCGCGCTGGGCGGTCAGGGCCGTGTGCAGTTCGCCGCGGCGCTCGACCAGGTCGCGAAGGGCAGCCAGGACCTCGGGAGAGAAGACGGGGGCGCCGGCCGCCTCCCGCTCCTGCAGCAGGTTCAGGGCGCCCTCGGCCTGCTCGTGGTCGGCCTGCACGGTGTCGTCCCCGCGGTCCCACCCCCGGTCGGGGGCGGGACCGGTGCCCAGGTGCCGCCGGATCGCGGCGACGGCGTCGCGCACCCGGCCGTCCCAGCCGGCGGGGTCCAGGGCCGGGTCGAGCCCGAGCAGGTCCATGGCCTCGCGCGCGTGAGCGCCCTGGGCGCGGTCCTGCCCGCTCCGGGGGTCGCGGTCCAGGCCGAGGTGGCGGTCGAGCGCGTCGAAGAGCGCCTTCTCCTTCTCCGCCGCCTCGCTCTTGGCCTCGGCGACGGTGTCCCAGCGCCCCGCCGACCCGTCGCCGAGCAGCCCGTACCGCTCCGCCTGCTCGCGGGTGAGCCACACCTCGACCTCGGTCGAGGCGGTGGCGCCGCGGGGGTGGGTGCGGGTCCGGCCGAAGGGGCCGCCCCGGCCTGCGGAATCGTGGGCGACCACCAGCGCGTCCATCGGCATCCGCACCAGGAACCGGCGGCCCTTGTCCTCCGGCGCGCCGTGGTCGGTGTGCAGGACGGTGGCGTCGTCCTTGCTCGTGCCGGCGCCGACGGGCGGCGCGGCGTTGCCCGCCGCGCTCTGGGACCCGTAGACCGCGCTCGGGGCGAACCCGCCCCGGTCGCCGCCGTCGAGGCCGCCCACGAAGTAGAGGTCGCCGGAGACCGGCTGGCTCTGTCCCCCGTCGTGCGTCCCGGACCGCTCCTCGCGGTGCGTCTTCTGCGTGTAGTGGTCGGTGGAGGCGTCCTCGTCGACGTCGATGATGCGGCCCTCCCCGGGCCGCAGCGACGTGTACAGGCGCGCGTCCGTCCCGGGGACGGCGAAGGGGCCGTCCCCGCCGCCGAGGAGCGGGGCGCCGTCACCGCCTCGCCCGTCGCTCCCCTCGCGCCCGCCGCCCCCGGCCGGGGGCGGTCCGCCCTGCGACCGGGCGAAGACCGACCGGAGCACCTGCTCCCCCGCGGCGGCGCGCAGCACCCCCGCGCGCACGCCGAGCCCGCCCTTCCCCCCGAGGTAGGCCTCCGCGGCGCCCGGGTCCGGCCGGCCGGGCCCGGGGGTCCACCCCTTCGCCAGGGCGGTGGAGACCACGAGGGCGTCGGCGATGCCCGGGCCGATGGACTCCGGCATCGGCACCTGCGGCTGGCGGGGGGGGGGGGGGGCNCCCGCCAGGCGGCGCCGACCTGCTCCACCCGCGCCTGGTGGGCGTCCCTGCGGCCGTGCTCGCGCACGGTGCCCGGCCCGGAGGCCGGCCCGCCGCCCGGGGCCATCGCGCTGACCGGGACGATCTCCTTCACCCGTCCGACGGCGATCCCGGTGCCGCCGTCGGTGATCGGTGCCTTGGCGTTGTTCACCGCCCCCTCGTGGGTGAGGGTGAACCGCAGGCGAACCGGGGCGTCCGCGGAGACCCCCGGCTCCTTCACCGTGCGGGCCCGGTTGTCGGTGGTGGAGTCGGCGCTCCCGTGGGTCCGGTCGACGCCCGCCTCCCCCACCTGCACCGGGCCCTGGGCGTTGAGCAGGTGCATCCGGGTCGGCGGCAGGGAGGGGTCCTCCCCCTCCTTCGCCCCGACCGGCAGCACGGCTCCGTCGAGCTTGGCCGTCACCCCGGCCCTGTTCCCCCCGGCCTGCGCACGGCTCGTCTCGTCGCTGTCGGTGTCGGTGCGCGAGGAGGACATCTGCGCTTCGACCTCTCCCTGCGAGGAGCCCGGCCCCCGTTCCAGCCGGATCCGCAGCCAGCCGCCGTCGGAGAACCGCTGGTTCCCCATCGCCCCCTTGTGGCGCAGGCGGACCCGCACCGGCACCCCCTCGCTGAACAGGGCCCGCCGCTGCCCGCGGGAAGAGTTGGGCGAGAGCGCGATGCGGACGTCGTGCTCGCTCTGGTCGGTGAGGACGTATCCCGCGTCCTCCACCCTGTCCTTGATTCCGGCGACGGCGCGGTCGACGTCCAGACCGCCCAGGGTGAGGCCGCGCGAGGCGCCCGGCCCCGGTGTCCGGGAGGTGAGCACCTCGGGCAGGGCCCGTGCGGCGCGGAGCCGGGCGCCCAGCCCTTCGGTCCCGCGCAGAAGGCCCTTCGCGGCCAGGTCGACCACTCGGTAGCGGGTCTCCTCCTTGCCGGCGACGGTCCCGTCGTCCTCCTGCCCGCGCCGGTCGTCGTGCCCGTCCCGGCTCTCCCGGTCGTCCCCGCCCTCCCGGGCATCCTGGCCGTCCTGAGAACCACGGCCGTCCCGGCTTCCAGGGCCGCGCCCACCGCCGCGGTCGTCGCGGTCTCCGCCGCCGTCGCGGTCACCGCGGTCGTTCCGCCCGTCCTGCTGGTGCCGGTCCTCCTGGGCCAGGTCCCTCGACCACGGCAGCGGCAGGCTCGCGATGAGGTTGGGACGCACCCGTGCCCGGGCCGCGAAGGTGTAGGCGACATCCCTGACGACCCCGACGGTGCTGCCGGGCAGGGAGAACTGGTCTTCCTCGGTGAAGGTCTCGGTCTGGGCCCGGGAGTCGGACCGGGTCCAGCTCCACATCGCCCCGAGCACCCCGCCGAGGCGGTTGTAGTGGGCGGCGTCCCGGTCGGGTGAGCCCCGGAAGCCGAGGGTGAGGCCCAGCCTGTTGGAGAAGGACCGCCCTGACCCGACCGTGCGCTCGTTCTCCGCTTTGACCGTCAGGTCGAGGCCGCCGTCGCGGAACGCCTCCGAGGCCGCCATCCCCCGGTCCTCCGCCGTGAGCCGCGCGTCCACGTCGGAGCGGCGGGTGACGGCGTCCTCGTACTGCTGGCGGATCGGCACGCCGCCGTTGCGCAACGCGTCGGACTCGGCCGCGAGCGACCTGGGCGAGGTGAGCACGGTGATCTGTCCATCGACCGCGGAACCGGACCACAGCGCCCTGGCGTAGCCGGTCGCGCGCGACAGCGTCCTGCGGGCGGCGTCGAGGAGCCCGTCGCCGTCGCTCCGGGCCGAACGCGAGGCGTGCGGCAGGTCGGTGAGGACGTCCCCCTTCGCGGCACCCTGCCGGACGTCCTCGTCGCGGCGGCCACGGAACGCGGCGTCGTCCGCCTCGGACCGGGCCCGCGCAGTGCGCTGCCGCGCATCCGCCTCGCTCACGCCCTCGAACCCGGCGTCGCGGACGGCCCTGCGGGTCCGCCCGAGCCGCTCCTCAGCCCGGTCGGCACGGCCGCGGGCCCGGTCGCGCTCCTCCGCGCGGTCCCGTACCCGCTGCTCGGCGTCGCGGACGTCCTGCTCGGCCCGGTCCCGGTCGCGCTCGGCCGCGTCGCGCCCTTCCGTCGCCTCGCGGAGGTCCCTCCCGGCCTCCTCACCGTCCTTCCCCGCCTGCTCGGCCTCGGCCTCCGCCCGACCGAGCCGCTTCTCGGCACCGCGCAGCCTCTCCTCCGCGCGCGCGACAGGTCTGCCGCCGTCCGCATCGGACACCCGCTCCGCCGCATCCGGCGTCCGCTGCGACTGACGGCCCTCTTCCGCCGCCCCGACGTCCTGCCCGCCCCGGCCCCGGAGATCTCCCCCGGGCTGCTCGCTCTCCTGTCCAGCCTGCTCGGCTTCTCTCTCCGGACGGGCCACCGGACCGCCGCCATCCGCGTCGGCCCCGCGGCCGGGTGCATTCGCCGTCCGCCGCGCCCGCCGCACGTCTTCCGCCGCCGCCTCGACGTCCTGCTTCGCCCTCCCGACGGCCTCTTCGGCGCGCTCGGCCCGTTCCTGGGCCTCGGCGACCCGGTGCTGGGCGGCGTCCACCGCCTCCTGCGCCGCGCCGAACTCCCGACGCGCCTCCTCGCGGTCCGTTCTGACCCGGTCGGCCCGCGTCTCAAGGCCGTCGACCTCGTCCGCGATCCGGTCGGCCTCGGCGCGCTCGTCCCGCGCCTCCCTCTCCTGCCCCGGGAGGTCCATCAGCCCGCGCAGGCCCTCCTCCATCGTCCGCGCACGCCGGTCCGCGTGCGAGGGGTCGGGGGCCGTGCGGTCGCCCGCGCCGCTGTCCGTCGCCTCGCCCGGGAGCGGGCGGCCGACCGGGGTCTCCACCAGGAGCACGGGGCCGTCGCCGCCCATCCGCACGGGCTGCGGATCGCCGCCGGCCATCTCGACCTGGAACCCCGCGGTGTACGACCAGCTGTCGACGGGGCCCGAGTAGGAGGCGCCCCCGTGGATCGCGCCCTTGCCGGTGTCCAGGACCGATCCGGTCCACCCCGCCTCGGCCGCGTTGCCCGCCCCGCCCTCGGCGATGAACCAGGGCAGGCCTGCCGGGGTCTCCCCGTGCCGGTACTGGGCTTTGGCGCTCGCCTCACCGGTGATCTTGCGCCCGTGTTCGGTGCCGTCGGAGAGCGAGGCGTGCCCGGCCAGTGTCGAGGAGAGCGTCCCCTCAGCGCGCGTGCCGCGGTGCACACCGTCGGTGAAGTCGGCGCGCACACGCAGGCTGAAGTGGCCGGCCCCGTCCTGCGAGCTCCGCTCGGCCATCAGTCCGAAGGCGTGCAGCGCCTGCCGCGTCGGCCCCGGGCCGACGCGGAAGAGGTTCCTGCCCCCCGACGGCCGCAGGTCGATCCCGACGCCCTCGCCCGCCAGCGCGTCCGCGTCCAGCGCCGCGCGCTCGACCTGCCGGTAGAGCCGCAGCGTGTTCTGCATCCGGGTGTCGCGCTTGTGCCACAGCCGGTTCCAGGCGTTGGGCCGGTTCCCGTCGCCGTCCGGCGGCAGCACCAGGTCCGGCCGCACCCGGTGCACCATCGCGTGGATGCCCCGCGCGACCTCCTGGGCGGGGGTCGCTCCGTCGTCCCCGCGGCGCAGGTCGCCGTTGCCCCAGCGCAACCCAACGGGGTGGGCCTCGCCGAACCCGTCGATCCGGGCCCTGCCCACGCCGAGCCCGCCGGGGGACGGACCGGTGTCCTCGCGTTCCCCTCGGCCGTCCCGGCCCCCGGGGCCACCGCCGTCCCGGTCAGGGCCACCGGTCCCGGTCGTGCCGCCGTCCGTCCCTGCGGGGGGCGTCCATTCAGGGCCGGTCAGTGCCGCCGCGTCCTCGGCGGAGAGCAGGTCCAGGGAGACCATGGTGACCGTCTCCCGCCCGCCCTCGGTGGTGGTCACGGTGTACTGCCGTGTCACCCGGTACAGCGCCGAATGGTCCTCCGCCGAGGCGCCCCGGGCCCGCTCCGCACCGTGGTCGGTCCCCCGGCCCTGCTTATTGGTCCGCTGGTGGCCGACCTTCCCTCCGGCGCCGGCCCGGACGGCGGCTCCCGGCGTGGGGTCCGCGGTCGCCATCAGCCCGCCCTCGACCTCGAGGTCGAGCCTGCCGGTGCGGTTCGCGGTGGTCGTCGCCGACGCCGAGGTCTTGTCGGTGTCGCTGAAGGAGGTGTCGCCCAGGACCGGCCCCACCCGCTCATAGTGGACCGGACCGCCCCGCAGCTCGGTGCTCTCCATCCACTCCGGCCCGGTGAGGCTGTCCGTGTCCTTGCGGCGGAAGGGCAGCGCGAGCGACTCGCCCTGGTCGAGCCGTCCCATCGCCTCCTTGAGCTCCTTGCCGCCGAGCTGCGCCTTGAGGCGCGCACGCTCCCCTTCCTCCAGGGACGGCCGGTCCCGCCCGCCGCCGGTCATCCGGTCGGCGACTCCGCCGGTGTCGAGCACGGCGAGCGTGCGGCCGAACCTCGGCGCCCGCGCCAGCACCGGCCCGCCGGGCGCACCGATGGTGTCCGGCATCCAGGGCTCGGGCGCCTGCGACCTGCGCCCGGGCAGGGCGACCTCGTGGACGCCGGGGACGGTCGCGGTGTCCTCGCGCAGGAGGTCGCCGTCCGCCTCCCGGCCGTCGCGCAGGCCGAGGTCGATGCGGAGGTCGGCCGCGTACCCCTCGCCGTCGTCCTTGGCGTCGACGCCGCGCTTGACCTTGCTCTCCGCGGCCGTCTGGTACTGCGTCCCGCGCTGCCGCTGCGCCACGGCCGCCTTCAGCCGCAGGTTGAGCAGGGCGAGTCTGCTCGCGACCTCGCCGATCACCGTGAACGGGCCGGTGATGCCGAACTGCTTGCGGGACTGCTGCACGGCGTTCCCGCTCGTCTTGGCACGGCTCTCGTAGGTGGTCGTGGGACGCAGGGGCGGGTCGTCGAGGGAGCGCCAGGCACGGGACACGTCCACGACCGCCGTGGCGCGGGTGACACCGTCGGCGGACACCACGGGGACCTCGACGGTCACCGGCCTCCGGCCTCCGCCGGTCAGGTCATGGTCGGTGAGACGGTTGCGCAACAGGTCGAGACCGACGGCGGTGAACCGCCAGTCGTCGCCCAGCCATTGCCGGACGCGGTCCACCACGGCCGGGACGGGGTCGCCGACCGTGGTGCGGGAGCCGTCGTACCGACCGCCGCCGGTTCCCCCGCCCACCAGGGCGTCGAGCATCCGGGCCATGTCGTCGCCGACGGGCCGCCGGTCCTCTGGGGCCTCCCGGTCCCGGTCGTTCTCGTCCCGGCGCTCGTCTTCCCTGCGCTCTTCCTCTCGATCCCGATTCTGGTCGGTGTCGAAGTCCCGGTCCTCGTGCGACGGCGGGCCGCCGGAGGGGGCCGTGCCGGAAGGGTCCGCGGACTGCTCCCCCGCGCCATCGCCGGGCGGCCCGTCGAAGGTGTCCATCTCGATCCACTCGCCGTCCGCCCCGTCGTCAAGGGACTGGGTCGGAACCGGCGGGCCCGGCGGCGGGACCTCGGTGAGAGGTTCATCCGTGCGGTCGCGCAGGTCTCCCGAATCCTCACTCGGCGGCAGATTCGGCCCCTTGTCCTCCTCGGGGCCTGTCTCGGTCCGTGGAGGAGCCGGGGGCCCAGAAGCGGGACGCCGAGGCTCCGAGCCGTCGTCGCTCCGTCGGTCCGTTCCGGTCCGCCGGTCCGCCGCTGCGGGCTGCCCGGCCGGAGGCGTCGCCTCGGGGCTCGGCCTCCGCGCCGAGGGCGCAGCGCCCTGGCCGTCCGGCGTGTTCCGCTGCGGCCCCTGGACAGCCGATCCTCCGCCGACCCCCATGGGGACCGGGGCCGGAACCGGCTGCGGGGGACCATCGGTGCCGCCCTCGGTTGCCGCCCCCTGTTCCCACCCCTGAGGGGTCAGCGGATCCTGGGAGCCGATGACCTGAGGCTCCGCGCCGGTAGGCGGGAACCCCCCTCCCCCGTGTTCCTGGACGGGCTCCCGCTGCCCGGAGTCTTCACCGCTCTCCCGACCGCCGCCGACCGCGGAGCGGTCGGCGCTCTCGGTACCAGAGGGACCAGAGGGCACACCGTCAGCGTCCGGGGAGGAAGACGCCGGCTTCCCGCCCGTGTCCGGGGGCGCCTGGGCGTCGTTCCGCCCGTCGGCCGCAGAGTCACCGGTCGCGGAGGGGCCGGACGCGGCGTCACCGTCCGACGCCCGCGCCGTGTCCGCGGAATCGTCGTGCTCGGGCGTCCGCGGGACGTCGGGGGGACCTCCGCTCTCGCCACGCCGGGAGCCGTCAGAGACCTCGACCTCGTCCTCTGTCTCTGTTCCAGGAGACTCCTCCCCCGTGCTTCCGGTGTCGGAGACCGTACCGTCGCCGCCGCGGCCGTCCCCCTCGCCGGACCGCGAATCACCTTCCGGCAGCCCACCGCTCCCGGCGGCTCCGTTCTCCTCGCCCGGACCGCCGGATGTGCCGGAGCCCCCGGATCCGCCGGTCCCGACCGACGCGGAAGCACCGGTACCTCCTTCGTCGGGCACCTCCGTCGTGGCGGGCGCAGACGAGTCCTCCGACCGCCCCGACGGCTGCCCCGAGAGGGGCGGCTCCCCCGATGCCGGCGCGTCGTCACCGGGCCGCCCACCGTCGGGCCAGTCCTCCTCGTCCCGGGAATCCTCCGCCCCTTCCGCCTCCTGGGACCACGTGTCACCACCGGGTGGCGGGGGCGTCCCGAATCCGTCCGGGGGTTCCGGGGTCTCCGAGGACGTCGACACCTCCCGGGGCGGCGGGACGGCGCTTCCGGAATCCGCCCCGCCCTGCTCTGCGCCGCCGGGCGGGGTCCGGGCCTGTTCAGGGCCCCCCGACTCGTGCGAGCCGCCGGTCACCTGCTGTTCCGGAACCGGCCGGTCACCGCCGTCGGCGGTGGACGTGTCCGCATCGTCCGCCGATGGGCCACCGCCGGGCGCACCGCTCCTGTCTCGGTCGCCCGTCGGTCCATCCCGGCCTTCGTCCCCGGAAGCGCCGCCTCCGGTCGCCTCCTGCTCTGGACCCTCCTCGCCCGGCCCCTCCTGGCCCAGGCCGTCCGTCTCCGAGGCGCCCTTCTCCGGGTCGCCTTTCCTGGCCTCTCCCTCCCCGGAGGATCCGGTGGACGATCCGTCCGAGTCCGACGGAGCCGGGGGCTTGTCCTCTCCTCCCGAGGTCTCGACTTCCGTAGGAGGGCCGGGCAAGTCCGGGCCGGGTCCCCCGATCTTGTCGAGCATCGCGATGCCCGCCTCGGTCAGCCCCTGCTCGACTGCGCCCGAGACCGCACCGGAGACCGCCGACAGCCACGTCACCGAGAACGTGTTGTCCTCGCCGAACAGCAGGTTGTAGAAGCCTTCGGCGAGCATGCCCTGCCCCGCGTTGGCGATGGCCTGCGACGCGTACTGCGAGAGCGCGGTCCTCCACGCGGACCCCACGTCGGCCAGACCGTCCTCGACGGCATCGGGCAGTCCTCGGGCCAGGATCTCCCGCGCGTGGGGCGTCAGGCCCGGCCCGGCGTCCGCCAGGACGTCGTCCAGCGCCTTGCCCAGGTTCTCCGACCCCCAGTTGCGCGCGAACGCGTCGCCGTAGTCCCGTCCGAGCCGCTCGGCCTGTTCCCGGCCGAGCGTGTCGCCCATACCGTCGGCGAAGGCCTGCCCCATCCGGTCTTTGAAGCGGTCCAGGTCGCCCGGTTGCGACCAGCCGGGCCCGGGGCTCTTGCCGTAGGGCGCCAAAAGGTGGGCGGCCTCGTCACCGAACAGGTCACCGATGTCGTCGGCCATGCCCTTGCCCGGCGAACCGCTCTCCCCGGTGCCCCGCCCCGCGCCGCCGGCACCGCCTGCGGCTCCAGAACCATCGGCGGCGCCGTCGCCGTCTGCGTCACCGACGCCCTTGCCGCCCGACTCCGAACCGCCCGGGCCACCCGGGCCACCCGAACCACCGGGGCCACTCGGGCCGCCCCGGCCGCCCGGACCACCGGGCCCGTCGAACAGCTCGTCCAGGTGCTTGATGATCGCCGGCCCCGCCGCGTTGCCGAGGAGCTCGTCGAACTTCTTGGCCAGCGCGCTGCCACCGAACGCCGCCGCGGTGCCGAAGAGCCCGTCGAGCATCGCCCCTTTGGCGGCGTCCTCGGTCAGCTCGTCGTCCCAGGTGTCGCGGTTGCCCTGGTCGATCTGGATGCGCTGGATGATCGCGTCCAGCGCCAGCGCGAACATCTGGCTGATCGCCATCTGCTGCGCCAGCTCGGTGATCAGCCGGAACAGCACCCTGCCGATGATCGTGCGGGTGATCGCCTGGAAGAGCGGGATCTTGGCCAGTGAGGCACCGAAGGAGAACGGGGCCATCGCGATCGCCCAGGCGATCTCCGCGGCCAGCTGGATCAGCTGGCCGATGATCATCCACTTGGCGTACTGCACCTGCGTGGCCGCGTTGTCCACGTAGTCCCGCAGGCCCCGGGCGGCGGCCGCGCCCTCGCCCAGGTAGTTG
This sequence comes from Nocardiopsis halophila DSM 44494, assembly GCF_000341245.1. Taxonomy (GTDB): domain Bacteria; phylum Actinomycetota; class Actinomycetes; order Streptosporangiales; family Streptosporangiaceae; genus Nocardiopsis_A; species Nocardiopsis_A halophila. The sequence continues at coordinate 19,540 of NZ_ANAD01000192.1, forward strand.
CGCTCCCCGCCGACGAACTGGTTCACCGACTCGTCGAAGAAGTCGGCCGCGGTGGCGTCGAACTCCTCCCGGACCTTGTTCTTCAGGCGCAGCACGAACTGCGGCAGGTCGACGTCGAGCCGGTCCGCCGTGGTGCCGTAGACCGAGGCCAGCTCCCATAGCAGGTCCTCGTCGGCGTCGGGCCACTCCGAGCCGGTCAGCACCATGAACAAGGTGCGCAGCTCGTCGGGGGGCTGCATGCCCATGGGCCGCTACCGCCTCCCGGAGCCGGACGCCCCCGGGCCGGTGCCGTCGGCGCCGAGCAGTCCGTTCGCCCGGTCGATGCCGTGCTGCTCACTGAGCGCGAACTGGCGCGCGGTCTCGATGGTGCCCTCGGCGGTCTTGTCGAAGGCCTGCGCCAGGGCGCGGAAGAACGCGTCCAGGCCGCGCCGGGCCGGCAGGTACCTGGCCTCGAAGGAGGTGGCGATCTTGTCGCCCTCGCCCCACGGCCTGCCCAACGTCTCGGTCCGGGCGGCCAACCAGCGGTGGATCTCGCGCACCTCGTCCCCGAGGGCGTACAGGTCCCCGCCGTGCTTGGCCACCGCGTCCGGGTCGACCGCGATCCGGTCGGCCATCGCCGTTCCTCCTTACCCGTCTCCTCCGGGCCGTGCCCCCGGCCCGCGCATCCGTCCCGGTCTCCGGCCCACTCGCCGCACTGCGCTCACGACTCCTCAGGCGAACGGGAGCGCAGGCCGAGCTCCGCCAGGAGCCGAGCGGGGTCGCCGCCGTTCACCACCTCCGCACGCGCCTCGGAGCTGCCGGGCGCCAGGTCCGCGTAGGCCTCGGCCACCTGGCGCTCCATCTCCTCCCGGGCCCGGCCGATCACCTCCAGCACGGCCGAGGACAGCTCGGCGGGCGCCATGGTGCGGTACTTGGAGGTGTGGAACCGCAGCTCGGCGATCTCACCTCTCGCGTTCACCCTCGCGCTGACCATCCGGTCCCTGGACACGGCCTCCGCGCTGGCCGATTCCAGGCTTGCGCTTGCCTCCGACAGACTCCGCTGGGTCTGCCGAAGCCGTTCGAGGTCGCGCGCCATCCGCTCCGGCAGGGACATGTCCAAGGCCGGTCGCTCCCTTCCCCGGACCGACGCCCGGTCGGCCCAGCACCGCGGGGCCGCCGCGGTCGGCGGTGCCCCACACGTTCTCGTCCTCGGTGAGCCAGGTGCTGCGGGTGCGCTCCTGCTGGGGCCCGCCGGCGCCGGCTCCTCCGCCCATCGGGGGCATCATGGGCGGCATCATGGGGCTCCCGGATCCGCCGCCCCCGGCGGCTCCTCCTGCGCCGGAACCACCTGCGCCGACCGTCCCGGAGCCGCCCGTGCCCGCCGCGCCGCCGCCGTATCCCGAAGCGGGATCCTGGGGTGCGCCCGCACCGCCGAGGGCGGACGCCCCCGGCCCGGACGAGGCGGTGCCGCCCAGGCCGTCGGCCCCGACGCCCGCCGGACCGGAGCCCTGCAGGCCGGACCCCGGCATGTCGACCGAGCCGCCGGCGGAGCGCTCTCCCCCGCCGCCTCCCGTCAGGTCGGCCGAACCGGACAGAGGACGTTCACCTGATGAGCTCCCGGGGCCGGAGGTGCCGTCGGAGGAGCCCCACCCGGGCGGGTCCAAGGACCCACCGGAGAGCGGGCCACCGTCGGAGGAGGAGCCCAGGTCCCACGAACCGCCCGAGGCCCCGGAGTCACCGGAGCCGGATATCTCCTCCGAACCACCCGGCAGACCGCCACCATCGGCCGACGACCCAAGGTCCCACGAACCGCCCGAGCCACCCGACCCGCCAGAACCGGGCATCTCCTCCGAACCACCCGGCAGACCGCCACCATCGGCCGACGACCCAAGGTCCCACGAGCCACCAGAGCCACCCGACCCGCCAGAACCGGGCATCTCCTCAGAACCACCCGGCAAACCGCCACCATCGGCCGACGACCCCAGTTCGACGGATCCCCCGGTGGACCCCCCTCCGTTCTGCGCACCGGCCGAGTCCGGGTCCGCCGGTCCTTCGCCGCCGGTCTGGACCCCCGTCCGCTCGGGGGGCGGCGGCAGGTCGACCGTGCCGCCGCCGGCGTCGGCGCCGTCCGTGGAAGACGTCAGAGACCCGCCGCCCAGCGACCCGGTACCGGAGTCGCCGCTCCGGTCACCCCACGGGTTCTCCGACGACAGGTGATCCACTCCCCCTCCGGGCTGCTCACCGGACCCGCGTCCGCGGTCGCGTCCGCCCCCTCCGGACCCGCCGAGCCCGCCGAGCCCGCCCGTCCCGGTGCCCAGGGGAGGCACGACTCCCGAGCCGCCGGGCGCACCGTCCCCCGAGGAGCCGTCCGCCCCGTCGCCGGAGGACGAACCGGTGAGCGAGACCCGTTCCTCCCGCTCAGGGAAGGAGCCGGAACCGCCTGAGGAGTCCGGGGGAGGGTATTCGGACTCACCGCCCGGCCCGCCGCCGCCGACCTGGCCTGATCCGGAGCCGGCTCCTTCTCCGGAGCCGGACCCGGAGCCCTCCCCGGAGCCGCCGGGCCCGTCGCCCGAACCGCCGGGGCCCGCACCCGAGCCGGAGCCGTCGCCGGAGCTTCCGAAGTGCTCGTCCAGGTACTCCTCGACGTCGAAATCGCCCCCGGGCCCGTCGCCGGAGCCCCCTTTGGAGTCGTCGCCCGGCCCTTCCCCCGAGCCCTCCCCGGACCCGCCGTCTCCGTCGCCCGAACCGCCGTCGGAGTCACCGTCTCCGAAGTACTCGTCCCAGAGCTCGTCGAAGTCGAAATCGCCCCCGGGCCCCTCGCCGGACCCGCCGTTCCCGTCGCCGGAGCCGCTCCCGCCGCCCCCGGGCCGCTCCGTCGTGATGGGCGTGTACGGCAGGATGTCGCCCGCGGCGTTCGCATAGCTCTTCGACAGCCCCGGGATGTTCTCGGACGCCGCGTTCCGCAGGTTCTCGATCTTGGACCACCACAGGTCCTTCATCTCCTGCTCGATGCCGCGCCAGGTCTCCAGGCTGTCGGTGGGCTTGCCGCCGATGTAGACGAACCCGTCCTGCTTGGTGACCGTGTCCCGGTTCTCCTCCCACCAGGTGCGGACGACCTGGCGCGGACTGCGCCCGGGGTCGGACGCCCATTCGTTGTAGGCCTTGACCACGGGGTCGGCGAAGGTGGGGTCGGCGGCCGCGGCGGCGCTGTTCACCGCCTCCTTCACCGGGGCCAGGTAGTCGGCGACCCCCTTGAGCTCCAGCGCCTTGGACTTGAGGTGCCGGGCCAGGGCCGCGGCGGTCGCCCCCTCGAAGGACTCGTTGCCCGGCTTCACCTTCTCGTACAGCGCCCAGAGCTTGTCGTACTCGTCCTGGAAGAAGGTCTGGTACTCCTCCAGGCGGGTCGCCATCCGGCTCAGTCCCGCGTGGTAGTAGGACTCGCTGCCGAAATTGGGGTCCCCCAGGCCTTTGGTGACCACGGTCCTGAGCTTGTTCTCGAAGGTGCCCCACAGGGTGTCGGCGCCGTCGAGGATCTCCGGGTTCAGGAAGATCCCGGAGTAGGTGTCGTTGATCCCCTGGCTGTAGTCCCCCCACAGCTGGTCGTCCCCGAAGAACCCGTACCACTCGTCGGCGGAGTGGGGGTTGCCCTCGTTCCAGAAGTAGCGGTCGATCCACCCCGCCTCGTAGATCACCCGGGGGCTGTCCATCGGCGGGACGGACCCTTTGCCCTCCGGGTCGGCGAAGACGTTGAGGATGTGGTCCAGCTCATCGCTGGACGCGGCGCCCTCGTTGGGCAGAGAGGCCCCCTGCCCCCCGGTGGGGTTGAGATCCTTCTCGTTGTCCACTCTGCCTCCTGCGGTACGGGCGGTTCAGGGCGGCGGCCGGGCTGCGCCGCGGCCGGATACGGGCGGGGCGCGGGCCCGGATCAGTCCTTCTCGTCGTCGTCCTCGTCGTCGTCCTCGTCTTCGTCGGTGGAGGAGGAAGGCTCGTCTCCGCCGGACTCGCCGTCTCCGGACCCCTCGCCGTCTCCGGAGCCGCCTTCGCCGAAGCCGACCGAGCCGCTGCCGCCGGATCCGGAGGACGAGGCGAAGATCCTGTTCAGCTGCTCGGCGGTGAGCTCGGCGTCGTCCTCGAGGTCGTCGAAGATCAGCTCACTGTCGGCGATCCCCTGGGAGATGGCCAGCAGGTCCTGCTCGTACTTGTCGAGCAGCTCCCCGACCTTGGTCAACGCCTGCTTGACCTCCCCGGACAGGACCCCGGCCGACCGCAGCAGGTCCGGGTTGCCGAAGCGGGGCGTCTTGGCGTCCTCGCCGGCGTAGTACTGGTCGAACTCGGTCTTCTTCTCGGAGAACCGCTCCCGCATCGTGTCGATGTCGTCGGTGCGCAGCCCCCGCAGGTAGTCGAGGGTGACCTTGATGGTGTCGCCGTCGTCGTCGTCTTCCGGCACGCGCGCTCAGCCTCCTGCTCCCTGGTCGTCCGGTCCGTTCCCGGGGGCGGGTGCGGGGCCGCCGATGCGCGCGGCGCCGCACCCGCGGGGGTCAGCGGCGCTGGCTCCAGTTCCCGGCCTCCTGCAGGTCGCCCCGGTTGTACCGGTCGACGATGTCGTCCAGGGACACCTGCGCCTGGTTCAGCAGGTTGCGCATGTCCTCGACGTTCTGGCGCCAGTTGGCGATGCGGATGTCGTACTGGTCGGCGGCCTCACCGACCCAGCCGTCCTTGACCTGCTTCACCTTCCGGTCCAGGTCCTCGATGGCGTCGGCGATGACCTTGGTCTGCTGATGCAGGTCGAGTCCGGCGGTCTGGGCGCCGGACTTCCTGATCTCGAAACCGTCGAAGCTCACGCTCGGCTCTCCTCTCCTGGTGGGCCGTGCGGCCCTGGGTTCATGGGGGGGCGGGGTCCCTTCCGAGGGGAGGGGCCTCAACGTCCGGCGGTGTCGCGCTGGTTCGGGTTGAGCTGGGCGGCCCAGTCGGCGGTGACCATGTTGGCGTCCTCCATCTCGTGGAAGCTGCGCTCGGTGCCGCCGAGGATGCCGATCATGTCGTTCATGTCGTTGGTGATCAGCCGGAGCTCCTCCAGCCACTTCACCAGCGCGGTGTCGTAGCGGGCGGCCGCGCCGCCCTGCCAGTTGCCGCCGAGCATGTCCCGGGTGGAGTCCACCTGGGTGTAGACCCCGTTGCAGGTGGAGTGCGCGATCTCCATCGCGTCCTTGCCCTCGCGCATCGCCTGGTCGGTACTGCCGAATCGTTCGCTCATCGGGTGTTCCTCCTCAACCGTGTCGCGTATCTCCTGCGGGTCCGCCCTCAGCCGGACGGGCAGTCCGGGTCCTTCGGGGGCGCCGGGTCGGCGGCGGGGCGCGCCGCCGTCGAGGTGCTCAGTTCGGGGCCGGTGGGCAGCATGTCCAGCACCGCGGCGGGCACGTCCCGCGCGCCGCCGGGCGGGTGGCCGAGCCGTTCGGCGGACTCGGCGTCCGGGACGGGGTACTTGGCCCCGGCGTCGGTCACCAGGTAGTAGGCGCCGCGGTCGGCGCGCCCCCCGGCCCGGGCCGCGCGCACCAGGCCGCCCTCCCCGGCCGGCACCCCGATCAGGTCGAGCGGGGTGCAGGAGGGGGCGGCGCCGGGCGGGGGCTCAGCGGCGCGGGCGGTGATCGTGGAGGGGGCGCGCAGGGCGAGTCCGGGGCCCTCGCCCCGGTCCACCGCGCACAGCGCCGCCCCTCCGCTCTCGGCGAGTTCGGGCGGTTCGGCGGGCAGGCCCCCGTCGTCGGGGCCGTCGTCCGACAGGTGGGGGCGGACGTCGGCGGCGTCCAGGGGGACCGCCTCGGGGTCGCCGCCGGGGTAGGCCTCCTCGGTGCGCGGGTCGGCCAGCAGCAGCCGGGCGCGGACCGCCCCGGTGGGCGCCAGGCCCCCGCGCTCCAGGACGTAGTACTGTTCGGCGCCCTGCCCGTCGACGGTGAACACCTGGCCGATCCGGCGCGCTTCGCCCCCGATCCGCGGCCCCTCGCCGCCCGCTCCCTCCACGCCGGGCGCGGCCAGCTCGGGGCCCTCGGGCAGCGCGGTCAGGAACCGCGCGGACACCGGGTGGGCGGGGGAGGTCCCGTACCCGAGGGCCTCCAGGGCGCCGTGCTCGGCGTCCAGGCGCAGGCGCTCGCCGCGCCACAGCAGGTGGCGGGTGCCGTCCGGGCCGGCGGCGAGCACCGCCCGGTCAGCGGCGACCGGGCGCCCCTCGTCGCCGCCCAGGGTGAGCGCGGTCAGCGCCCGCGGGTCCTCGTCCTGCCCGGTGGCCACCGGGACCGCGCACACCTGCCACACCGACGGCTCCTCGTCCTCGGCGTCCGCGGGCGGCACCGCGTCGGGCGCGCCGGCGATGCCGATGGGCGAGGCGACCGGGGTGCCCTCCAGGGAGGCGGCCGACACCTGTACCGGCTCGCCCAGCAGCAGCGCCGAGGCCTGGTTGGCCACCGGCCACAGGGCGCCGTCGGAGTAGACGTACCGGCCGCCGCCGTCCTCGGCCGCGACCACCGTGCCCTCGGTGCGCCACGACGTGGCGTTGCCGGGGAAGATGAGCCCGAAGACGAGGAACCCGGCCCCGATCAGCAGCGCCAGCACCAGGCCGATGGCCGCCCCGGTGCGGGTGCGGCTCATCGGGGCCTCGAGGGCGTCCGGGTCGGCCTCCAGCATCGCGGTGGACAGCCGCCCCACCAGGAAGCCGTGCGCCTGGACCTGGTCGCGCCGCGTTCTCATCGCCGCCTCCCGCCGTCCGCGCTCATCCGCCGATCCCGCGCAGCAGACCGAACAGGCCCAGGTTGGCCGGGACCAGGACCACCAGCGCGATCGCGGCGGCGCTGTGCAGCAGCTCGCCGGCGCGCCCCCAGTGCGGCAGCACCCGGTTGCCGGGCACCGACCACCCGGCCACCGCCAGCGCCAGCGCGCCGGCCAGCAGGATCCCGAACACCGCCAGGCGGGCGACGGTGCCGCCGAGCGCGGCCGCGCCCAGCGCCAGGGCGAGCGCGCCGAGGTGTCCGGGCACGAGCAGGCACGCCCGCTGCCAGGCGCCGCCGAGCCCGCGCGCCTGCAGCACCAGCACCAGGCACAGGGCCGCGCCCAGGCCGGTGGGCAGCCATCCGGGGTGCAGGGCCAGCACGGCCAGGGCCGCCGCGCACACCGCCCCGACCGCGGCCAGCAGGGCGGTCTGGAAGGAGTCGGCGCGGCGGGTGCGGTCCAGCACCTCGCGGGCCGGGTGCGGGTCGATGTGCTCCTGCAGCTCGTCGGCGCCGGAGGGCAGCGGCGGCAGGCGCATCCCGGCCATGCGGAAGGCCGTGGCGGGCGCGAAGGTGCCCAGCAGCACCGCCGCCCCGGCCGAGAGCCCGGCCACCCCCGGCGCCGGGACCCCGCCCCAGAACATCAGCAGCGCCCCGGCGGCGGCGCCGAAGGCGGCGAGCGCCCCGACGCCGGTGAAGAAGGGAACGCACCCGGCGGCCGCGGCCACCGCCAGCACCGCGGCACCGGTCCCGGCCGCGCCCCCGGCCAGCATCCGCGCCCCGGTGAGCGCGGCGCCGGGGTCGCCGTCGGGCGCGCAGGCCCCGGCGAAGGCCATGAACAGGACCGCGGCGGTGCCGGTGGCGGCCGCCGCCTGGGCGGAGGCCAGCGCCCGCCCGGCCGCCGCGGTGGCCAGCAGCATCAGCACCGCGGTCCCGCCGGCGACGGCGGCGCCCAAGCCGGTCAAGCCCAGCAGGGCGGCCGGGACCAGGGCGGCGGCCAGGGTGGCGGCACCGGCGCCGGTCAGCCAGCGGCGGGCCGCGGCCGCGCCCCACCGGTCCGGGCGCTCGGCCATGCCGGTGGCCACGCCGTCGACCAGGTCGTCGAAGTGCACCGGGGGCATCTGGTCGCGGCGCTCGCGCAGGTAGAGCACCTCGCCGTCGAAGAGCTCGAGGGACTCGCAGGTGCCGTCCTCGTCCAGCGGCGGCGGGNCCCGGAGTGGTCCAGCCCGTTCTCGTCCAGGTCTTCGCCGTCGCGCTCGGCATAGAGCAGGAAAGTGGGGACGAGTTCAGCGAGGGGAACGTCACACGGCACGGCGATTTCAAAGGAGGACTCGGGCGCCCGAATGGTGAGACGACACAATTCCGCGGCGGCGGACTCGGCCATACTACCCCCGGGTGTTTTCGTTCCTGGGCACCGATAACCCCCACCCCGTAAGGCCTCCGAGCGCTCATATGAGCGGACTCCCGGCCGCGGGGCGGCAAATGCTCCGCTACGTTAGCACCACTCGCAGAATTGCCGGGATGACGCTTCGATTAATATCCGGTCACCAGTGGGGACGGCCATCGTAGAGCAATGCGGGCGGCCCTTGATCGGCCGTTCGGCCATCAATTGCCAGCACTTTTGTCCGATCGAACAGAACCGGGGGTCCGTGCAGCCGTGAGCACCCTCATCGTCCGCCGGCCGGCCCGCCGGCCCGGCCCCGAGCTCCCCTCCGGGGAGCTCGCCCTCCAGGAGCCCCCCGCGCTGCCCGAGCAGCAGGGCGGCATGGGCGCGGTCTTCATGTACCTGCCGATGGCGCTCAGCTCGCTCGCCATGGTCATGCTGTTCCTGCGCCCCGGAAGCGGCGGCGGCCTGGGCGGCGCCATGCCCTACATCGCCGGCGGCATGATGCTGGTCGGCGCGGTCGCCATGCTCGGCGGGCAGTACCTGCGCACCCGGTTGGAACGGCGCCGGGCGCTGGCCGGGGAGCGCCGCGACTACCTGCGCTACCTGGGCCGGATGCGGGGGCGGGTGCGCGAGCTGGTCGCCGCCCAGCGCGACGCGCGCGCCTGGAACGGCCCCGACCCCGAGGCGCTGTGGTCCCTGGTGCGCACCACCCGGCTGTGGGAGCGGCGCGCCGCCCACGGCGACTTCGGCGAGGTGCGGTTCGCCGTGGGGCGGCAGCCGCTGAACGCCTCCATCGCGCCGCTGTCCACCAAGCCGGTGGAGGACCTGGAGCCGCTCTCGGCGCACGCGCTGCGCCGGTTCATCGCCGCCTACTCCACCGTCGCCGACCTGCCGGTCTCCATCCACCTGCGGGGGTACGCGCACATCGCGCTGCGCGGCGACGCCGAGGCGGCGCGCGCCATGGCCCGCGCCGTGGTGGGCCAGCTCGCCGTGTTCCACGCCCCCGACGAGCTGCGCATCGCCGCGTGCGTCGGCGACGGCCGGACGGCCCGCTGGGAGTGGCTCAAGTGGCTTCCGCACTGCCTGCACCCCGCCGAGCGGGACGGAGCCGGGCCGGTCCGGCTGATCGCGCCGGACGCGGTGGAGCTGGAGCGGCTGATCGGCCCGGACCTGTCCGACCGGCCCCGCTTCGACCCGCAGGCCGCCCCCGGGCGGGAGGAGCCGTTCACCGTGGTGCTGGTGGACGGCGGCCGGGTGCCGCAGGGCGCGCGGATGGCCGGCGGCGGCTACCGCAACGCCGTGGTCGTCGAGGTCGGGGCGGAACGGCCCTGGGACGGCGCCCCGCACACCCTGTCGCTGCGGGTGGGGCGGGACGAGGTGGAGGTCGCCGACCTGGACCGGTCCGGCCGGGAGGTGTTCGCCCCGCTGGGCCGCCCGGACCGGCTCGGCGAGCCGCGCGCCCGCGCCCTGGCGCGGCTGCTGGCGCCGTACCGGATGAGCGTGTCCGCGGACGTGGTGGAGCCGCTGACCACCGACTTCGACCTGACCACGCTGCTGGGCATCGCCAACCTGCACACCTGGGACCCGCACCGGCAGTGGGAGCGCGGGGAGCGCCCCGAGCACCGGCTGCGGGTGCCGGTCGGGATGACCGAGTCCGGGGCGCCCCTGGAGCTGGACCTGAAGGAGTCGGCCCTGGGCGGGATGGGGCCGCACGGGATGCTGATCGGCGCCACCGGGTCGGGCAAGAGCGAGCTGCTGCGCACCCTGGTGCTGGCGCTGGCGCTCACGCACTCCTCGGAGACCCTCAACTTCGTCCTGGTCGACTTCAAGGGCGGGGCGACGTTCATCGGCCTGGACCGGCTGAGCCACACCTCGGCGCTGATCACCAACCTCGCCGACGAGACCTCGCTGGTGGAGCGGATGCAGGACGCGCTGCACGGCGAGCTGATCCGCCGCCAGGAGCGGCTGCGCGCCGCCGGGAACTTCAGCTCCGTGCACGAGTACGAGAAGGCGCGCCGCTCCGACCCGGGCATGGAGCCGATGCCGACCCTGCTCGTGGTGGTGGACGAGTTCAGCGAGCTGCTGGCGGCGCACCGCGACTTCATGGACCTGTTCGTGATGATCGGGCGGCTGGGGCGCAGCCTCGGCGTGCACCTCCTGCTGGCCTCCCAGCGGCTGGACGAGGGGCGCATGCACCAGCTGGAGAGCCACCTGTCCTACCGGATCGCGCTGCGCACCTTCTCGGCGATGGAGAGCCGCGGGGTGCTGGGCGTGCCCGACGCCCACCAGCTCCCCCCGGCCCCGGGCAACGGCTACCTCAAGATCGACACCGACGAGCTGGCGCGCTTCAAGGCGGCCTACGTCTCCGGCCCCTACCGGGCGCGGCGGCGGCCGGTGCGGACCGCGGCGGCGGGCGGAGAGGTCGCCCCGCTGCTGGCCGCCTACGTGGCCGCGTCGGCGCCCGTGGCCGCCCCGGAGCCCGAGGAGCCGGAGGAGGAGCCCGCGGAGAGCCTGCTGGAGACCGCCCTGGAGGCGGTGCGCGGCGCCGGGCCGCCCGCCCGCCGGGTGTGGCTGGGGGCGCGNCCGCTGGACGCGCCCCCGGCCCTGGGGCACCTGCTGGCCGCCGCGGGGCTCGGCGGGCGCGGCCCGTCGTGGTCGCGGGAGCCGGTGCTGAGCGTGCCGCTGGGCGAGGTGGACCGGCCCTTCGAGCAGCTGCGCACCCCGCTGACGGCGGACCTGCGCGGGGCGGGCGGGCACACCGCGGTGGTGGGCGGCCCGCAGTCGGGCAAGAGCACCCTGCTGCTCACCCTGATCTCCGCCCTGGCGCTCACCAACACCCCGGCCCAGGCGCAGTTCTACATCCTCGACTTCGGCGGCGGCACGCTGCGCGCGGCAGCGGACCTGCCGCACGTGGGCGGGGTGTGCGGACGGCTGGACAGCGAGCGGATCAACCGCACCGTGGCGGAGATGACGGCGCTCCTGGGGCGGCGGGAGCGGGTGTTCGCCGAGCACGGCGTGGACTCGATGGCCGACTACCGGCGCCGCCGCGCCCGGGGCGAGTTCGCCGACGAGCGGTACGGCGACGTGTTCCTGGTGATCGACGGGTGGGCGACGGTCCGCCAGGACATGATGGACCTGATCCCCGACATCGTGCAGATCGCCCAGCGGGGGCTCAGCTACGGGGTGCACCTGGTGGTGGCGTCCCCCCGCTGGGCCGACGTCCAGTCCAGCCTGCGCGACCTGCTGGGCACCCGGTTCGAGCTGCGGCTGGGCGACGCGGTGGACTCGGCGATCAACATGCGCAAGGCGGAGACGGTGCCGCGGGTCCCGGGGCGGGGCCTGACCGACGAGCTCAAGCACTTCCTCACCGCGGTCCCCCGGCTGGCGGACGGGGCCGACGACCGGCCGGGCGGGGCCGCGGCCGACGACGGCGGGACCGGCACGGCGGAGGCCCCCGTCGCCTCCGGCCTGGAGGGGCTGGTTCGGGCGGTCGCCGACGCGTGGGACGGTCCGCCCGCCCCGCCGGTGCGCACCCTGCCCCTGCACCTGCCCGCCTCCGGGATGCCCGCGGTCGAGGAGGGGCCGCGCGTGCCGCTCGGGCTGGAGGAGCGGCGCCTGGAGCCGTTCTGGCACGACTTCGCCACCTCCCCGCACATGCTGGCGGTGGGCGACACCGAGAGCGGGAAGACCAACCTGCTGCGGCTGGTCACACGGGCGATCCGGGAGCGGTACACCGCCGAGGAGGCCCGCGTGGTGGTGGTCGACCCCAGGCGCGGGCTGTTCGACGCCATCCCCGAGGAGCAGCGGCTGGGGTACGCGGTCACCGGGGCGAGCGCCCAGGAGATGATGAACGCCGCGGCCCAGGCGCTGAAGCCGCGGCTGCCCGGGCCCGAGGTCACCCCGGAGGAACTGCGCGCCCGCTCCTGGTGGACCGGGCCGGAGCTGTTCGTGGTGATCGACGACTACGACCTGCTGGGCACCGGCGGGCCGGGGCCGCTCGCCCCGCTGCTGGACATGCTGCCGCTCGGAGCCGACATCGGGCTGCACCTGATCCTGGCCCGCGGGGCGGGCGGGTTCAGCCGGGCGATGGGCGAACCGGCACTGCGGATGCTGATCGACGCGAACACGCCGAGCATCGTGCTGTCCTGCCCGCCGTCGGAGGGGGTCCTGTTCGGCTCACTGCGCCCGCGGACGCTCCCGCCGGGCCGGGCACTGCGCCTGGACCGCCGCGACCCGGTCCAGGTGCACCTGGCCCTGGACCCCGAAACCGAGGAGGCCGCCCGCCGGTAGCCGGCGTGGTGTCCGCCTTCAGGCACCGCGGGCGCGTCCGTACCGGACGGCGGCGGCCCCGAGGGCCGAGACCAGGATCAGCAGTGCCGCTCCTCCCGCCACGGCGAGGGTGCGGCCGACGGTCGGAGGGGTCGGGGGGTCGGGCGAGAAGGCCGCAGGTTCGGTGGCCGCCCCCGCCTCCTGCGGCGCCGGGACCGCGGTGAGCGCGCCGACCGGGTCGATCGTCCCCGCGCCCAGCAGTTCCGAGGGTGCCGCCCCGGGGGCGGGGTAGGCGGTCGACGTCAGCCGCTCGGCGGCCCCGGCGGCGCTCAGCCCGGGCTCGTGCGAACGCAGCAGCGCAGCCGCGCCCGCGACGAAGGCGGCGGCGACCGCGTCCCCGCCGGAGGTGAAGTGGCCGTCGCCGCCGGGGCCGACGCTCATCGCGGCACCGCCCGGGGCGGCCAGGTCCACCTCGACGGGCTCCCCGTCGGCGTCCACGGCGGGCCCGTTCGCGAGGGGCGCGCCGTCCGGTCCGGTCGCCGCGACCGCCAGCACCCCGGGGGCCGAGCCGGGGAGCGCGGCGACGGGGGCCTCGTCGGTGGGGACCGTGGCGGGCGCGACCACCAGGGCGTCCGCGTCGGCGGCCGCGCGCAGCTCCGCCCCGACGCCGGTGCCGCCGCCGGCCGCCGGGACCGGGGCGCCGACCAGCACCACGTCCGCGCCGCCGTCGACCGCGCGCCCGATGCCGTCGGCCAGGTCCTGCGCGTCGGCCACGCCCCGGTCGTCGGTCACCCCGACGGCGAGCACGCGGGCGGCCGGCGCGACCCCGGTCGTACCGCTGTCGTCCTGCGGGCGTGCGGCGACGATCCCGGCGAGGAAGGTGCCGAACCCGACACAGTCCTGCCCGGCGTCCTCCACCGCGCCGTCGAGGGCGGCGGCGGTGTCGTCGACTCCGCTGCCGACGACGGCGACGGTCACCCCTGCGCCGTCCGCGAACCCGCGCGCCTCGGGGAGGCCGAGCGCTCCCTCGGTCCACACCTCGCGGCCGATCACCGTCTCCGAAGGGGGCAGGCATTCTCCGCCGCCGGTCACCATCGCCGCCTCGGGCAGCGCCGTCGGGGGTTCGGTGCCCTCGCCGGAAGCGGCGCCGGAGGTGTCGGCCGACGCTCCCGCAGAGCCGCTCGCCGACGCGGCGACCGCCACCGCCATGAGGACCGCCGCACCGCTCCGCAGACCCGGTATCCCGCCCAGCACCGACGCCACTCCCCTTCTCCGGTCACCGTCCGGGACCGCCCCCGGGCCGATCGGGGCAACCCTAGGGCGTCGGCCGCGATCCGGCGACGGGGGCCGGGACACGGGACGCCGAGGACGTGACTCACGCGCGTGACCGTCTCAGGCCGTCGGCCGTGACCGTGCCGAGCAGGAGGAGGGCCGCGGCTCCCGCCGTGGCCACGCTCGACGTGGGGCCCGGCGTGTGCGTGCCCATGAAATCGGCCGCCTCGATGCCGTTGACCGCCATGTACCACAGGACCGGGTACAGCACCTGGAACAGCGTGGGCGTCCGGCCGGTCGTCCCCAGGAGCGCGGCCAGCGCCGGAATGAACGCGGCCCCCGCGCACCAGGCGGCCACCCCCGGAAGGTCTCCCTCGACCACTGACCGCACCAGCGGCCCGGCGCCGGTGAGCGCCGCCAGGCCCACCCCCGCCGCCCACCCGGCCAGTATCCGGGCGACCGGGCGCGGATAGGCCTCCATCAGCCCCTCCACGCCCGAGGCGATGGCCGAGGTCCCGATCTTCGCCCACAGCAGCACGGGCCAGATCCAGCAGACCGGCAGCAGCGCCCTGCCGGCCTCGGCCGGCACCGCCAGGCCCGCCAGGAGCAGCCCCGCCGCCCCCAGCCACCACCAGGCCGACACCCCCGACACCAGGATCCGGAGCTCCGCCCCCACCAGGGTGCGAGGCGGCGGCAGCAGCGCCGCCGGGTCCGCCGTCCACGCCCTCCCGCTCCGGCGCGGGGCGGTACGGGGGCCGCGGGAGGGGTCGGTGGCCGAGAGCCGGAACCACAGCGCGCACAGCAGCACCGCGGCGACCGCGCCCGCGGCCAGCGCCAAGCGGTCGGCGAGGAAGCCGCCGCCCAGGTCCAGCCCGTTCCAGGGCATCGGGGTCAGCGGCCGCTCCACATAGGTGAAGCCGAGGCTGAACTCGCCGGTCACCGCGTCCACGCGCTCGGCGCCTGAGCCGAAGGAGGAGGCGAAGGCCCGGGTCCCGATCCCGGCGAAAGCCTCGTTCCCGCTGTTGCCCATGAAGACGAACGCGCCCCACAGGGGGATCCACGCCAGGTTGCCGAGTCCCCCGCGCAGGCCGGGGACGGTGTCGAAGAGCAGCGCCGCCGCCGCGACCGCGGCCATCACCGGCAGGGTGACCACCAGGAAGGGGAGCAGCAGTCCGGCGGGGTCGACCGCAGTGTCCTCGCCCCGTGCCCACCACATCACCAGCGCCACGCCGACCAGCGCCGCGACCATGGAGGCCAGGACGGCGAGGCTGCTGAGGAACTTCGCCGCCAGGTAGGAGGGCGCCCGCAGCGGCGCGGCGGCCAGCACGCGCCCCGTACCCGTGGTGCGGTCGCGCGCGACCGCGCCGCGGACCGCGTAGAACCCGCCCAGGGCCAGCCAGAGGGCGCCGGCCAGGGCGACCACGGCGCCGACGTACGCCATGTCGTAGACGCCCCGGTAGCCGCCGGCGTCGATCACGGTCCAGTGCCCGTCGGCCGCGGGGACGGCCAGGTAGGCCAATCCGGCGGAGGCGAGCAGGGTCGCCGCGTACGAGGGGCGGCGCACCCGTGCGCGCAGGTCGCCCGCCGCGAGTCGGAGGATCATCTCCGTGCCCCCACCGGGAGGCGGGGATCGGCGGGGCCCGTTCCGAGGGCGGCGCGGTAGGCGTCCTCCAGGCCGGGCCGAAGCGGGACCGCGTCCGGCAGCGGCCGTTCGGGGGCGACGACCCGCACCCGCAGCAGCTCCCCTTCGCGGACCGAGCGGACCACGGTGGACCACTCGCCGAGCGCGGACGGCGCCGCCGGGTCGACCACCGCCTCCCACACCCGGCCCTCCAGCCCGGCCACGAGGTCGGCGGGGCGTCCCTGGAGCACCAGACGCCCCTCGGCGACCACCGCGACGTCCGCGGCGACCGCCTCGGCGTCCGGCACGATGTGCGTGGACAGCACCACCGCCCGCTCGGCGGCCAGGTCGCTGAGCAGCGTGTGGAAGCGCGCCCGCTCCTCGGGGTCGAGCCCGACGGTGGGCTCGTCGAGGATGATCACCCGCGGGTCGTTGACCAGCGCCTGGGCGATGCCGATCCGCCGCAGCATGCCGCCCGAGTACCCGCCGAGACGCCGGTCGGCGGCGGCCCCGAGGCCGACCAGTCCGAGCAGCTCGGCGATGCGGGTGCGGGCGGTTCGGGCGCCCACCCCCTTGGCCGCGGCCAGGTAGGACAGGAACTCGCGGCCGGTGAGCTCGGGGTAGAACCCGAAGTCCTGCGGCAGGTACCCCAGGGTGCGGCGCAGGCGGCGCGGCCGGGCGAGGGCGTCGGCGCCGTCCAGCAGGACCCGGCCGGAGGTGGGCCGGGCGGCCGTCGCAGCGATGCGCATCAGTGTGCTCTTGCCGGCCCCGTTCGGACCGAGCAGGCCGAGCACGCCGGGGCGCAGGCCGAGGGTGATGCCGTCGACCGCGCGGTGGCCGCCCCGGTAGGCCTTGGTGACGTCGATGAGGTCGAGCACCGGGTCAGTCCCCCTCCAGGTCGGTCGGTTCGCCGTCGCGGAGCACCCGTACGCCGGCGGGCACCTCCACCCGGAAGCGGTCGTCGTAGACGCAGATCCCGCTGCAGGAGTTGTCCAGCCGGAGGGTGCCGTCCTCCAGGGACCAGGAGGAGGTGACATCGGGGTCGCCCCGGGTGGCGATCCACCGGGTGACCCCGACGTCCTCGCGGTCGGCCTCGACCAGGTCGGTGGGGGTGCCGCCGGCCACGACGTCGAGCACGTCGCCGTCGAAGGGGAAGGCGGTCGACTCGGGGTGGGCGTCGGTGGCGTCGAGCAGGGAGCACCCCGTGGCGAGCATGCCGCCCGCGGCCGCGACGGCCAGTGCGGTTCCGGTTCTGCGGAGGAGTGTGCGCATGCCTCCACCCAAGCGGCCGCCCTCGCCGCGGGCACTACGACCAGGCGTGCGATCGGGGTAGGGCTTGCCCTACCGGGACGGGGCGCGGCCGGGCCGCCCCTCCCGCGGCGAACGGGTCCGGGGAAGCCCCGAACACCACGTCCCGAGGATTTCCGGGGAAAGGCCATGGCGGTCGGGAGTGGACGCAGGTGGCCGCGGCGGCGAAGGCTCCGGTGAGGCCGCTCCGACCAGGGCGGCCGCCGCTGCCGTTCCCGTGGTGTGGGCCCCGATCCCCCGGATGGCGAGCCGTTCCCCCCTTCGCCGTCCCTTCGATCCGTGGACGCCCCGAGGACGCGGCGGAGGTGGCTGATCCGCCGCGGACCGGGCTTCGGCGGGGCGGAACGGAGCGTCTGCGGGAGCACCGGGAGGACCGGTGGTTCCACCGGCCCCGGCGGGCTCACGTGCGGTTCTGCGCGAAAACGCGGCGTACGCAGGAACGGCACGAAAATTCGTCCGTTTCGTCACTGTTTCGCAGGGCGAGGACGGTCGGCCCCGATCTTCTCCGCGCTGTCACCGGGACGGGGGATCGGGTAATAGGATGCTCACCGCGTCACCGGCCTACAAGCCCGGTAAATGCCGAATCAGCATGCCCGTGTGCCGTACACCTATCGGACCGGTGGTTTGCGGCCGCGAAGAAAAACGCAGCGCAGGGCCGATCTCTCCACCGTCCGCGCCCCTCCCCGCGGGTCCGCGGACGCCCCCGCCCTGCCGCGCACGCGGCGACATGTGGAAGGTGATCAATGTCGGAACGGACGCCCGATGCCCGTGCGGGCGGACCCGGCCCCTGGCGCGCCCCCGCCGCCGCCCTGGCCGCCGGCGCCGGCGGCGTGATCCTCTGGGGCGCCGTCCTCTACGCGCTCCCCGGGGGCCACGCCCTGACCGCGGTCGCAGCCCTGGCCACCGTCGCCTTCGCGGCCACCGCCTGCTACCTGGCGGTGCGCTTCGCCGACGGCGCCGAGCGCGGCGCCGCCGAACGCGACCGCCTGCACGAGGAGCTGCGGTCGGCCCGCGAGGAGCGGGACGCCGTCCGGGAGCACGAGGAGGCCGGCCGCCGCGCCCTGGACGACCTGACGACGCGGGTGCTGCCCGGCGCGGTCGCCCGGCTCCGCGAGGGCGCGACCGCCCCCACCGTGCTCTCCGAGACGCCCGCCCCCGAGGACGCGGACCACCGCCGCCTGCTCGACCTGCTGGTCCGCGAGATCGCGGTGGGCGAGCGGCGGCGCGCCGCCGCCCTGGCCGCCTGCGCCAACGCGGCCGGTCGGGTGCAGGCGCTGAGCACCCGCACCCTGGCCGAGCTGCGCGACATGCAGGACCGCTGCTCGCCCGACATGCTCGGCGACCTGATGGGCGTGGACCACAACACCTCGCAGATCGGCCGGGTCGCCGACAGCATCGCGGTGCTGACCGGCGCCCGCACCGGCCGGCGGTGGACCAAGCCGATCCGGATGGAGAGCATCCTGCGCGGCGCCATGGGCCGGATCAGCGCCTACCGCCGGGTGCGGCTGCACTCCAGCAGCCGCTCGGCCGTCGCCGGGTACGCCGCCGAGGACGTCATGCACGCCCTGGCCGAGCTGATGGACAACGGCACCCGCTTCTCGGCACCGACCGAGGAGGTGCACGTCTACGTCGAGGACCTGAACAACGGCGCGGTGTTCACCGTCGAGGACGCCGGGCTGGGCATGCGCCCGCAGGCGCTGACCCGTGCCGAGCTGGCGGTCTCGCGCACCGAGCCGCTCGACCTGACACGGCTGTCGGGGTCCCGGCTGGGCCTGGCGGTCGTCGGCCAGCTGGCCCGCAAGCACCGGATGAACGTGTTCTTCCGCCCCTCCTCGCGCGGCGGCGTGGGCGTGGTGCTGCGGCTGCCCCACCACCTGCTCACCTCCGCCCGGGAGGATCCGCTGCCCGCCCCGGTGCGCAACGGCGCCCCGGCCCAGGCCCCCGGGCGACCCGCTTCCGAGGCCCTCCCCCAGCGCTCGGCCCCGGCCGAGCCGGCGGCCGGCGCCCCCCCCCTGCCCCCNCGCACCGCGGCCCGCGGACCCGCCGCGCCCCGAGCCCGCCGAGCCCGCCGCGCCCCCTGCCGGGGACGGTGCGCACGTCCGGTCTGCCCCCGCGGAGCCGGACCGCACCGGCCCCAAGCGCCCGCTTCCCAAGCGGCCCCGGGGCGACAGCCTGCGCTCGGACCCCGACATCGCGGCCCAGGCGCGGACCGGGCCGCCGGGCGGCCCGGCCGGGCCGCCGGCCGAACCGGCGGCCGAGGCCGACCAGGGCGCCCGGCCCGGGCTGGGCAACCGTTTCGGCGCCTTCCAGCAGAGCCGCACCCGGGCACCCCGGCGCGGCGACACCGGCCCACTCCCCCTGGGCTCCTCCCCTCCGCCGGAGGACGCCGACAGCAGCGGCTAGGGGCGGGCGCCCCGGACGCCTTCCGCCCGCCCCGCCCGACCGGACGACAGATAGGAGTGAGCGCATGGACGCCACCGATTCCTCCCTCGAATGGACGCTGGAGAGGCTCGTCGGTGAGACACCCGGCGCCCGGCACGCCCTGGTGCTCTCCCGCGACGGACTCAAGCTCTGCCACACCCCGGGGCTCGGCGCCGACCAGGCCGACCAGCTGGCCGCCATCGCCGCCGGTGTGCAGGCGCTGGCCGGCGGGGCCTCCGCCGAGTTCGGCGACGGGACCGGAGGCGTGCGCAGCTCGATGACCGAGTTCCACGGCGGCATCCTGTTCATCGTGGAGGCCGGGCCCGGCGCGCACGTGGCGCTCATCGCCGCCGAGGACGCCGACAGCGGCCTGATCGGGCACAACCTGGAGGAGATCGTCGAGCAGATCGGCGCCTTCTTCACCTCCCCGCCCCGGCACGCCGCCTCCGGCGGCCCCGCGGTATGAGCCCGCGCGCGATCGACGGGGAGGACCCGGACCGGCTCTACACCGTCACCGGCGGGCGCAGCCGCGCCGAGGAGACCGGGCTGGACCTGGTCACCCTCGTGGTGAGCGAGTCCGACGCCGCCCCCGGCATGCAGTCCGAGCACGCGCGCATCCTGCGGATCGCCCGCCGCCCGACCTCGGTGGTGGAGCTCTCCGCCGACCTGGCGCTCCCGGTCAGCGTGGTCAAGATCCTGCTGGCCGACCTGCTGGACCGGGGCATGGTCTCGGCCCGCCACCCCTCTTCGGCCGCGACCGGTACGCGGCTGCCCGACCCCGCTTTCCTGAGGAAGGTGCTCGTTGGACTCAGCAACCTGTGACCCCGAGGGCCTCGCCCGGCCGCCGCTGCGGGCCACCGCCTCCGACGGGGTGAAGATCGTCGTGGTGGGCGGCTTCGGGGTCGGAAAGACCACGATGGTCCGCGCCGTCAGCGAGATCCGCCCGCTCAGCACCGAGGAGGTGATGACGCAGGCGGGGGTCGGCGTGGACGACACCGCGGGCGCCCGCGACAAGACCACGACCACCATCGCCTTCGACTTCGGCCGGATCAGCCTGGACGAGGAGCTGGTGCTCTACCTGTTCGGCGCCCCCGGGCAGAAGCGCTTCTGGTTCCTGTGGGACCAGCTCTTCGCCGGCACGCTGGGGGTGGTGGTGCTGGTGGACGCGCACCGGATCGAGGACTCCTGGTACGCCGTCGACCGCCTGGAGCACCACGGCATCCCGTTCATCGTCGCCCGGAACCGCTTCGAGCCGGTCGCGCACACCCTCGACGAGCTGCGCGAGGCGCTGGACCTGCCCGCGGGGGTGCCGGTCGTCGAGTGCGACGCGCGCGACCGCGAGTCCTCCAAGCAGGTGCTGCTCGCGCTGGTCGACCACCTGTACGCGCTGTCCTCCGCCCCCTCCGCCCGGGAGACCGCATCGTGACCGAGCGCACCTCACCGAACGACGCCCCCGCCGCCGAGGAGCGTGTGCCCTTCTACGGGGAGCGCTTCCAGCAGGACTCCGCCGCTCTGTACGCCCAGATGCGCGCGCGGCACGGACCGGTGGTGCCCGTGCTGCTCGACGGCGACCTGCCCGCCTGGCTCGTGCTGGGGTACCGGGAGGTGCACCAGGTGACCGAGGACTCCGAGCTGTTCGCCCGGGACACCCGCCGGTGGAACCAGTGGGACCGGGTGCCCGAGGACTGGCCGCTGATGCCCTACGTGGTGCACAACCCCTCGGTGATGTTCACCGAGGGCTCCGAGCACCGCCGCCGGGCCGGGGCCATCGGCGACGCGCTGTCCGAGGTCGACCAGTTCGACCTGCAGCGCGCGTGCGAGCGGATCGCCGACCGGCTGGTCGACGAGTTCGCCGGGAGCGGGCAGGCCGAGCTGATCTCCCAGTTCGCCATGCGCATCCCGATCGCGGCGGTGGCCGGGATGTTCGGCATGCCCGAGTCGCAGACCCCGGACCTGGTGCGGGACGTGGCGCTGTCGCTGGACGTGGGCCCCGAGGCGATGCCGGCCTACGCCCGGGTGCAGGAGGCCATGGCCCGCCTGGTGGAGGAGAAGCGGCGCGCGCCGGGCATGGACGTGCCCTCGGCGCTGCTGGCGCACCCGGCCGGGCTGTCCGACGACGAGATCGTGCTGGACCTGCTGGTGGTCACCGCCGCCGCGCAGCAGCCCACCGCCAACTGGATCGGCAACACGCTGCGGCTGATGCTGACCGACCCGCGGTTCGAGATGACGCTGACCGGCGGGCGGGCCAGCGTGGGGCAGGCGCTCAACGAGGTGCTCTGGCACGACACGCCCACGCAGAACTTCATCGGGCGCTTCGCCGCCCGGGACACGGTGCTGGGCGGGCGCCGGATCGCCGCGGGCGACCTGCTGGTGCTGGGGCTGGCGGCGGCCAACGCCGACCCCAACGGGAGCCTGGGGCCCGACGTGGACCTGCAGGGCAACCGGGCGCACCTGTCGTTCGGGCACGGCGAGCACGGGTGCCCCTACCCGGCGCCGGAGGTCGCCGAGGTGATCGCCCGCAGCACCGTGGAGGTGCTGCTGGACCGGCTGCCCGACACCGAGCTCACGGTTCCGGCCGAGTCCCTGGCATGGCGGCCCTCGGTGTGGATGCGCGGCCTGGAGCGGCTGCCGGTGCGGTTCACCCCGGCCTACGTCTCGGGCGCCTGAGCGCCGCGCCGTCCCGGCCCGCTTGCGCGCGGGGCCGGGACGGCGCGGCGGGGCTCGGCCTGCCGGGGTTTCAGCGCACGGGCGTGAAGACCACGGGCAGGGTGAGTGGGCCCCGGGTGAACAGCCCCTCCTCCCGGGGCTCGTGGCCGTCGGCGACCCGCACGTCGGGCATGGCGTCCAGCAGGTCGTTCACCCCGACCTCCACCTCGGACTTGGCCAGCAGAGCGCCCACGCAGAAGTGCCGGCCCAGCGCGAAGGACAGGTGGTGGGCGGCGGCGGAGAACGCGGTGTCGGTGGGCAGGTCCTCGCGGTGGATGTCGAAGCGGTCCGGGTGCGAGAACCGCCTCGGGTCGCGGTTGGCCGCACCGATCAGGCAGGTGAGGGTGGAGCCGGCGGGCACGGTCCCGGTGCTCAGTTCCACGTCCTCGGCCGGCTGGCGCATGATCATGTGCACCGGCGGGGTGTGGCGCAGCGTCTCGGCGAAGGCCCGGGTGATCAGCGAGCGGTCGGCGCGCACCGCCGCCAGCTGGTCGGGGTGGGCCAGCAGGTTGCGGAAGATGGCGGCGATGGCCTTGTCCGTGGTCTCGCCGCCGGCCGCCAGGAGCAGGCTGACGAAGGCCTTGATGTCCTCGTCGCTCATGGTGGTGCCGTCCACCTCGGCGGTGCACAGCTGGGAGAGCAGGTCGTCGCCGGGGGCGGCGCGGCGCTCGCGGATGATGGGGAGCATGTAGGCCGCGAGCTCGTCGCGTGTCCGGATCCCCTCGGCGGCGATGTCCGGATCCTGGCTGAGGTTGCTCAGGAACGCGATGATCGAGGAGTACCACTCCTGGAAGCGGTCGTGGTCGCCGCGGTCCAGGCCGAGCATGTCCACGATCACGTTGATGGGGAACCGGCGCGCGAAGTCGTGCACCAGGTCGGCCTCGCCCTTGTCGCGGAAGCGGTCGACCAGTTCGGCGGAGTTGCGGCGGATGACCGGAAGGAAGCGCGCCTCCAGCTCCTTGCCGCGGAAGGCGGGGGCCACCAGCGCACGGCGGACGGCGTGCTCGCGGCCGCTCATCTGCAGAATGGTGCGCCCGTGCACCGGCTCCAGCTGCCAGCCGTAGTTCTCGGTGGTGAAGACGGGGTCCTTGAAGGCGCGGGCGACGTCCTCGTAGCGGGAGACGATGTAGCTCTGGGTGGGCTCGTGCCAGAAGAGGGGCGCCTCCTCCAGCATGGCACCGTAGGCCGGGTAGGGGTCCTCGGCGAATTCCGGGGACAACAGGTCCGGGAATCCCTGCACGGAGGTCATGCGGCTCCTTTATGTGTCGATTCCCGCACAGATTAACCATTCGACCTCTTATCCGGAAGAGGACGCCCTCTGAATTGACGGAATCGCCACGACCCGCTACAACGGCGTTTCGGACGGCCGTCCGCCCCGTTTTCGGGACGGACGACTTCCGGTGTCTCCGCCGAATTCCCTTCCCGGTTCCGGGGCCTCCGGCGCCCGGCCGGGGTCAGGCCCCGGGGAGCCAGGCGTCGGGGCCGAAGACCTCGTAGTGGATGCTCCGCGCGGGGACGCCGCGCCCGATCAGGGCCGTGCGGACCGAGCGCATGAACGGGAGCGGGCCGCACATGTACACCTCCGCGCCGGCGGGCAGGTCGACGCGGTCCAGGTCCATGCGCCCGGGCAGCTCGCGTGCGCCGGTGTCGGCGCCCTCCTCGTACCAGAAGATCCGCTCGGCGCCGGGGAGCCCGTCGACCAGCTCCGCCGTCTCCTCCCGCAGCGCGTGCGCCCGGGGCGAGCGGTCGGCGTGCAGGAGCAGCACCCGGCGCCGGCTCCCGGTCGCGGCCAGGTGGTGCAGCATCGCGGCGATCGGCGTGCACCCGATCCCGGCCGAGACCAGCACCAGCGGGCCGTCGCCGTCCTCCAGCCGCACATCGCCGAAGGGGGCCGAGAGGGTGAGGTCCGTGCCCTCCTCCACCGTGTCGTGCAGCAGGTTGGACACCTCCCCCGCCGGGGGCGCGCCCTCGGGGCCGCCGGGCTCGGCCTTGACGGTGATCCGGCGCGTCCGCCCGCCGGGCGCCCCGGACAGCGAGTACTGGCGCAGCTGGTGCACCCCGTCGGGCATGCGCACCCGCACACTGACGTACTGTCCGGGCCGCGCCCCGGGAAGCGGGCCGCCGTCGCGGGGGCGGAGGGTGAAAGAGACGACGCCGGGCGCCTCGGGGGTCCGGCGCACCACCTCCCACCGCCGCCAGGTGTCCCCGCCCTCGGCCCCGGCCCCGGCGTACAGGCGCGCCTCCCGGGCGATGAGCGCGCCCGCCATCAGCCAGTACACCTCGTCCCAGGCGGCCGCCGCCTCCGCGGTCAGGGCGGCGCCGAGCTCCTCGGCGATCGCGGCGAAGAGGTACTTGTGGACGACGACGTACTGGTCGTCGGTGACGCCGACGGCGGCGTGCTTGTGCGCGATGCGCTCCAGGATCGTGTCCGGGCGCTCGTCCGGCCGCTCCAGCAGCGCGGTCGCGAACCCGGCGACGGAGGCGGCGAGCGCGCGCCGCTGCCCGCCGTCGGCCTGGTTCCCCCGGTTGAACAGCCCGTCCAGCAGCTCGGGCCGGTCGCCGAGCATCGTGTCGTAGAACCGCGCGGTGATCGCGTCCAGGGACCCGGCGACCGCGGGCAGGGTGGCGCGCACGGCCGCTGCGGACTCTGCGGAGAGCATCCGTCCTCCAGAGGGCGGGGTTGAATTGGTATCTCAAATGCAAATTACAACCGCTTCCCCGCCCCCGTGCACCGGGGTCGCCCGCCCCGGATCACCTCGGGCCCCGGGGCTCCCCGGGGCTACTCTTCGGGCCGCGCGGGAAGACCGACCAGGACCGGACCGGCCGGGTCGGCGACCAGGGCGTCCACGGTGACCGGGTCCAGCGCCGCCATGAACGCCTCCCGGGCCCGCGCCAGGGCCGAGCGCAGGCGGCACGCCGAGCGCAGCGGGCACGGCGGGTCGTCCTCGCAGCCCACGACGTCGCCCTCGCCCTCCAGGGCCCGGACGATCGCGCCGACCGAGGCGGTATGGCCCGCGCCGGTCAGGCGCAGCCCCCCGCCCCGCCCCCGCCGGGCCTCGACCAGCCCCATCTCGGACAGCCGGGCCACCGCCTTGGCCGCGTGCGTATAGGGCACCGCGACCATGCCGGCCACATCGCGGGTGGTGAGCGTCTCCTCCCCCGCCACGGCCAGGCGCATCACGATCCGCAGTGCGACGTCGGTGAATGAGGTCAGGCGCATGCGACAACGGTATGCGCCTGGCCTCAGCCGGGGCCCACGGAGGAGGGCGGACGGGGCGGTGGAGGCTACCCGAACTGGTAGTGGCCGTCGCCACTGCCGCCTTCCTAGGATGAGGACACCGATCGCCCTCCCGAGATCCCCGGAGGCCCCCGTGCCCGACACCCGAGCCGCGCATACGGACGGGGCCCCCGTGCCCGGAGGCCGACACGGGCCGGACGGCGCCTTCGCCGACGCCTGCATCGCGCGGCACCGCCGCCTCCTCACCGAGGCCGCAGGGGCCATGGCGACCCGGGGGTACTGGGCGGCCTTTGAGGAGGACTCCTCCGCCTATGGGCCCGACGCCGCCGAAGCGGGCGAACGCGCGTTCCGCGCCCGACTGGGAACCTCGTTCCGCCTCAGCCAGCCCGGAGGCCCCGGCACCACCGGTCCCGCACCGGATGAGGGCGGAGAACGCTCCCCTTACGGGTTCGACCTGGGCATCTCCTATCCGGCCCCGGACCCCGACCTCCTCCTGCCCGCCATGGCCCGGGCCATGGGGCCGTGGGCGGAGGCCTCTCCCCTCGCCCGGGCCTCGGTCTGCGCCGAGATCCTGACGCGGCTGAACTCACGGTCGCACGAGATCGCCGCCGCCTCGATGCACACCAGCGGACACGGGCCGCTCATGGCCTTCCACGCAGGCGCCGCCCACGCCCAGGACCGCGGCCTGGAGGCGGTGGTCGGCGTGCTCGGGGAGCAGCGGCGCATGCCCTCCTCCGTGCTCTGGCGCAAGCCGGTCCCGGCCGGGTCCGAGACGCACGAGAAGGTGTTCGTCCCGCGCCCGCTCGGCGTCGGGCTGGTCATCGGAGGCAGCGTGGTCCCCACGTGGAGCGCGTATCCGGGGCTGTTCGCCTCGCTCGCGGCGGGCAACGCCGTTCTGGTGAAGCCGCACCCGCGTGCAGTACTGCCGCTCGCGCTGACCGTGCAGACGGCGCGCGAGGTGCTGCACGAGGCCGGGTTCCCGCCGGACACGGTCTGCCTGGCCGCCGAGCGGCCGGGGGCCCCCGCCGCGGAGGCGCTCGCCGCCCGGCCCGAGGTGCGCATCATCGACTACACCGGTTCCACCGCCTTCGGCGAACGCCTGGAGAAAAGCTTCCCGCACGCGAGGGTGTTCGCCGGGAAGGGCGCGGTCAACGGCCTGTTCATCGACTCCGTCGCGGACTACCGCGCCCTCCTGGTCAACCTCGCCGCCACACTTGCTCTCAACAGCGGACGCCTGTGCACCACTCCGCAGAACCTCTTCGTCCCCGTCTCGGGCATCGCTACCGACGAGGGGATCAAGGGGTTCGACCGCTTCCTCGCCGACCTGGGGGCGGAGCTGGACCTCCTCCTGTCCGACCGGCGGGCCGCGGCCGACCTGCTCGGCGCCATCGGCGACCGCCCCACTCTCGACGCCTGGCGTCGGGCCGCGGAGGGCCGCATGGGCGAGGTCGCCTACCGGGGGGCGGAGCTCGCCCACCCCGACCACCCGGCCGCCCGGGTCCGTCCGCCGGTGGTCGTCCGGGCGGACGTCGGCGAGGCGCGTCTGCGCACCGAGGTGCCCGGGCCCGTCTCCTTCGCAGTGCCCGTGCCGTCGGCCGACGCGGCATTCGCCGCGATGCGGGAGGGCTCCGAGGCCACGGGGGCGCTCACCGCCGGCGTGCACACCACCCGGGAGGACATCGTGCGGCGGGCCGAGCGCTTCGCCCTGGACTGCGGCGTCAATCTCTCCGTGAACCTCGCCGGCCCATGGTTCATGACCCAGTCGTCGGTCTTCTCCGATGTGCACGGTGCGGGCGGGAACAGGGCCGCGCCGCTCCCCGACGGCACCGGGGCCTTCCTGGCCTCCCGTTTCACCGTGGTGGGGATCCGTCGGAGGATGGCGGAGGGGTCTCAGGGGTCGGCGTGACGCCGTCCCTCCCGGCCGGGCTCCTCCGCGCCGCCCCGCCCCAGCACGGCGTGCACCAGCTCGGCGCGGCAGCTGACCCGGTACGCGCGGAAGAGCTTCTTCACGTGGTAATCGACGGTGTTCGGCGAGATGAGCATGCGCCGGGCGACCTGGCGACTGGTCAGCCCTTCGGCGATGAGGCCGACGATCTCCCGCTCCTTGTCGGTCAGCCTCCGTCCGCGGTGCCCGGCGGAGGAGCGGTCCGCCGCCGGCGCGGCATCCGCCTCTTCGCGAAGCGCACGGCGGAACCCCAGGGGGACCGATTCGGCGATGAGCCGACGGGTGATCGCGCTCTGAAAGGCCGGCTCCGGCCCACGGGTGAGGATCCCGTTCGCGCGCGCCTCGTCGACCAGCGGGAGCAAGGCGGCGGGCCTCTCCGCGCCGAGGAGCGCCCCGGCCCGCTCGACCGGGACGCCGTCGCCTCCGCACGTGGCCAGGACGCGGACGAACTGGCGGCATTCCGACGTGCACTCCGCCAGCACGGAGTCCATCCAGGAGTGCAGCCGCTCGGGCAGCTCCCGCCCCACGGGGACCGCACCCGTGTCGCAGATGCGCACCATCCCCTCCTCCAACAGCCCGGTCACCAGCTCCACCACGAGCCCGGGATGTCCCCCGGTACGGTCGACCAGATCGGCTAAGGGCGGGGAGAGCGGCGCCTCGACGATGTCGACGGCGAGCTGGGCGGCCTCGGTCGCTCCGAGACCGCCCAGCGGTATGCGCACGAGCTTCTCTTGGGGCAGTGACAGCCGCGCCTCCAACCGCCGTGCCTCGGGACCGGTACGCCGCGACATGAGCCACACGTAGCCGGGGCCCCATGTCCGGCCCCGGACCATGGACAGGTTGTTCAGCTCCAGTCCGCTCAGCCGGTCGATGTCGTCGACCACGAGAAGGGTCGGGCCGGCGTGCGCCCGCGCGCGGGCGCAGGTCCCCCCAGAGGGCGCCGTGTACAGCGCCGCGCCATTGACCTCGCACCCCAGGCCCGCGGCCATCTCCATGCATTCCTGCAGGAACCGGGTCTTCCCCGCCCCTGCTTGGCCCACGACATGGATGGCGCTGCCGACTCTGTCCTCGGCGTTCCTGAGCGCCCCGAGCACCTGGCTCAGCTCGGAGCCCCGCCCACGTAACCGGCGCCCGGTCACGGAAAGCGGATCCCGCTCACGAACGGCCACTGCATTCACCAGGCTTCTCCTGTCCCAATCATCAGGTGAGAGGACGTCGGGCCGCTCCGTCGCGGCACGGGGCGGGCGCGGGGGCAGGGCGCCCGCCCGCTCGCGGGAGGGTGGCCCGGATCCGTTACCGGGGTGCGGGGAGGATGTCGGCGAGCACCGCCTCGATCTCGTCGGCGCTCGGTTTGACGTCGGTGAGGAGGGTGTGCAGGAGGAGGCCGTCGATGACGCTGGCCACGACGGTCTCACGGACGGGGTCGTCGGTGTAGACGCGGGCGAACGCCCGCACCGNCCCGTCGGTGGCCTCGCGCAGGTGCGGTCGACGCGCGGCGAGGAGGAAGAGCTCGTACTCGGCGAGCAGCCGCCCGGAGTCGGCGGCCACCTCGGACAGCAGGAGGGCCAGGTCGCGGCGGCGGTCCCCACCCGACGAGAGGCGGCGCATCCGTTCCGAGTCCTCCTCCATCACGCTGGTGAGCGCTGCGGTGAGGATGTCGCCCAACCCGCTGAAGTAGTACGTGGTCGCGGATGTGGGCAGGCCGGCCTCCCGCGAGACCGTCCGGTGGCTCACACCGGCGACCCCGTCGCGCTCGATCACCCGCAGAGTGGCCTCGATCAGCGCCCGCCGGCGCCGCCGTCCCTTGATCCTGCGCCCGTCAGCGGTGGGCTCGACCTCGCTCAGCGTCTCCTCCTCTGGGCCGGGCGGGACCGCTGACGGCGGCCCCGCGCTTTCGGTCCGTTCTACCCGATGGGGCTCTGCGCGCGGTCGCCCTCCTCAGGCCGCGCCTTCTCGCGCACAGCGTCGGAGCGCCGCACCGCCCGTCCGAGCATCGGCAGGGACACGACGACGATGGCGACGATGAGCGCGCCGGCCGCGACCGTGACGAGGAATCCCCCGGTGGTCCCGGCCTGCTCCACCGCCAGGCCCGCGGAGAAGGTACCGGCCGCGGTGCCGATGGTCAGCCCGGTCAGCGCCCATGTCATGCCCTCGGTCAGCACCGCGGCGGGCACCACCTTCTCAATGAGCGTCATGACCAGGATCATCATGGGCGCGAAGAAGACCCCGGCGAAGAAGACGGCGGCCGAGAGCGTCCAGATGTCGCCCACCAGCAGGAAGGGCAGAGTGGTCAGGCCGGTCCCGGCGACGGCGGCGAGGAGCGCGCGCTGAGGCCTCCAGGGCAGGTTCAGGGCCCCGAAGGCCAGTCCGGAGATCGCCGATCCCAGGGCGTAGGCCGACAGCACGATGCCGGTGGCGCTGGGCACCCCGAGGGACTCGGCGAAGGCGACCGCGACGACGTCGACGGCGCCCACGATGATGCCGCCGGCCAGCAGTGTCAGGGCCAGCACGACCAGCGGGAGGCTGCGGATCGCGCCCGCGCCCCGCGTGGTCGCGTCGGCACCGCGGACGGGCGGCTCGGTCGAGCGCTGGGCCACGAACAGCAGGACTCCGACCGTCAGGAAGGCCGCGGAGGCCAGCGGTCCGGCCTGGGCGAAGGCCATGGTGCTCAGCACGACCGACAGGGCCGGGCCGGTGATGAAGGTGAGCTCGTCGGCGACCGACTCGAACGAGTAGGCCGTGTGGAGACGGGGTGAGTTCCGGTAGAGCTCGGTCCACCGCGCACGGGCCATCGCGGACATGCTCGGCATGCAGCCCGCAGGCACGGCGAAGGCGAAGTAGGTCCACGCCGGGAGCCCGAGCTGCACGCACAGCAGCATCAGGCACAGGCTGGCCACGCTCACTCCGGCGGCCAGGGGCAGGATCCTGCGCTGGCCGAAGCGGTCGGTCAGCCGGGAGACCTGCGGAGTGATCACGGCCATGGACAGCGTGAACGTCGCGGCGACGGCACCGGCGAGGGCGTAGTTGCCCTCGGTGATCGACAGCATCGTGATGATGCCGATGTTGGTCATCGCCACGGGCATGCGCCCGAGGAGGCCCGCGATGGTGAAGCCCTTGGCTCCCGGGGCGGCGAATATCTGGGCATAGGGGTTGGGCACGGTCGGCTCCTCGTGCTCGCGCTGGGCCAAGAAACTGGGACGTCCGTCCCAAGAGTATGGGCACCCGCGCCACTCCCCTACAACCCCCCGCCCTGTGACATGGACCACCACCCCCGCGCACCACCCCTGGTGGGCCGCCCACCGCGGACCGACGGCCCGGGAAGGGGTACCCGCCCCCCGGTCACCCAGCGGATCCACCTCGTCACCGAATTCCCGGCCGACGCAGTTCACCCGCCTTTCGGCTACCGGGCAGCCGTTCCGAGCTACCCGGTTGGGTAGTGGCCCCGGAGCAATGGCGAACAATAGTCTGATTCCGAAGAAATCAGACTTTCGACCGAATCAGGCGAATGCGCCCGCGGTCGACCTCCAGCCCGAATTCCTGAATGACGTTTCTTGTGTACGGGAGAGGATCCGGTGTACACGCAGTCCGAACCGTTCATGCCGGTCAGCGATTATCAGCGGGACATTTGGGCGGCCGAGTCCCGATCCGGGGGCGGCCCCCAGTTCAATGTGGCGATCCACGAGCGCCTGGAGGGCGCGATCGACCTGCCCGCACTGCGCGCGTGCGTGCACCGCGCCTTGCAGCGCCACGGCGCCCTGCGCATGCGCTTCTCTCCGGATGCGTCGGGAGGCCTCCTGGTCGGCGCCGATACCGCCGGCTCCACGCCCCCCGGAGAGGTCCGTACCGTCGACCTGTCCGCCGAGCCGGACCCGGCGGCGGCCGCGCGGGCGTGGTGCGACCTCGAGCTCTACGCACCCCTCTCGGTCACGGAGGGCCCCCTCGCCTCCGCCGCGGTGCTCTCCGAAGGCCCGGGCGCCGCGCACCTGTTCATCAAGGTCCACCACATCGTCTGCGACGCCTGGGCGCTCAATTCCCTGTCCTCGGAGATCCTCGATGAATACCGGGCGCAGGCGGCCGGGGAGCCCTTCACCCCCGCGGAGCGCGCACCGTTCACGCCGGCCGGCGCGGCCGAGAAGAACGACGACGATCTCAAGTTCCACCGTGAGAATCTGCGGGACGCCGTTCCGGCGCTGTTCACGCGCTCCACGGCCGGTCCCCCGGAAAGGGGCCGCTCCTCCTTCACCGTCGACGGCAAGACGGTCCGGCGGATCCTGGAGGCCGGCGCCTCTCCGTTCGCCTACCTGGCGTCGGCCTTCGCCGTGGTCCTGGGGCGCCTCCACCGCGCGCCGGAGGTCATCCTGGGCGTGCCCTTCCTCAACCGCACGGGGGAGGCCGAGCGCGGGGTCATCGGCCAGTTCGCCAACAACCTCCCGCTGCGCATCCCGGTCGACCCGGGGGCTCCCCTGCTGGAACTGGCCCGCGACACCCGCGAGCGGGTCCGTACGATGCGCGCGCACCAGGCGCTGCCGCTGGGCGAGATCCTGCGCGCCGCCCCCGGCCGGACGGCCGGCGGCCTGTTCGACGTGACGCTGTCCTACATGCGCTTCCCACGCCCCAGGGAGATCCCCGGGGTCGCCAGAGCGACCCGGATCATGGCCCCGGTGCACGACGACAAGGCGATCTCCGTCATGGTGCACGCCTTCGAGGACGAGGACGATCTGCGGATCGACCTGGACTACGCCCGCGACGTCTTCGACGGCCACCTGACCGCCGAGGCCGTGGCCGGCCACGTGACCGAGCTCCTGCGCAAGGGCCTCGACATGGCCGAGCTTCCGCTCTCGGCGCTTTCCATGCTGACCGACGAAGAGTACGAGGAGGTCGTGCGGCGTCACCAGGGCGAGCCCGCGCGCTACCCCGGGGAGAAGACGCTGCACGGACTGTTCGCCGAGCAGGCCGCCCGCACCCCCGGGCACCCTGCCGTGGCCGACGCGGCCGGGCGGTGGTCCATGGACTACTCCGAGCTCGACCGAAGGTCCAACCAGGTGGCCCGAGCGCTCCGCGGCGAAGGGGTGGGGCCGGGCACGCGCGTGGCGGTTCTCGCCGAGCGGGGCCCGGAACTGCTGCCCGCCCTTCTGGGGATCCTCAAGGCCGGCGGCGCGTACGTGCCCGTCGACCCCGCCTCCCCTCCGGCCAGGATCGCCATGCTGCTCCAGGACTGCGGTGCGGCCGCCGCCCTGCTCGGCCCGGGTGCCCCCGCCGACGCGATCCCGGACGGCGTCCCGGCGCACGCCGTCACCGACCTGTTCCGCGGTCCAGAGTCCCCGCTCCCGCCGCTCGCCGGATCGGCCGACCCCGCCTACGTCATCTACACGTCGGGCTCCACCGGCCGCCCCAAGGGGGTCGTCGTCCAGCACCACTCCGTGGTCAACCGGCTGGCCTGGATGCAGCGCCACTACCCGATCGGCCCCGGGGACACGCTCCTGCAGAAGACCCCCGTCTCGTTCGATGTATCGGTATGGGAGCTCTTCTGGTGGGGCGCCGAAGGGGCCCGTGCGGTGCTGCTGCCCCCCGGCGCCGAGAAGGACCCGAGGGAGATCGCCCGCGCGGTCCGGCAGAACGGGGTGACCGCGCTGCACTTCGTCCCTTCGATGCTCGGCCCCTTCCTCGACCTGTTGGAGGGGGACCGGCAGGAGCGCGACGCCGCGGCCGGGATGCGCCAGGTCTTCTGCAGTGGCGAAGCCCTGCCCCCCGAGCGGGTCAACACCTTCAACCGGATCTTCGCCGCCGAGCAGGAGGGCGGCACCGCACCGCTGCTGGTCAATCTCTACGGGCCCACCGAGGCCGCCGTCGACGTCACCCGCTACGACTGCCCTCCCGCATCGGGGGGCCCGGTGCGGCGCGTGCCCATCGGCCGTCCGGTGCAGAACACCTCCGTGTACATCCTCGGGCCGCACGGCGGCCCCCAGCCTGTCGGCGCCCCTGGCGAGCTGTGCATCGGTGGCGTCCAGGTGGCCCTGGGGTACCTGAACCGGCCGGAGCTCACCGCCGAGCGGTTCATCGACGACCCTTTCGCCCCCGGCGGCCGCCTGTACCGGACCGGTGACCTGGCACGGCTGCTCGCCGACGGCTCCATCGAGTACCTGGGCCGGATCGACAGCCAGGTCAAGATCCGCGGCAACCGCGTAGAACTCGGCGAAGTGCAGAACGCGCTGGTGGCCGTGGACCGCGTACGCGAGGCCGCGGTCATCGACCGGGCCGGAGAGGCCGGCGGCACGGTCCTGGTCGGGTACTACACCTCCGCGGAGGAGATCCCCGCGGCCGAGCTGCGCGGAACCCTCGGCGCGGAGCTGCCCGAGTACATGGTCCCGTCGCGCTTCGTGCGCATGGACGCCCTGCCCCTCACGCCCAACGGCAAGCTGGACCGATCCCGCCTGCCCGATCCGCCCGCTGCCGGATCCACCGGCCGCGAGCCGCGCACCCCCACCGAGACCGCCCTGCTGGAGGCCGTCCGCGACGTCCTGGGCACCGACCAGATCGGCGTGCACGACGACTACTTCGCCATGGGCGGGGACTCCATCTCGCTGCTGCGCGTGCGTGCCCGAGCGGAGCGGGCCGGGGTCGGATTCACGCTGTCCGACTTCGTCCGCTCCCCCACCGTCGCGGCGCTGGCCGAGACCGTGGACGCCGAGAGCGGAAGCCGCACCGTCCGACGCGGGGCCGGGGCGGAGCCGTTCGCCCTCGTCTCCCAGGTGGACCGGGCGCGCCTGGAGGGCAAGGCGGACGCCTTCCCGCTCGGGCGCCTCCAGCTCGGATTGCTCTTCCACAGCCGGGAGCGGAAGGACTCGGCCGTCTACAAGGACGTTTTCCGCTACAGCCTCGCGCTGCCTTGGGAGGAGGGGCCCTTCCGCGAAGCATTCGCACGGTTGGCCGCCCGGCATCCCGCGCTGCGCTCCTCTTTCGACCTCGGCGGATTCTCCGAGCCGCTGCAGATCGTGGACCGCTCCGCCCCGGAGGGCGCCCTGGGGGTGAACGACCTCCGGAGCGCCCCCGCCGACGCGGCCGAAGAGCGGATCACGGCGCACATGCGCGAACGCTGCGTGCACGCCTACCGCTTCGACCGGGCGCCGCTCTACCGGTTCGAGGTGTTCGTCCTCCCAGAGACGGTGGAGATCGTCTTCAGCTTCCACCACGCCCTGCTGGACGGGGGCAGCGTCGCGAACCTCATGAGCGAGCTGCTCCAGGACTACTGCCACACGTCGGGCATGCCGATCGGCCCGGTGGAGGACGGCCCCCTCCCGTCCCCGGCCCTGTACACGGCCGACGAGCGTGCCGCGATCGCCGAGCAGGAGAGCCGCGACTACTGGCGGACGAAGCTGGACGGCGCCGCTCCCCCGGAGATCGAGGGCTTCCGTTCGCACGAGCCGGGTGACGGCGCCGCCGGCGGCGGGACCATCGTGCGCCATGTGCCGCTGCCCGACGGGATCGAACGCGGGCTGCGCGCGCTGTCCGAGGACCGCGGAGTGCCCGCCAAATCCGTGCTGTTCGCCGCGCACGCGCTCACACTGCGGACGTTCTCCGGCCAGAACGACCTCACCACCGGGCTGGTCACCCACGGCCGCCCCGATGTCGAGGACGGCGAACGGATCTGCGGCCTGTTCCTCAACACCGTCCCGGTCCGGTTCTCCTTCGCCGGGGGCACCTGGCTGGAGGCCGCGCGCAACCTGATGCGGCAGGAGCGCGAAGACCATCCGCACCGGCGCGTCCCGCTCGCGGTCATCCAGGAGGACCTGGGCGGGCGCACCCTGGTGGACACCGCGTTCAACTACATCCGGTTCCGCCAGCTCGCCCCGGTCTTCCGGCTCCCGGACGTGCAGGACCGCGGGTTCACCGCCTGGGAGGAGACCAACTTCGCGCTCCTGGTCAACGCCATGGGCGACCCCGTGGACGGCCGCACCACGCTGCGCATGGACTTCTCCGGCGAGATGTACACCCCGGGCCAGGCGGACCTGTTCGCCGGCACCTTCCTGGCGCTGCTCGACCGCATCACCGCCGCACCGGACGCCCCCGCCGACCCGTCCTTCCTGGCGCCCGGGACCCCCACCCGCCCCGTCGCCGGCCACACGGACGTCGTGACGGTGTTCGCCGAGCGGGCCCGGTCCGCCCCCGAGGCCGCCGCCGTGGTCGCCGACGGCACCGAGTGGAGCTACGCCGAGCTGGACCGGCGCACCGCCGGGATCGCTCGGATGCTGCTGGCGGTGGGCGCGCGGCAGGGGGACCGGATCGGCATCGCCATGGACCGCTCCCCCGCCACGGTGGCCGTGACGGTCGGCGCCGCCCGGGCCGGGTGCTCGGTGGTTCCGCTCGACACCTCCTACCCGCAGGAGCGGCTGCGGGCGATGGTCGAGGCCGCGGACCCGGTGCGGATCGTGGCCTCCAGGGAGCACGAGCACCTCGTGGAGGACGCCAGCCGACTGCTGCCCGCCGAGTCGCTGCTCGACGGCAGCGCCGCCCCCGGCGCAGCGGAGCGCACCGGACCGCTGCCGGCCGTCGCCCCCGGCGACGAGGCCTACCTGCTGTTCACCTCGGGCTCGACCGGCGCCCCCAAGGGGGTGTCCATGCCGCACAGGTCCCTGGCCAACCTGATCGCCTGGCAGAACGGCACCGCGACCGGGGCGGCGGGCAGGCGCACCCTGCAGTACGCCCCGCTCAGCTTCGATGTCTCCTTCCAGGAGCTGTACTCCACGCTCTGCGGCGGCGGCACCCTGGTCGTGGTGGACGAGGAGCTCCGGCGGGACATGCCCGCCCTGCTCCGCCTAATGGTCCGCACCGGCGTGGAGCGGATCTACATGCCCTACATCGCGCTGCAGCGGCTGGCCGAGGCCGCCGACGCCCTGGGGATCGTGCCCAGGGCGCTCAAGGCGGTCGTCTCCTCCGGAGAGCAGCTTCGGGTCACCGAGGAGATCCGGCGGTTGTGCGCCTCGCTCGACGGCGCCGTGCTGGAGAACCAGTACGGCCCGACAGAGAGCCATGTCGTCACCTCCTACGCCATGTCCGGCGACCCGGCGCGCTTCCCCGCGCTGCCCCCGATCGGACGGGCCGTGGCCGGTACGCGGGCGGTGGTGCTGCTCCCGGACGGGCGCGAGGCCCCCGTCGGCGGCAAGGGCGAGATCCACCTCGGCGGTGCGTGCCTGGCCTCCGGCTACGCCGGGCGTCCGGACCTGACCGCCGAGCGGTTCATCGACGACGGCCGGGGCGGGCGCCTGTACCGGACCGGCGACATCGGAATGGTCCTGCCCGGCGGGGAGGTGGTCTGCCTGGGCCGCTCCGACCGGCAGGGGAAGATCCGCGGGNGCCGAGCTGGCGCTCGTCGAGGCCGCGGCGGCCGCCGGGGTCCGGGCCGCCGAGGTCGCCGTGGTGCCGCGCCACCGCGGCAACGGCGATTCCTTCCTCGCCGCCTACCTGGTCGGAGACGGCGACGCCGCCGACCTCGACACGCTCCGGCGCAGACTGCGCTCGGCGCTGCCGGAGCACCTGCTCCCCACCCACTACGCGTGGCTTCCGTCGATGCCGACCACCCCCAGCGGCAAGCGCGACGACGGCGCCCTGGCGCGCCTGCCGGTGCACGGCCCGAAGGCGGGCGGCGGGGAGGCGACCGCACCGCGGGACGAACGGGAACGGGCGCTGGCGGAGATGGCCGGCGAACTGCTCAACACGGCCGCGATCGGCGTGCACGACGACCTCTTCGAGCTGGGCGCGACCTCGATCACCGCGATGCGCCTGGTGGTGCTGGTCGAGCAGCGCTTCGGGACCGTCATCCCGCTGTCGGAGCTGATCGCCTCGCCCACGGTGGCCGACCTGGCCGCGCGGGTGAGCGAGGCCGAAGGCACGGGTCACGGCGGCGGCGCGGCCGAGCGCTTCGACCCGCTGGTGCCCATCCGCACCGGTGGTGACCGGGCGCCGCTGTTCTACGTCCACCCCATGGGCGGGAACGTGCTGTGCTACGTGCCCTTCGCCAAGCGCCTGCCGCCGGACCGGCCGATGTACGCCCTGCAGGCCTTCGGGACCGACGCCGGGACCGAGCCGGTGCGGGGCATGGAGGCCATCGCGGCCGGCTACATCGAGGCGGTCCGCCGCGTGCAGCCGCACGGGCCGTACCACATCGGCGGCTGGTCCTTCGGAGGCTTCGTTGCCTTCGAGATGGCCCGCCAGCTCCGCGCGGCGGGGGAGGAGATCGCCTCCCTGGTGGTCCTCGACACCACAGCGCTCAACCCGGAGCGCCGCGAGCGCACCGACGACGAGGCGCTCATCGCGTGGTTCTTCTGGGAGCTGCTGTGGCTCCAGCGCGGCGGCGAGTCTCCGGAGGCGGTCATCCCCGCCGAGCTGACCACGCTGGACGAGAAGTTCGAGTACATCACCGCGCTCGCCGTCGCCGAGGGGGTGCTGCCGCCGGGCAGCACCGACGCCATCGTGCGCCGGCTGTTCCGCCTCTACGAAGCGAACTGGCGCTCGGCCTTCGACTACTGGCCCGAGGAGGTCGACCAGGACATGGTGCTGGTCCACGCGGTCGAGCCGCTTCCGGAGGTGCTGCTGTCCATGCACACCGCGATCCGGAGCATGCACGAGGACCCCGCCAACGGCTGGCGGCAGCGGACCTCGGGGCGGCTCACGGTGGTCGAGGCCGAGGGCGACCACCTGACGATCATGGAGGAGCCGTACGTGGCCGCCGTGGCCGCGGCGGCCGTCGGCGCGGCCGAGGCGGCCGAGGCGGATCAAGCGGACGAGGCGTTCGGCGGCGGAGCCGGCGCGGAGCGGGAGGTGCGGTGAACATGCGGACACCGAAGGCGATCGTCGTCGGGGCCGGGATCGGCGGGCTCACCGCCGCGATCGCGCTGCGCCGGGTCGGTCTGGAGGTGGAGGTCCACGAGCGCGCGCCCGAGATCCGGGCCTCCGGGTTCGGGTTGTCGGTGATGAGCAACGCGCTGTCCGCACTCGACTCCCTCGGCATCGACCTGGGGCTGGAGAAGCGCGGTCGCACCCTCGACCGGTACCTGGTCAAGGACAGGCGCGGCCGGCTGGTCCGGGAGTTCCCCTTCCCGGAGATCGTCGACCGGATCGGCGTTCCGTGCGTGTGCATCGGCCGCGCCGACCTGTTCGCGGCGCTCCGCCAGGAGGCGGAGGGCATCCCGGTGCACCTGGGCCGGGCGGCGGAGGGGTTCGAGGCCGGAGAGGACGGTGTGGCCGTCCGCTTCGCGGACGGGGGGACCGCCGAGGGCGACCTGCTGGTGGGCGCCGACGGCTTCAACTCCGCGGTGCGCCGGCAGGTCGCCGGCCCCGGCGAGCCCTCCCAGGACAGCGGCTACATCGTCTGGCTGGGGATCACCGACTACTCCCACCCCCGCTTCCCCGAAGGGTCGGTGATCCACTTCTGGGGCGACGGGATGCGGTTCGGCCTGGTCGACATCGGCCACGGACGGCTGTACTGGTGGGGTACCAAGAACATGTCCGAGGAGACGTCGGCGGACTGGTCCGGCGGCCGGGCCGAGATCCTCGGCGCCTACTCCGGCTGGCCGGACGAGGTACGAGAGGCGGTACGGGTGACGCCCGAATCCGACATCCTCGCGGTGACCTCCCGCGACCGCCCGTTCCTGGCCCGCTGGGGGGAGGGGCCGGTCACCCTGCTGGGCGACGCCGCCCACCCGATGCTCACCAGCCTGGGCCAGGGGTCGGCCATGGCCATGGAGGACGCCGTCGTGCTCGCCCGCCATGTGGAACGGGAGCCGGACGTACACCGCGCGCTGCGCGGCTACGAGGACGCACGGCGCGAACGGACGCGGGGGATCGTGGCGTCGACACGCTCGGTCAGCGACTTCGAGCAGTCCCAGGGGCCGCTGCGGCGCCGGCTCCGCGATGCCTATTTCCGTCACATGCCCCACCGGAAGCTGGTGGGGACGCTCGAAGGCGCGCTCACCTTTCCGGGCTCCTTCCCCGAGGAAGAAGCGCAGGGGTAGTCGGGGCCGACGGCGCCTCCGGACCGCTGGACCGGCGGCCGCCGGAGCCCTCCGCGGAGCCGAGACCCCGGTTTACGACACCGACGAACCAAGGAGCTCAATGGACCCCCACCCCTCCGCCCCCCGGCGCGGCGACCGCCCGGTCGTCGTCACCGGAGCCTCCTCGGGTCTGGGCCGCGAGTGCGCCCTCTACCTCGAACAGCAGGGGCACCCGGTCATCGCCGGTGTGCGCCGGGCCGAGGACGGCGAGAGGCTGGTCGCCGAATCACTGCACGGGCGGTTGCGCCCCACCGTCGTCGACGTCACCGACGACGCCTCGGTCGAGGCCTGCGCCGCGTTCGTCGAGGCGGAGTACCAAGGCCTGAGCGGCCTGGTCAACAACGCCGGCATCGCGGTGTCGGCGCCGTTGGAGTGCGTCGACACCGCCACCCTTCGGCGGCAGCTGGAGACCAACGTCGTCGGGCAGCTGGCGATGGTCCGCGCCCACCTCCCCCTGCTGCGCCGCTCCCAGGGCCGAATCGTGAACGTCACCTCCGGGCTGGGCCGGGTCGCCGTGCCCTACATGGGCGCCTACGCCGCCGCCCAGTTCGCCAAGGAGGCCCTCAGCGACGCCCTGCGCCGCGAGCTTTCCACCAGCGGGGTGGGGGTGTCGGTGGTCCAGCCCGGGGCGATCCTCACCCCGATCTGGGGCAAGCTGTCGACCACCGCGGACGCGGCGCTGCGGTCCGCGCCGCCCGGGGTGGGCGAGATCTACCGGGCCTCCTTCACCGCCTTCGTCAAGGCCAATGAGCAGGGGGCGTTCGACAGCCGGACCACGCCGGAGCATTTCGCCCGGGCGGTGGAGCACGCGCTCACCGCACCCGTGCCCCGCACCAGGTACCGAGTGGGCGCGGACTCGGTGCTGATGACGGTGCTGTCCCGCCTCCTGCCCGACCGGGTGCTGGACCGCCGGTTCGCCGCGCTCGCACCGGAGCCGAGATCGTGGGCACGGGAGCACCGCAGAGGCGCGGTCTGACCTGTCCGCAGGCCGTCCCCGGCCGCCCCGGCGGGGCGGCCGGGGACGGTTCAGGCCCGGCGGGCGGCCTCGCCGGCGCGGGTGGCGTCGGCGCCCCAGCCGGTGACCAGGCGCAGGGACTCGGCCGAGGGGGAGTCCGGCTCGGCGTGGTAGACGACGAGCGCCTGGTCCTGGTCCTCGGGCAGGCGCAGGGTCTCGTAGGACAGCCTCATCTCCCCCACCAGCGGGTGGTTGAGGACCTTGGTCCCGAACCCCTTCTCCTTCACGTCGTGGGCCGCCCACAGGCCCCGGAAGTCGTCGCTCTTCACCGACAGCTCGCCCACCAGGGACGACAGGCGCGGGTCGTCCGGGTAGCACCCGGCGTCCATGCGCAGGTAGCTGACCACGTCCGCGGCCTTGCCCTCCCAGTCGACGAACAGGTCGCGGTAGTCCTCGCGCAGGAACACCAGACGGGCCCAGTTGCGCTCGCGCGCCGGAAGCTCCCCCCAGTCCCCGAAGACCGCCGCCGCGGCCCGGGTCCAGGCCAGGATGTCGGACCGGCGGCCCACCACGTAGGCGGGCACCCCCTCCAGGGTGTGCAGCAGCCCCCGCAGCCCCGGGCGCACCTTCTGGGCGGCCGCCCGCCGCACCTTGTGCCGCTCGGGCTTGGCCAGGTGCAGCAGGTGGGCGTACTCGGCGTCGCTGAGCCGCAGCGCCCGCGCGATCGCCTCCAGGACCTCGGCCGAGACGTTGCGGCCGTTGCCCTGCTCCAGGCGGGTGTAATAGGCCGCGGACACCCCGGCCAGCTGGGACAGCTCCTCGCGCCGCAGCCCGGGGACGCGGCGCCGGTGCCCGTAGCGCGGCAGCCCGACGTCCTCCGGGGTGAGGCGGGCGCGGCGGCTGCGCAGGAACTCGCTCAGCTCGGCGCGCCGGTCCAAGGGCTGCTCCTCCGAAGGGCTCGGCTCCGGAGGCTGCGCGGCGGCGGGCTCGTCAGCGGGGTCGTCGGTCATGTCCTCCAGTATCGGTGCACGTCGCGCCGCCTGCCTGACACTGCCGGTGGTAGGCACGGCGAACGTACGAAAAACGGATGTCTGGGTCCCCGCGCGCAGCGGCGGAACCATGGACGAGTCCCGGCCCCTGAAGGGCCGGGGCGTCCCGTCCTCAAGAGGAGAACCACCCAGATGACATCCGTCGCCGCTTACGCGGCCCCCGCCGCGAAGGCCCCTCTGGAGCGGACCACCATCGAGCGCCGCCCGGTGGGCGA
Organism: Nocardiopsis halophila DSM 44494; assembly: GCF_000341245.1. Classification (GTDB taxonomy): domain Bacteria; phylum Actinomycetota; class Actinomycetes; order Streptosporangiales; family Streptosporangiaceae; genus Nocardiopsis_A; species Nocardiopsis_A halophila. The sequence goes on from NZ_ANAD01000192.1 coordinate 60,707, forward strand.
GTCCGACGTCCGGATCGACATCAAGTACGCGGGCATCTGCCACTCCGACATCCACCAGGTGAACGAGGGGTGGGGCGAGGCGATCTTCCCGATGGTGCCGGGGCACGAGATCGCCGGCGTCGTCACCGAGGTCGGCCCCGGCGTCACCCGGTACGCCGTCGGCGACCGGGTCGGCGTGGGCTGCTTCGTCGACTCCTGCCGCGGGTGCGCCTACTGCCGCCAGGGCCTGGAGCAGTACTGCACCGAGGGGATGACCGGCACCTACAACGCCCTCGACCGGAGCGGCAAGCCCACCTACGGGGGCTACTCGCAGCAGATCGTCGTCGACGAGTCCTACGTGCTGCGCATCCCCGACGCGCTGCCGCTCGACGCCGCGGCGCCGCTGCTGTGCGCCGGCATCACCACCTACTCGCCGCTGCGGTACTGGAAGGCCGGGCCCGGCACGAGGGTGGCCGTGGTCGGCATGGGCGGCCTGGGCCACATGGGCGTCCAGCTCGCCAAGGCCATGGGCGCCGAGGTCACGGTACTGAGCCAGTCCCTGCGCAAGAAGGAGGACGGCCTGAGCCTGGGGGCGGACCGGTACTTCGCCACCAGCGACCCGGCGACCTTCGAGGAGCTGGCGGGCGCCTTCGACATCGTGCTGTCCACGGTGTCGGCCCCGCTCGATATGAGCGCCTACCTGGGCCTGCTCACGACCGACGGGGTGCTGGCCAACGTGGGCGCCCCGGAGGAGCCGGTGTCGGTGAACCTCTTCGCCCTCATGGGCGGCCGCAAGAAGATCGCGGGCTCGCTCATCGGCGGCATCGCCGAGACCCAGGAGATGCTCGACTTCTGCGGCGAGCACGGGATCACCTCGAAGATCGAGCTGATCCGCGCCGACGAGGTCAACACCGCCTACGAGCGCGTCACCTCCAGCGACGTGCGCTACCGGTTCGTCATCGACACCGCGACGATCTGACCCCGGACGACGGGGCCGCGGAGGGGCGGCCGGGCCGTGCGCACCGCGGTGCGCCAGACTGGGCCCAGCCCCTCCGCAGTCCCCCGAATCGGAGTGACGATGCCCCTCCCCCCGTCCTCACGCCTCCCGGTCGCGAACTGGAGCCGCAACGTCGCCTTCGACGGCGCGCGGACCCACCGGCCCGGGTCCGTGGAGGAGCTGCGCCGGCTGGTGCGCGGCTCCCCGAGGATCCGGGCCCTCGGGAGCACCCATTCCTTCTCCCCCGTCATCGCCTCCGACGGCGACCTGGTGTGGACGGACGCGCTGCCCGGCACCGTCACCGTCGCCGACGGGCAGGGGCGGCCGACGGCGGAGGTCGCCGCGGGCATGTCCTACACCGACGCCTGCGCCGCCCTCGACACGGCCGGGTACGCGCTGTCGAACCTCGCGTCCCTGCCGAACATCACCGTCGCCGGCGCCTGTGCGACCGCCACCCACGGCTCCGGTGACACCCAGCGCTGCCTGTCCGCCTCCGTCCGCGCCCTGGAGCTGATCGGACCGCAGGGCGACCCGGTGCGACTGGCCCGGGACACCCACCCGGACACCTTCCCCGGAGCGGTGGTCTCCCTGGGGGCGCTCGGGATCGCCACCCGGATGACGCTGGACGTCGAACCCGCCTTCACCGTCTCCCAGCGCGTCCTCCTCGACGTGCCGCTCGACGAGCCGGTGCACCGGTTCGACCAGGTCTTCGGCCGCGCGTACAGCGTCAGCGCCTTCACCGACTGGCACACCGGGCACGCCCGCCTCTGGCTCAAGCACCGCTCCGAGAGCGCCCCGGAGGACGGGGCGGACGGCGGCGAGCCCGCCCGCGAGCGGGTCAACCCCGTCCCGGGCCGGGGAGCCGACCTGTGCACCGAACAGCTCGGGATCGGCGGCCCCTGGCACGAGCGCCTGCCCCACTTCCTCCCCGCCGCGGCCGGGGCCGGCCCCGGCGGCGCCGGGGACGAGCTGCAGTCGGAGTACTTCGTGCCGCGCGAGGCCGCCCCGGCCGCCATCGAGGCGCTGCGCGGCATCGGACACCTGATCGCGCCGGTCCTGCACATCTCCGAGGTGCGCACCGTCCGCGGCGACGACCTGTGGCTGAGCCCGGCCTACGGGCGCGACTCCGCCGCCTTCCACTTCACCTGGGTGAACGACGCGGAGGCGGTGCGCCCGGTGATCGCGGCGATCGAGGAGCGCCTCCTGCCGTTGGGCGCCCGTCCCCACTGGGCCAAGCTCACCGCCCTCTCCCCGGGGGAGACCGCCGGCCTCTACGACCGCGCCGCCGACTTCAAGCGCCTGGCCGAGGACCTCGACCCGACGGGCAAGTTCCGCAACCCCTTCATCGACGCCCTCCTCGCCGCCGTGTGAACCGTCGGGTGCGCCCGGTCGGTCCGGTGGGTCCGGCCGGGCCCGGCATCAGCGGCACCGCTCCGGACAGCGCCACCGAGCCGTCCGGTCCCGTCCGCCGACACTCGGGGGCTGTGCCCGGCCTCCGCCACACCGACCACGGTCAAGGCGAGGAAGCAGTCTCCCTGCCCGACAGACGGAACCCCGAAGGCCCACGGCGTCGCCTCCCGGGGAGCGGGGTCAGGGGTGCCTCCACCGCGGGTCGCGGCCGGTGAGGGCCGCGAGGCGGTCGGCCGCGCCGGACCAGGGCGGGGCGGGGACCGGGGCGGCGAACAGGCGGTGCCGGGTGGCGTCGGTGACCACCAGCGGCACCACCGGCAGCAGGGCGGCCGCCAGGTCGGGCGGGACCGGCCCCGGGGTGCCGCAGGCCGCGGCGATGTCCCAGGCGTGCACCGCCGCTTCCAGCGCCCCCACCCCGGCCAGCGCCGCCGTGCCCAGGGAGCGGTCGGCGACCGCCGCCGCGCCCCCGCCGGCGGGCAGGCGCAGCAGGCGGCAGGCGCGGATCCGCACCTCGGAGATGGCGTCGTGGCCGGTGGGCGCGGTCGAGAAGAGCGCGACCCGGCCCTCGCCGAGGCCTTCGCCGAGGGTGTCCAGCGAATCGGCGGTGTGCAGCAGGAGCATCTCCAGGTTCCACCCGGCGCACGGCGTGGGCCGGTCGAAGAACTCGGGCCGGGCGTACTGGGCCGCGTTGAGCACGGCCCCGACGGCCCGTTCAAGCAGGGCGTGGGCATGGTCGGGGACGAAGCCCCCGGTCGCGCCCCTGTCGTCGACGGTCGGTCCACCGGCCCTGTTCACCATCACCGCACCCCTCACGGCCCGCATCCGCACGCTCACACGTGCTTGGACTCCGCGGGCACGCGAAACTCGCCGGTGGCGAACCGGATTTCCGCACCGGCGGCACGGACGGGCGGAGACGGGGTGCGCGGTCGCCCGGTGGCGGGCCCGGCGGTCCGGGTCAGCCTCCGGCGACCGAGGGGAGGATGCGCACCTCCGTTCCGTCGGGGACCGGGGTGTCCAGGCCGGAGGCCGCGCGGCACTCGTCGTCGCCGATGAAGACGTTGACGTAGCGGCGCAGCGCCCCCTGCTCGTCGCGGACCCGGCGGTCGAGCCGGGGGTGCCGGTCGGCCAGGGAGTCCAGGACCGCGCGCAGGGTGGGGCCGCCGGGCAGGTCGACGCGCTTGGCGCCGCCGGCGTCGGACTGCAGCACCTGGGGCAGGATCACGGTCACCGCCATCGCGCCTACACCTCCACCGCGCGCACGCACAGCACGTCCGGCAGGTGGGCGGCGACCTGGTGCCAGCGCCCGTCGGAGTCGGTGGTGGCGTACACGTCGCCCGAGCGGGTGCCGAAGTAGAAGCCCGGGTCGTCGGCGCCGTCGGTGCACGCCCCGTCGCGCAGCACGATCCCGAAGTAGGGCTCCTTGGGCAGCCCGGCGTCGTAGGCGCCCCACGACCCGCCGGCGTCCTCGGTGCGGAAGGGCCGGAGCCGGTGGTCGGGCGGGATGTGGCAGGCCTCGCTGATGACCGGGAAGTTCAGCGCGGCCCCGGGCCGGTGCGGGTGGGCGACCATGGCGAAGCCGAAGTCCGTGGGCAGCCCGTCGGCGATCGGCTCCCACCCCGATGCCGGGTCCTCGCTGCGGAACACCCCGTGGTGGTTCTGCAGGAAGAAGGCGCCGTCGGCCCCCACCGAGACCTTGTGCACGCACTGGCCGTACTCGGGGATCTCATCGGGGAGGAAGGTGGTGGTGACGCCCTTGTTGGCGGGCTCCCAGGAGGCGCCGGCGTCGCGGGTCTGGTAGACGCCGCCGGTCGACATGGCCACCGTCATCGCGCGCGGGTCCGTCCCGTCGGCGGCGACCTTGCCGGGGATGATGGTGTGGATCGCCCCGCCTCCGGCGCCGGGGAACCAGTCCTTGCGGTGCGGGTGGTCCCACAGGGGCCGCACCAGCTCGAAGTGCTCGCCGCCGTCGGTGGAGCGGAACAGCGAGTGCGGCTCGGCCCCGGCGTAGACGGTGCCGGGCTCGTCGCCGAAGGCGAACTGCCACACCCGGGTGAAGGACTCCTCGGCGTCCTCCGGCAGGGCGATGGGGCGCTCTTCGGGCTCGCTCCAGGTGGCGCCGAGGTCGTCGCTGTACCAGACGCTGGGCCCGAAGTGGGAGCTCTCCGCCCCGGCGAGGATGCGGCGGCTGTGCGGGTCGACGCCGACCGCGTACACCCCCATCATGTCGGTCCAGGACTCGGCGTCGAGCTTGAGCGGGCCGCTGACCTCCCATGCGCGCCGGTCGTCGCTGGTGGCCTTGAACAGGCCCTTCCGGGTGCCGATGAGCAGCAGATACGGCATCTCGATCCCCCTTTGGTGAGTCGTAGGCCACACCTTCGCACGGGGGGACGACAAACGAGAGCCGCGTCACGCTCAAGACGGGGTAAACTCCGGCGCCGCCCGGAGGGCGCGGGCGATCGGCCCCTCGCCCTCGACCGACGCCTCGCCACGCTCCACCGCCTCCGCCGGGGACGCCACCCCCCGGGCGATGCGCACGCACGCCTCCTCGCTCAGGGAGAGCACCGCGTCGGGCCGCTCGGCGGGGCCGTCGCCGTAGCCGGCGCCTCCGCCCGCGGTCCCCGCCGGGCGCACGTGGAACACGCCGGTCTCCAGCCGCACCTCGACCGTTCCGGACGCGCCCGGGCAGGTCCGCTCCACCACGCCGAGCAGCAGCGGCGCCAGCCAGTGGGCCCGGAAGGCGTCGGTGGGCCTGCGCTCTTCGAGCTCCGGCGCGCCGAACTCGGCCAGCGCGCGCAGCACCGGCAGCAGCGCCCGGCCGCGCTCGGTCAGCTCGTACAGGCCGGCGCCGCCCCGCGGGGTGAGCGGGCGGCGCACCACCAGTCCGCCGCGCTCCATGTCGCGCAGGCGCGAGGCGAGCACGTCGGTGCTGACGCCGGGCAGGTCGGCGTGCAGGTCGGTATAGCGCCGCGGCCCCGCCTGGAGCTCGCGCGCCACGAGGAGGGTCCAGCGCTCACCGACGGCGTCGAGGGCCCGGGAGACGGCGCAGTACTGGTCGTAGCTTCGGTGCGGCATGCGCCTCAGTGTAGACAATGGGTTGGACTTTCCAAGTACTTACTTGGTAGAACCAAGCGAGAACACGGGGAGGACACCATGGAGTACAAGCAGTCGGGCAAGCTGAACAACGTCTCCTACGAGATCCGCGGGCCGGTCATCGAGCAGGCCAACGCCCTGGAGGAGGCCGGGCACAGCGTGCTGCGCCTGAACACCGGCAACCCGGCGCTCTTCGGCTTCGAGGCGCCCGAGGCCCTCGTCCAGGACATCATCGGCAACCTGCCCAACGCGCACGGCTACAGCGACGCGCGCGGCATCCTCCCCGCACGCCGGGCCGTGGTCCAGCACTACGCCGCCCGCGGCTTCCCCGAGCTCGACGTCGCCGACGTCTACCTGGGCAACGGCATCTCCGAGCTGATCCAGATGGCCGTGCAGGCACTGCTCGACGACGGCGACGAGGTCCTCATCCCCTCCCCCGACTTCCCGCTGTGGACCGCCGTCACCTCCCTGGCCGGGGGCACCCCCGTGCACTACGCCTGCGACGAGTCCGCCGACTGGATGCCCGACCTGGACGACATGGAGTCCAAGGTCACCGACCGCACCCGGGCCGTCGTGGTGATCAACCCGAACAACCCCACCGGGGCCGTCTACCCCCGCGAGGTCGTCGAGCGCATCTGCGACATGGCCCGCCGGCACAACCTGATCGTCTTCAGCGACGAGATCTACGACAAGATCCTCTACGACGGCGTCGAGCACCACAGCCCCGCCGCGCTCGCCCCCGACGTGCTGTGCCTGACCTTCAGCGGGCTGTCCAAGGCCTACAGGGTCGCCGGGTTCCGCTCCGGCTGGCTGGCCGTCACCGGCCCGAAGAACCACGCCCGCGACTACCTGGAGGGGCTGACCACGCTGGCCGGGATGCGGCTGTGCCCCAACGTCCCGGCCCAGTACGCGGTGCAGGCCGCCCTCGGCGGCCGGCAGAGCATCGAGGACCTGGTGCTGCCCGGCGGCCGCCTGCGGGAGAGCCGCGACCGGGCCTGGGAGCGGCTGAACGAGATCCCCGGGGTCTCCTGCGTCAAGCCCAAGGGCGCCCTGTACGCCTTCCCGCGCCTGGACCCGAAGGTGCACCCGGTCGCCGACGACGAGCGGTTCGTCCTCGACCTGCTGCTCCAGGAGAAGATCCACGTGGTGCAGGGGACCGGCTTCAACTGGGCCCGCCCGGACCACTTCCGCATCCTGACCCTCCCGCACCCCGACGACATCGACGCGGCCGTCGGGCGGATCGGGCGCTTCCTGTCGGGGTACCGGCAGTAAAGGCACAGGCTGTCGGGGTACCGGCAGTAGGAGGCACAGGCGGTCCGGGTGCCGCCGGCCAGGGTCATACCAAGGGACGACACCGGGCCGCGCGTTCCATGCCGTCGACCGACGCGGGGCCGGACTGCCCGCGCCTACCGTCGAAGACATGCACGTCAACGACGCTTCCACGTCCGGCGGCGCCGCGGGGGGCGCCGCCGTGGTGGCCAACCCTGTCTGGGTCCGCCTGCTCCTGCCCGTCCTCGGCCTCGGCGCGGGGCTCCTGCTCAAGTGGACGGCCCAGTGGATCGTCTCGCTCCCATGGGCGCCCTTCCAGGGTCCGCTGGAGCTGCTGGAGTCGCTGCCCGAGCCCGGGGCGACCATCGGGGCGGCGGCGCTCGGAGGGATCGGCGGACTGGTCCTGGCCTACCTGGACGACCGCGACACTCTGGTCGTCGCCGTCCGCACCGACCGGGTCGCGCTGACCCGGCGCGGGCGCACGCACGAGCACCCGCGCTCGCAGGTGGACGGGGCCTTCGTCGAGGGCAAGGGGCTGACCGGCAAGCGGCTGGTGCTGCTCGGCGGCGACGGCGGCGAGCTGGAGCGCATGCCCTGCGACCTGAGCGCCTCCCGGGTCGCCGAGGCCTTCCGGGTGAACGGCTGGCCCTGGCTGGAGGCCGACCCCCATGCCGGGGAGTTCCGGCGGTGGGTCGACGGGCTGCCGGAGCTGCCGCCCTCCGCCAACGCCCTGCTGCGGGCCCGCAAGGAGGCTCTGGAGAAGGACGACGACGGCGACGATGCCGAGGAGCTCCGGCGCGAGCTGGCCGGGCTGGGCGTCGTGGTGCGCGACGAGAAGGACCGCCAGTACTTCCGGCTCCTCCCGGACGCGCCCCAGGGCTGAGGCCGACCGGGCCCCACGGGCGGCCGGCCCCCCGCACACGCGTGCGGGGAGGCCCACCCCTGGTGGGGGCCTCCCCGCCTCCCGGATGCCGGACGGGGGCTACCCCAGCCGGTCGATCAGCTTGTTGTACTCCTCCCAGAGCTCCGGCGGCAGCTGGTCGCCGAAGGTCTTGAAGAACTCGGGGACCAGGCCGGCCTCCTGGCGCCAGGTGTCCCGCTCCACCGTGAGCAGGAACTTCAGGTCCTCCGCGGACAGGTCCAGGCCCTCGGTGTCGATCGCGTCCTCGGTCGGCAGGTTGCCGATCGGGGTGGCCTGCGCCTCGGCCCTGCCCTCCAGGCGCTCCACGATCCACTTGATCACGCGGGAGTTCTCACCGAACCCGGGCCACACGATGCGCCCGTCGGCGTCCTTGCGGAACCAGTTGACGTAGAAGATCCGCGGCAGCTTCTCGGCGTCGGTGGCGCGGCCGATCTCCAGCCAGTGGGCGAAGTAGTCGCCCATGTTGTAGCCGCAGAAGGGCAGCATCGCGAAGGGGTCGCGGCGCAGCTCGCCCACGGTGCCCTCGGCGGCGGCGGTCTTCTCCGAGGAGACGTTGGCGCCCATGAACACGCCGTGCTGCCAGTCGAAGGCCTCGTTCACCAGCGGGACGGCGGTGGCGCGGCGGCCGCCGAACAGGATCGCCGAGATCGGCACGCCCTGCGGGTCCTCCCACTCGGGGGCGATGGTGGGGGCCTGCCCGGCCGGGGTGGTGAAGCGCGCGTTGGGGTGGGCGGCGGGCTCGCCGGACTCCGGGGTCCACGGCCGGCCCTTCCAGTCGGTGAGCTTCTCGGGGGCCTCGTCGGTCAGGCCCTCCCACCACACGTCGCCGTCCTCGGTGAGGGCGACGTTGGTGAAGATGCTGTTGCCCCACAGGGTGCGCACCGCGTTGGCGTTGGTCGTCTCGCCGGTGCCCGGGGCGACGCCGAAGAACCCGGCCTCGGGGTTGATCGCCCGCAGGCGGCCCTCGTCGTCGAAGCGCATCCAGGCGATGTCGTCGCCGACGGTCTCGACCTTCCACCCGGGGATGGTGGGCTCCAGCATGGCCAGGTTGGTCTTGCCGCAGGCGCTGGGGAAGGCGGCGGCGATGTACTTGGGGTCGCCGTCGGGCGGGGTGACCTTCAGGATGAGCATGTGCTCGGCCATCCAGCCCTCGTCGCGCGCCATGACCGAGGCGATGCGCAGCGCGTAGCACTTCTTGCCGAGCAGGGCGTTGCCGCCGTAGCCCGACCCGTAGGACCAGATCTCCCGGGTCTCCGGGAAGTGCGAGATGTACTTGGTGGGGTTGCAGGGCCAGGCGACGTCGTCCTGCCCGGGCTCCAGGGGCGCGCCCACGGAGTGCACCGCCTTGACGAAGGAGCCCCGCTCCTCGATCAGGCGCAGGGCGGCCTCGCCCATGCGCGCCATGATGCGCATGGAGACCACGACGTAGGGCGAGTCGGTGATCTCCACGCCGAGCTGGGAGATGCTCCCCCCGAGCGGGCCCATGCAGAACGGGACCACGTACATGGTGCGTCCGCGCATGCAGCCGTCGAACACGTCGGCGAAGGTCGCGCGCATCTCGTCCGGCGCGATCCAGTTGTTGGTGGGGCCGGCGTCCTGCTCGCGCTCTGAGCAGATGAAGGTCCGGTCCTCCACGCGCGCGACGTCGCTGGGGTCGGAGCGGCAGTAGAAGCTGTCGGGGCGCAATTCCGGATTGAGCCGAACGAAGGTGCCCTTCTCGACGAGTAGACCAGTCAAGCGCTCCCATTCGGCATCCGAGCCGTCGCACCAAACGATCTCATCGGGCTTTGTCAGCTCGGCAATCTCGTCAACCCAGGTGATCAGCTCTTTATGGCTGGTGGGCGCGGTATGGCTGGCGGACTCGGTGGACACGGCACCCGTGGCGGGAACGGTCTCAGACACAGCGGCTCCTTCTCGTCGTCTGGTCCGCATCATCGACGACGAGTGCCTTCACCGGCCAGTTGGTCTGGACAACAGGTTTAGACCGGTGGTCTATTTCTCGCCGTTGCCCCACGATAGAGCCCTGCGGACCGGGTGTCGCCCACCCGGCCCGCAGGGCGTGTCCCGGTCCGGGCTCAGCAGTCCCGACCGCTGTTGATGCAGGTCACCGCCTCATCCATGAGGTCATCGGGCATGACGTTGATGAAGTCGGAGTGATCCGTCACAGCCTGGTGGGCCTCTTCGGGGAAACCGTCCACGGCGAACGAGGGCCCCTCGGGCACCTCGTAGACCAGCGTCTGCCGCAGCTGGGGGACGGGGCGCGTGCCCTCGGGGCATGCGCCGGACGCCCGGTCGGGGAAGACGATGTGCGAGCGGTTGTCCTCGCTCTCGATCGCGAGCCCGTCCCAGCAACTCGGGAAGTCCATGATCCTCGTCACATCGCTGCCGTCGGGGCACAGCGGGTACCGCTCGGTGGAGATCCGGTCCTCGAATCCGGTGCAGGTCCATTGGGCGTTGGCGTTCTCCCCGCTGGTCGCGGCGCGCGCGTTGCCCGTGATGGCCTGCAGGAAGCGCGGCATGGCCACGACGTCGTCGACCGCGTTCCCCCGGAACTCGATGTCCGCGCTCACGGGGGTGAGGATGCGGCCGAAGTTGCCGTCGGCGCCGCCGCCCGGGGCGTCGGCGTCCGCCCCCTCCCGGGTGAGGTCGCGCAGCACCGGCCAGTAGTGCAGGGAGCGGTCGCCCCCGGCACAGCTGGTGTCGCCCTGGGCGAGGATCGCGTTGTTGGCGGCGACGTCGTCGGTGAACCGGTCGATGTCCTGGTTGCCGACGTAGTCGTGGGTGTGCTGGGCGCCGTTGGGGACGCCCGGGGCCACGATCACGTTCTCGGAGTTGAACAGTCCGTTCTCGTTGCGGCCGCACTCGGCGCGGAAGGTGCCGTCGGCGCCTCCGGACGCACCCGGCGGCGGAGCGGGGTCGGCCGGGGGGACGTCGCGGATGTCGACGAAGTCGTCGGGGCCGGGTGGCGCCCCGGGGACGCCGTCGCCGTCCGGATCGGCCGGGTCCGGCGCATCTCCGCCGGCGCCGTCCTGTCCTCCGCGGCCCTGGCCGTCGCCGTGCGACTGCCCGCCGACCGTCGTGGCCGCGGGCGCGACGACGTAGGGGGCGGTGAAGAGGGCGGCCGCGGTGGCCGCGCCTGCGAGCACGACGAGCAGCACGGGCAGAGCACGCGGGCGGGCGCTTCGCCGGCTCGCGCGTTTTCGCCGGTGGCCGGGGTCGGGCATGCGGGGGTCGTGGTTCATCGGTCAGACCTTCCGTCGTGTGGGGGTGTGACGGTCGCGCGGCGGGGTCAGCCCCTGCGGCGCTCGGGCGGCGGCGGCTCGGGGAGCCGCTCGAAATCCACCAGCCCGGTGCCCTCCAGCAGCGTGATGTGCTTGAGCACCATGAACATGGCGTGCTGGACGAAGGAGCGCACCAGGTCGTTGCGGGTGCCGGCGCGGACCTCGGCCAGCACCTGGATCACCTCTCCGTGGGCGTAGCGCAGCCGGTTGACCGCGGCGCGGTCGTAGGCGTCGCCGGAGAGTCCGGCGAGTTCGTCCATCCAGTCCTGCTGCTGCCCGGTGGGCATGGTCGGCAGCTCCACGTCGAGCTTGCGGGCGACGTCGCGGACCTGCTCGTCCATGCGGATGTGGTCGTCGGCCAGGGTGCCGCCGACCTCGCGGACGCGGTCGCTGCGGGCGCGCTCCTCGGCCTGCTGGCCGGTGGGGATCTCCCACAGGTTGGCCTGGCGGACCTTGGCGAGGGCGCTGCGGTCGGCCGGGCCGAGCGGGCCGTAGTCGGTCATCTCCCACTCGCGCCAGAAGACGCCGGTGGCGGTCATGGACCCGTGCGGGACCACCATGAACACCGTGAGGGTGGAGATGATCAGGAAGACGGCCACCCCGGCGAACTCGACGGCGCCGAGCGAGGAGAGCGACCGGATCCTGAAGCGACGGCGCCCGCGGCCCTCGGAGGGGTCAGTACCCGTATCCGCCGTCGCCATCGCCGGCCCCGTCGTCGTAGCCGCCCTCCGGTGCGTCGTAGCCGCCGTCCGACGAGGGGTCCTCGGCGGGGGACTCCTCGGCCGGGGCGCCCTCGCCGCCGCCCCCGCCGCCGGCCTCCGCGGCCTTGCCGCCGTCGGGGGCCACGGCGTACCAGAGGCCGCCCGCGCCCTCGCCGTTGACGTCGCCGGGCTCCACGTCGCCCGCGTACCGGTACAGCGGCCACCCGTCCAGGGTGAGCTGGGCATCGCCGTCGTCCCGTTCGACACTGCCGACCAGGTCGGCGTCGATGCCCTCGGGCGGGGCGCCCCCCTCGTCCAGCGCCGGCGGCCACTGCCGGGCGCAGTCCCCGGCGCAGGTGGCGGTCGGCGGATCGGAGACGTCCTGGGCGTACATGTAGAGCGTGTAGCCGTCCGCGTCGGCCACCACGTCGCCGACACCGGTGCCTTCCCGCACGGCCAGCGACGCGTCCGGGGACGCCTCCTCCGTCCCGTCCCCGCCCTCGTCCGCGGGGGCCGCGTCGTACTCGGGGACCTCGTCCGGGCCGCCGCATCCTGCCGCGATCACCGCCGCGGCCGCGCCGACCAGGACCAGGCTGAGACTTCCAGGTGCTTCCACGTTCCTCCTCCGTCCGGTTCCTCGGTCATTCCCTGTTCAGTTGCCGACCCGTTTCACGGGCGTTATCGCTTAGAGATACGCACACAGGCCGCCCCCGGTTCACCTCCCGGGCAAATTTCTTGAATCTCCCCACGTGCGCCACACGCGTGCTATGTTCTGCCACCAACCCACGCCAGACGGAGGCGCATAATGCCCGAACGAACCGTCTTGCGATCCGTCAAACAGGTTCTGACCTCGATCGACATCCCCCTCAAGACCCGACGGCGGCCATTGGTCGCCCATGGATTCCTCCTAATCGGACTAGTTATAGCGAACACCATCGTGGCCCTTGCCGCGCCGCGCCAATTGGATTTCATGCGCGCGTTCCAGGATTTCCTGTGGGCGATGTCGGGGGTGCTGGCCCTGCTCGGCCTGACCGCCGCGACCGTCTGCGGGCTGCTCGCCACCGACCGGATCGTGCTCCAGGTGCGGCACCGGGTGGCGCTGCAGGCGGTGCACCGCTCCGTGGCGGTGGCCGCGGTGGGGTTCCTCATCGCCCACGTGGCCCTGCAGGTGGCGTTCGGCCGGGCCGCCGTCCACCACGCGGTGCTGCCGTTCGGCGCCGACGCGGCGGTGGCCTTCGGCGCGCTCTCCACCGACCTGCTGCTGGCGATCGTCGCCACCGGCCTGCTCCGGCGGCGGTTCGCCGGCGGGGGCCGGCCCCGGGTGTGGCGGGCCGTACACGTGAGCGCCTACCTGTGCTGGCCGCTGGCGATCGTGCACGGGCTCACCGCCGGGCGCGAACCCCCCGGCCTCGTGGTGGCGGGCTACGGGCTGTGCCTGGCCGCGGTCGGGCTGGCCCTGGCCGCCCGGCTGCTGGTGGCCGCCGGGCCGGACCCGGGGCGCTCCGACGCCGAGCGGCGGGTGCGGGTGGTCCGCTCCGGCGGGGACGACGGGGACGACGTGTGGACGCGGCAGCGGGGGCGGACGCGCCCCCGGCGCCCGGACAGGGCGGAGGACGGCGACGGCCTGGCCGAGGACCTGGAGTTCTGGGCCGCCATCCGCGAGGGGCGCCGGTGAGCGCCCCGGCCGCGGTCCGCACGCTGGGCCCGGCCCGGCTCACCGCCGGGCTGGAGGACGGGGCCCGCCTGGCCCTGGCCGCCCACCGCGCCCTGCACCCCGAACCGCCCCGGCTGCGCGCCGACGACCTGGTGGCCCTGGCCGGCCTGGGCGACCTGCGCGGGCGCGGCGGGGCGCACTTCCCCCTCGCCCGCAAGCTCGCCGCGGTGCTGCGGGCGGTCGCCCGGCGCGGCGGCCGCACCCGGGTGGTGGTCAACGCCGCCGAGGGCGAGCCGGGCAGCCTGAAGGACCGCACGCTGCTGGCGCTGGCCCCGCACCTGGTATTGGACGGCGCGGAGCTGGCCGCGTCCGCGCTGGACGCGCCCGAGGTGGTGGTGGGCACCGCCGGCGAGGGCGCCGCCGAGCGGTCGCTGCTGGACGCGATCGCCGAGCGCGGGCCGGGGCCGGCGGTCCGGGTGGTGCGCCTGCCCGAGCGCTTCCTGTCGGGGGAGGGCGGCGCCCTGGTCCGCGGCATCAACGGGCGCACCCCCATCCCGCCGGGGGTGAAGGGCCGGGCCAGCGACGCGGGCGTGGACGGGCTGCCCACGCTGCTGTCCAACGCCGAGACCTTCGCCCAGCTGGCGGTGCTGGCCGCCCTGGGGGCGGACCGGTTCGGCGTGGTCGGGGCCCCCGGGGAGCCGGGGACGCTGCTGCTGACGGTGGGCGGAGCCGCCGGGGCGCCCGCGGTCGTGGAGGCGCCGCTGGGCACCCCGCTGGGCGAGGTGCTCCAGGCCTGCGGGGCCGGAGCGGGGCGGGGGGTGCTCGTGGGCGGGTACCACGGGGCATGGCTGGCGCCCCGGGACGCCGCCGGGACCGAGCTCTCGCGCGCGGGCCTGGAGCAGCGGGGCGGCGCGCTCGGGGCCGGGGTCGTGCTGCCCCTCGGCCCCGACGCCTGCCCGCTCGCCGAGACCGCGCGGGTGCTGCGCTACCTGGCCGAGGAGAACGCCCGCCAGTGCGGGCCGTGCGTGCGGGGGCTGCCCAGGCTGGCCCGCGCCTTCACCGACCTGGCCGAGGGCGAGGGGACGCCCGAGGCGGTCGCGGAGGCCGCGGCCGTGGGGGCGGGCCGGGGGGCGTGCGCGCACCCCGACGGCGCGGCGCGGCTGGCGGTGTCGGCGCTGGGGGCCTTCCGCGACGACATCGCGGTGCACGCCGTCACCGGATCGTGCCGGCCGGGGGCGCACGGGGTGCTGCCGCTCCCCGGGGGAACGGCGGCGCAGGCGCGGCTGGCGGTGGACTGGTCGCGGTGCGACGCCCACGGGCTGTGCGCCCACCTGGCGCCCGGACTGATCCGGCTGGACCGGCACGGGTACCCGGAGTCCCCGGAGATCACCGTCCCCGACCGCTTCGAGGCCGAGGCCGCCAAGGCGGCCGACATGTGCCCGGCCCTGGCCCTGCGCCTCTCACCCCCTGGCAGCACCCGGTGAGCGCACCGGGGGGACTTCCATGAGCCTCGGTGCCGGGGTTTTCCGTGGTTCCGTGGTCGCCGGCGAGGGTGTGGTGTCCGGTCCCCGGTGGGGCCGCGCGTATTGTCCGGCGGGTCCTTAGGCTCGGGGGATGAACCTGGATCTGGTCTCCCTCATCGTCGAGGACTACGACCCGGCCATCGCCTTCTTCGTCGACACCCTCGGCTTCGAGCTCGTCGAGGACTCCCCGGCGCTGACCAGCGTCGGGCGGCGCCCCAAGAGGTGGGTGGTGGTCCGCCCGCCGGGGGCCGCGACCGGGCTGCTCCTGGCCCGGGCCGACGGGCCGGAGCAGACCGCCGCCATCGGCGACCAGGCCGCCGGGCGCGTCGGCTTCTTCCTTCGCGCGGACGACTTCGACCGCGACTACGCGCGCCTGGTCGAGGCCGGGGTCCGCTTCGTCTCCGAGCCGCGCACCGAGCCCTACGGTCGTGTGGCAGTCTTCCTCGACATCTCCGGGAACCGCTGGGACCTACTCGGCTGACGGGCGCGCCGGCCCGCCCTCCCCCCGGCCCCCGGGTCCGGCGGGCGCCCCGGACCTGTCGGGCAGATCGGCCGCCGCCGCAGGGTCCGGCGCATCGCTCCCCTGGTCGGCGACCGCCTCGCGCAGCGCGCGCAGGCCGTAGTGCAGCCGGGACTTCACGGTGCCCGGCGGGATCCCCAGCTCCTCGGCGACCTCCCCCACCGACAGGTCCCGCAGGTAGGTCAGGACCAGCACCTCGCGGTGGTGGTCGGCCAAGGCGGGCAGCGCCTGCGCGAGCACCAGGGCCGACAGGGTCGGCTCGGAGGCGTCCGGCACCACCGGGTCCTCCCCCCGGTCGGCCTCGACCTCGACCGGGCGGGTGCCGCGCTGGCGGCGGTCGTCGATGACGATCCGCCGGGCCACCGTCATCATCCACGCCCACAGCTCGCCGCGCTCGCGGCTCAGGTACTCGGCACGGCGCCAGGCGCGGAGCGCGGCCTCCTGGAACACGTCCTCGGCCCACTGCTCGTCGCCGCCGGTCAGTAGGCGCACGTTCCTCAGCAGAGGGGCGCGGAACTCCCGGTACAGCAGGGCGACGAGCTCGTCGTCCCGCCCGCCGAACGCCGGTCCGTCCGCGCCCGCCCTGCCCCCGGGTCCGGCGGATCCGCGCACAGGGACATGGTCACCGATGAACCATGATCAGGTACACCGATCGGACGAATCCCCACCACTGGTCCGAAATACCGCGCAGGCCGGCGCCGCACGCACAGGTTCCGGACACCGGGTTCAGCCGTCGATCCGCAGCCGCGCGGGGAGTTCGGCCCAAGGGTGCGGGCGGCCGACCCGGCCCGACAGGACCGGGTGCGCCGCCCCGGTGCACGCAGGGACCGTGGACGGGATCCCGTGCCAGGTCAGGAAGCCCAGGAGCGCGAAGAGGCAGGCCTCCTTGGCGTCCGGGTCCACGCCCAGCGCCTCCGACCCGCGCACCGGGACGGGCGCCAGCGCAGCGCGCAGGGCCCGCATCAGGGCCGGGTTGCGCACCCCGCCTCCGGACACCAGCACCTCGCCCACCCCGTGTGCCTTGCAGGCGTCGGCGACGGTGACGGCGGTCAGGTCGGTCAGCGTGGCGAACACGTCGTCCCACGAGGCGTCGGTCCCGACGAGCGCGCGCTCCAGGTAGGCGGTGCTGAACAGCTCCTTGCCGGTGGTCTTCGGGGCGGCGCGGGCGTAGTAGGGCTCGTCGAGGAGGCGCTCCAGAAGGTCGGGGGCCACCTGCCCGCGCAGCGCGCGCTCGCCGTCGGCGTCCATCCGCTCCTCACCGGGCGCCAGTCCGGCCGCCGCGTCGAGGAGCGCGTTGCCGGGGCCGGTGTCGAAGGCCACCGGCGGCGTCCCGGGCCCGACCACGGTCAGGTTGGCGATCCCTCCGATGTTCAGGGCCGCGGCGGGCTCCTGGCGGCCGGAGAGCCAGAGCACGTCGAAGAGGGAGGCGAGCGGCGCCCCCTGGCCGCCGGCGGCGATGTCGGCGGCGCGCACGTCGGAGACCACGGGAAGCCCGGTGGCCTCGGTGATCCAGGCGGGCTGGCCGAGCTGGAGCGACCCGCGCACCCGGCCGTCCTCGACCCAGTGGTAGAGCGTCTGGCCGTGGGAGACCGCCAGGTCGGCGGAGCCGCCCGGGCAGAGCCGGTCCACCGCCTCGCGGGCGGCCTCGGCGAACGCGCGCCCGATGCCGGTGTCGATCCGGCACACCTGCTCCAGGGTGGTGGCGGCGGGCGGGAGCGCGGCCAGCACCTCGGCGCGCAGGCCCGGCGGATAGGGGGCGGCCAGGTGGCCGAGCGGCCGCAGGCGGACCTCGCCCGCCTCCAGCCGGAGGTCGGCCGCTGCGGCGTCGATGCCGTCCACCGAGGTTCCTGAGGACAGTCCGATCACGATCACGGGCACCACCTCCGGGGACCGTCCTTCCCCGTGCCGGGCGTCCGACGCACGGGGGGTCGGGTCCGAAGGGCGGAATGCCTGCGGGGGCGAGGCGACGGCCGGGGGCGTCCTGTTCTCATCCCCCATTGCCCCGGCGCCTCAGGTGTGGTGGTCCGGTACGTTCTCCGGATCCTGTTGTGGGAGTGGAGTCTGCCCCCATGCTCAATGAGACCCTCGCCGCGCCCACCGCGCCGTGACGGACCGATGGACCTGCCGCCGACCGCGTTTCCGGCCTTCCGGGACACCACGCTTAGGGCGTCCCGAGGCCCTCCTGAGCGGACGGCGTCCGCTGGAGTGGTGGAACTTTCGGCCGCGTC
>NZ_ANAD01000193.1 GCF_000341245.1 Nocardiopsis halophila DSM 44494
CCCAGCGGACGTGCCCCCTGAACGGCGTCGACATTACGCACCAGGCACGTGCAGGCCAGGGTCTTCGGGCCGGTCCGGCCCACTCCCACCAGCCAGAGCACGGTGTCCCTTCACCCTTCGGCGTTCTGGAGCTTTCGGCGGCGGCAGGAACACCGGGCCGCGGGCACCACCGCCGCGTCCGCAGCCGCTGCAGCGAGACCCCCTCAACGCTCCGAGCCTGGTCGGCCGCCCCTCCTCACGCCCGCTTACGCGCCCTTGAGCTTGGCCCAGGCCTTGCGCATGCCCTTCAGCCAGCGGTCCCGGTCCTGCGCGCGGCGGCGCTCGAACTCGGCGGCCTCGGGGTGCGGCAGGATCAGGAAGCGCCCGTCGCGCAGCGCCGCGGCGACGCAATCGGCGACCTCCTCCGGCTCCAGGTACTGCCCGCCCAGGCGGGTGGAGGCCGATGAGCCGTCGCCCGCGGTCATGGCGGTGTTGACGCCTTGCGGGCACAGGCACGAGACCCCGATGCCCTCGTCTCCGTGGCGGATGGCCAGCCACTCGGCGAGCGCCACCGCGCCGTGCTTGGTGACGGTGTAGGGGGCGGTGTCGAGGTTGGTCAGCAGCCCGGCCGCCGAGGCGGTGACCAGGAAGTGGCCGCCGCGCCCGGCCATCCGCGGGAAGAGCGCGCGGGCCGCGTAGACGTGCGCCATCACGTGCACCCGCCAGGACAGGTCCCAGTCGGCGTCGTCGCCCAGCCCCTCGCCCGCTCCGACGCCCGCGTTGGAGCACCACAGGTCGACGGGGCCGACGCCGTCCCAGATCCTCTTGACGGCGGCGGCGACGGCTCCCTCGTCGGCGACGTCGAACGCCTCCCAGGACGCGCGGGGGCCGAGCTCCTCGGCGGTGGCGCGGGCGCGCTCGCCGTCCCGGTCGGCGACGACGACCCGGGCCGCGCCGTCGGCGAGCAGCCGTTCGGCCACGGCGCGGCCGATGCCTCCGGCGGCGCCGGTGACGACCGCGATGGTTCCGGGGACGGAGAAGGTTCCGGGCACGGGGACTCCTCGGAGTGGGGGGCGGAGCGGTCGGGGTCAGGCGGAGGGGGCGAACACCAGGCGGCCCACGGTCGCGCCGTCGGCCAGCCGCTGCACGCCGTCGGCCAGCCCGTCGAACCCGACCCGCTCGCTCACCAGCGGCTTTANAGCCCGTCGAACCCGACCCGCTCGCTCACCAGCGGCTTGACCAGGCCCTTGCCGGCGAGTTCGGTGAGGTGGTCGTGCGCCTGGGGGATGAGCTCGGGGGCGCGGCGCTGGTACAGGCCCCAGTGCAGGCCCAGCAGCGAGTAGTTCTTGATCAGCACGTGGTTGAGCGCCTGTTCGGGGATGGTCCCGGAGGCGAACCCGATGATCACGATCCGCCCCTCGAAGGCGATGCACTTGGTGGAGCGCGCGAAGGAGTCGCCGCCGACCGGGTCGAAGACGACGTCGGCGCCGCGCCCGGCGGTCTCGGCCTTGACGACCTCGACGAAGTCCTGCGAGCGGCGGTCGACCACGACGTCGGCGCCGAGCTCGGCGGCCACCCGGGCCTTGTCCGGCCCGCCGACCACGCCGATGACCCGCGCCCCGGCGGCCTTGGCCAGCTGCACGGCGGCGCTGCCCACGCCGCCGGCGGCGGCGTGCACCAGCACGGTCTCGCCGGGCTGCAGGGCCGCACGGCGGTGGAGGGCGAACCAGCCGGTCTGGTAGCCGATGAACAGCGAGGCGGCCTCGTCGTCGGTGAGGGCGTCGGGGGCGGGGAAGACCGCGTCGGCGGGCATCAGGGCGTACTCGGCGAAGGCCCCGTCGGGGAGGGAGGCGGTGCCGAGCACGCGCGTGCCCTCGGCGGGGGCGGACGCGCCGGGCCCGGCCTGGACCACCTCGCCGCACAGCTCGACGCCCGGAGTGAAGGGGGGATCGGGCTTGATCTGGTAGGTGCCGCGGCACAGTAGCGCGTCGGGGAAGTTCACCGCGGCGGAGCGCACCCGGACCAGGACCTGGCCTTCCCCGGGCTCCGGACGGTCGACCTCCTCCACCCGCAGGACGTCCTTCGGCTCGCCGGGGCCGTGCACGCGCAACGACTTCACTTCCGCCTCCACCTCATGGGGATACCAACCGGTCGGTAATCGTCGTCGGCCAGTGAATCGCGCACAGGCACCCCCGTCAAGGGGCGGACGCGGGTGCAGCGACCTCCTCCCACCCGGACGGCTCGATGGCGGCGCCGCACCGGCGGCCCGGCCGAACGGGTCCACCCCCGCCCACATCCACGGCGCCCGACGGGTCCGCACATGGCCAGGGCAGTGAGCAGCGACGACAGGGCCGGGCGGTTCCCCGGGGCCTCCGGTCGGCCGCCGGGCCCCTCGCGGTCCGGCAACAGCAGCGGCAACGACGGGACGGCAGGTGCCCCACTCACGGCTGCCAGCCGGGCGGCGGGGCCCCGGCGGTACCGGCGGCAAGCAGCGACGGCGGCGCAGGCGGGTACCCCGCTCATGGGCCCCGGCCGGGCACCGGCCCGCCGGAGTGCGGGGAGATGGGCGGCGACGGGGCGGCAGGTACCCCGCTCCGGCCTGCCTGCCGGG
>NZ_ANAD01000194.1 GCF_000341245.1 Nocardiopsis halophila DSM 44494
CCGCGAACGTGCGCCGCCGACCCGCCTCGGCCACAACCTCCTGAGCGGTCCTGGCGCCTTCGCCCTGCGTCGTCGCGGTCACCGTGTCGCCTCCCCGTTGCCTCCGGCAGGTCCGTTCCGGCGCTGGTCAGATGCGCCCACGCGAATCTACCGCAGGGGGAGGATCGCCCGGATCGAGCGCTGTGCGCACCCGGCGCGCGACCTCGTCGGGAGAGGTCCCGGCCGGATAGACCGCCACCACGACCTCCTCCCCGCCGCGCGGCCGCGCGGGCGCGCCGCGGAGCACGTCGGCCAGGCCCTCGGTGACGAACGCCATCGCCCGGTCGAACCGGTCCCAGGGGACCGGGTGCTCCGGTTCGCGCAGCCAGGAGCGCAGCACGTGGTTGTGCGCGGCGATCACCGAGGCCGCCACGGCCTCGGCCGCCAGCGCGCGCTCGGTGTCCCGCTCCCCGCCGGCCAGGTACCGGCGGAAGGCGGACTGGTAGCGCGCGGTCATCGCGATCTCCCGGTCGCGCAGCCGCGGCACCGCCCGGACCAGGCGGAAGCGGCGCACGGAGGTGTCCGGTTCGGCGGCGTAGCCCTGGAAGACCATGCGCGCGGCGGTGGTCACCGTGGCCACCGGGTCGTCGCCCGGGGCGGCGTCCAGGAACCGCCGCACCCCCTCGTACAGCTCCTCGTGCTCGGCGAAGAGGATGTCGTCCTTGGTGCCGAAGCGCCGGAAGAGGCTGCGCCGGCTCAGCCCCGCCTCCTCGGCGACGTCGCCCATCGTGGTGGCCTCGTAGCCGCGCCGCTCGAAGAGCCGCACGGCGGCCGCGACCACCTCGTGCCCGGCGGGGCGCCCCCCGCCGCCGTCCGTACCGGTCCTGCCCGTGCCGTCGGCCATGCCCCTCCTCCGTCTTCCTCCCGATAACGTACGCTGTCACTTAATGCCAGTATCAGGCACTCAGTGCCACACCCAGCCCCGGGAGGGCCGATGAGCTTCGACCTGTTCACCACCGCCGAGGAACACGAGGAGCTGCGCGACGCGGTGCGCGCGGTGGCCGAGGACAAGATCGCGCCGCACGCCGCCGCGGCCGACGAGAACAGCGCCTTCCCCCAGGAGGCCTACGACGCGCTGCGCGCGACCGACTTCCACGCCCCGCACATCGCCGAGGAGTACGAGGGCGTCGGCGCCGACGCGCTGGCCACGTGCATCGTGATCGAGGAGGTCGCGCGCGCCTGCGGCTCCTCCTCGCTCATCCCGGCGGTGAACAAGCTCGGCACCATGCCGCTCATCCTGGGCGCCTCGGAGGAGGTCAAGAGACGTTACCTGCCGGAGGTGGCGCGCGGGGAGGCGATGTTCTCCTACGGGCTGTCCGAGCGCGAGGCCGGCTCCGACACCGCGAGCATGCGCACCCAGGCCGTCCGGGACGGCGACTCGTGGGTGGTCAACGGCCAGAAGTCGTGGATCACCAACGCGGGCGTGAGCAAGTACTACACCGTCATGGCGGTGACCGACCCCGAGGGCAAGCGCGGCAGCAACGTCACCGCCTTCGTGCTGCACGAGGACGACCCGGGCTTCACCCTGGGCGAGCCCGAGCGCAAGCTCGGCATCAAGGGCTCCCCCACCCGCGAGCTGTTCTTCGACGACGTGCGCATCCCCGACGAGCGCCGCGCGAGCGGGGTCGGCGAGGGCCTCAAGATCGCCCTGCGCACCCTGGACCACACCCGGGTGACCATCGGCGCCCAGGCCGTCGGCATCGCCCAGGGGGCCCTGGACGCCGCCGTGGCCTACGTCAAGGAGCGCAAGCAGTTCGGCAAGGCCGTGGCCGAGTTCCAGGGCGTGCAGTTCATGCTGGCCGACATGGCGATGAAGCTGGAGAGCGCCCGCCAGATGGTCTACGCGGCGGCGGCCAAGTCCGAGCGCGGCGACGCCGACCTGCCCTTCTTCGGCGCGGCCGCCAAGTGCCAGGCCTCCGACGCCGCCATGGAGATCACCACCGACGCCGTCCAGCTCCTCGGCGGCGCCGGCTACGTGAAGGACTTCCCGGTCGAGCGCATGATGCGCGACGCCAAGATCACCCAGATCTACGAGGGCACCAACCAGATCCAGCGCATGGTGATGGCCCGCCAGCTGCTGAAGTAAGTCCTCAGAAGCAAAAAAGCCCTGGTCGCACCGCGCCTCCCCGGTCGGGGAGCCTCAGGCGACCAGGGCTTGCTTGGCGCTCGCTCCAATGAGTGCCAACGGGTCTGTTCCGTCTATGTTCCGTCAGGAACGAGGCCGGAGCCTTCAAAGCGGTTGTCGATCGCACTGCGGGAGCGCTCGTCCGCGCTCGGGAGCATGTGGCCGTAGATCGAGAGGGTCACCTTCGGATCGTGCCCGAGGTAGGACGCCAGCGCGACGACGGAGACCATGGCATCGAGCTGAACCGAGGCATACCAGTGGCGTAGCTGATGCATCCCCTCCCTCCTGGTCGTCTCATACCGCTTCCGCCCACGACTGTCGGTCGCGGGCGGCGGGATGATCCCCGCAGCGGCGATCGCCGGCTTCCAGATCGTCTCGCTGTAGTTGCGCGCCCGTACGTGCTGGTCGTCGGCGGGCCAGCGGAAGAGCAACCGCACCGTGTGGGGCTCTCCGTCGACCTTCTCCCACGGCAGCGTGTAGTCCTGCGGCGGGTACTGCCGAATGTGCTGCCTCAGGACGGTCGCGACGTTGGCCGGCATCGGCACGGTGCGGGTCTTGTCGTTCTTGGGCAGGGCGAAGACGTGGTCCTTCCCCAGCTTCTTGATCTGGCGGTTCACCCGGATGACGGACTCTCGGAAGTCCAGGTCTTCGAGCGCGAGGCCGAAGATCTCGGCCTGCCGCATGCCGCAGCCCGCGGCGATCACCGGCATCGGCAGGAGTGGCGCCGGGTGGTCGCTGACGATGTCCGACACCTGGGCGTCGCTCCACACCTTGACGTCGCGGCCCTGCCACTTCGGTTGCCGGACGATCTTCGACTTCACCGGGTTCTTCTTGATCGCCTCGTCAGCTTCCGCGAGCTCCAAGACCCCGCGGATCACCAGCAGCGCCGTAGCGGCCAGGGATGAGCTGAAGGCCTCCTCGAGCTCCTTGAGGCATGCCTGGATCTCAGAGGGCCGGATTGCCTTGACCTTGCGCTTGTCGAAGCGCGGTCCCACGTGCAGCCGGTAGACGCTCTCGTATCGGATCTCGCTCGACGGATCCACGGTGACGGTGTTGAACCAGCTCTTCGCGAAGTCCCCGAAGAGCCTGTCCCCGGCTTTCGGGTCGATGTACTCGCCCCGCGCCACGTCCGTCTCCATGGCGTTGGCGTGCCTCGTGGCCGGGTCCTTCGTCTTGAAGGCCTTGCTCTTCTCCTGCCCGTACTGGTCGTGCCACACGGCGAGCCACCGTTTGCCCTTGCCGAAGCGGGCGGTCTTCACCTGGATCGGTTCGTCGTCCGGGCCCTTTACTGTCTTCCACCACAGGTCCTTGACGTGTGCCATCAGCCCTGCGCCTCCACCCAGCTACGGACCTCTTCGGGGAAGTAGCGGACGTGCTTGCCCACCCGGTGTGAGCGAGGGCCGTACCCCTTGTGCCTCCACTGGTAGAGCGTCTTCTTGGGAAGCCCCAGGAAGGCGGACACCTGATCGATGGTCCAGAGAGACTCGAAGTCGGCCGCTTGGGAGCGCTGCTTCTGTCGGGTGACTGGGCTCATTCGGGGCTGACCTCCAGATACACGCGGACGGTGGCAGGGTCACGACGGTTCGGGTAAGGCCTGGAGGGCTCGCTGGCGGGAAGGTGCGACCGGATCAGTTCGACGACCTGTTCGATGTCCTCCGGAGCACCGGACAGTCGGATCTTGACCAGCCGGAGACGGCGGGACGGAGGGTGCTTCATAGTGGGAGGTGCCTCCTCCTTCTTTTCGGGGGTGGTTCGGTGGCCTCGGGCTGGGCTTTGGCGAGTTGGGCCCGGGGCCGCTCCGTTTCGGTGTTCGTGCTCTTCAGGCAGGGTTCTCCTCCTTCTGTCGGAGCTTGGGGTGGACCAGGTAGGTCTTGCTGGGGCGGCCGCGCTTCTTCTCGGCCGGCGGCGGTGCCAGGCGGAGCCATCCCAGGTCGATGAGCATGCCGACCGGGGCCTCCAGGTCGGAGGACTTGGGGATGTCCCGGCAGCGCACGCCGTTGTAGAGGTCGCGGTGGGTGACCTGGCGGCGCGGGTTCGCCTCGAGCCAGTCCAGGACCTTGCGGGCCGCGTTGTGCACGGGGTCGGCGCCCATCAGGCCGAAGACCGCCAGCGCGTGCTCGGTGTAGTACTCACCGAGCTTCTCGGCCGCGGCGAGGGTCTCCAGAGTGATCGGGGCGCCCCACCCGTCGGCGAGGTGCTCGGCCACGTGGAGCAGGGCGGCGATCCGGACGACGGCTCCGACGAGCTTGCCGCCCCAGTCGCGCATCTGGCCCATGCGCCCGTCGCTGCGCAGCTGCGGCTCGACGACCTCGTCCATGAGCACCATCAGCCGCTGGCGTGCCTGATCGGTGAAGGTCAGGGTCATCGGTTCGGGCAGGTTGCGCAGGCTGAAGAGCATCGTCTTCAGCAGGTGCCGGTACTCCTCCTCGACCTCGGCCGGGATGGGGGCCGCGTTCTTGGAGGAGCGGTGGCCGATGTTGTCGGGCGGCAGCGAGTACAGGATCCGCGCGAACACCCCGCGGCCGCGGCCGCCGGGCGTGGAGAAGATCTCGTTGAGCGCCTCGGGCTGGAGCGCGATCCCGATCGTGAGCGCAGGGGCGTCGATGTAGTCGGGCTCGCGCCCCTGCCGGTCGACGCGGATTTGCTCTCCGGCGTGGGCGTTGAGGAAGGTGTCCAGGTTGGGCATGCCCGAGTAGCGGCCGGCCAGGTTGCCGAAGAACCCGCCCTCGGGCGCCAGCAGCGCCAGGCGACCGTCCTGCTCGGCAAGGCGGTGCGCGAGGTTCTCCGGGGTGATGTCGGAGGCGATCAGCTTGGGGACCGCGGGCACCTCGAGCTCGGAGGCGCGGTCGGCCGCCTCGCGGGCCTCGACCATGGCCTGGGGGCTGCCCCCTTCCTTCTCGGCCTTCTGCGCGGCCTCCTCGGCCTGGGCCTGGGCAACGCGGCGCTGCAGAAGCGCATCCCGGATCTCGGGCTCGGCCTGCTCCACCAGCTTCTGCTCGGCATGGAACAGCGGGCTGTTGATGTGGGCGAACACCGCCGACTTCCGGGAAGCCGGCGGCAGGGCGGTCACGGTGTACAGGCAGGCCGGTTCGGTCCATGTACCGGTGTCCACGTGGATCCGGCCCGAGGCAGCTGTAGACAGCGCAGCCAGGGACAGGCACCCGGCCAGATCGGCCGGGGTCTGTGTCAGGTCCGAGACCGCCGCTGCGTACAGCCCCACCCAGGACGGGAGCGCCTCGATGGGGAACTCGGGCAGCTGGCCGGAGACCGCGTCCAGCGGGGTCGGCTCGCTCCAGACGCCTTTGGCCTCGCGCGCCTGGCGCAGCGCCTCCTCGGCCTGCGCCGCCGCCTCGCCGGCGTCCCCTTCTGCGGCATAGCCCAGCTGGGCGATGTGGGTCCCGGCCTCTACCAGGCGCCGGTAGACGGCGGCTTCGGCGACGATGCGCGCGTAGTAGCCCGCGTTGGCCGCTGTCGGGATGGCCTCGGTGAGGGTGTGCAGGTAGGGCGCACCGCCGACCTGCTTGGCCTGCCCGCGCTTGGCCAGCTCGTTGTGGACCGCGAGCGCGTCGGTCGGGGCCCCGTCGCCGTGCAGTTTGACCACGGCATCGAAGATCATCTGGTGGGCCGGCCGGTAGAAGTCGCCGGAACCGGCGATCTCGACGACTTCGACGATCGCGTCCTTGGAGAGCATCATCCCGCCGAGCGTGCTCTGCTCGGCGTGGATATCGTGCGGGGGCTCCTGGTCGGTCCCGCTCTTGTGGGGATGCTGCTCTTCAGGCTCGGGGACGAGCGCGAGAGACACGGGGTGGTCCTTCCTATCCGCGGGGCGGGCCGCGGGGCTGTTGGTCACCGCCAGGCGGATCGGCGGGTGGGCATGCGAGCGGCCGCCCCGGTGGGCGGGGCGGCCGCTTCGAGTGCCGTTGGGTGCCATCGCAAGAAGAAAGCCCTTCCGAGGGGAAGGGCGTGACAGCGGATCTGGCGGTGATCTGTCGGCGGGTCAGGTGCTGGTGGCCGGGATGATCGGCCAGGCGCGGTCGACGACCTCGCGCGGGTTCTTGGTGCGCCGCAGGTAGGCCTCCAACGATGCGGCCTGCTCGGCCCTCCAGGCGCGTTGGGCGTCGTGCAGTTCGTCGATGCCCATGGCGGCCAGATGGGGCTGTGTGGACCCGAGGCGCCAGGCCAGCCGGGCGGTGGCCAGGGCGTCGGCCTCGCAGCCGTGTGCGGCCTCCTGGGACAGCGCGATGTTGTAGTGGGCGCACACGTCCGCCAGGCGGCGGGATCCGCGGCGGTAGCGGTCGACCTGCTTGTCGATGACGTGCGGGTCGATCACGCGGAGCTTTCCTCCGAAGTCCACTCCGGTCCGGTGCCGGGCCAGCTCGCGGTCGAGCAGCGTGAAGTCGTAAGCGGCGTTGAAGGCGACCAGCGGGACGCCGTCGTCGATCGCGGCGGCGATCTGGTTGGCGACCTCGTCTGTGACCTCGTGGGCCGGGCGGCCGTGCTCGCGGGCGTGGGCGGTGGTGATGCCGTGGACGTCGGTGGCGCCCTGGGGGATCTCGATGCCCGGGTCGGCCAGCCAGGTCGTGGCCTCGGAGGTGCCGGCCGCCGGGTCGATGCGGATCAGGGCGGCGGTGACGATGCGGTCGGTGTCGAAGTCGACGCCCGTGCTCTCGATATCGAAGGCGAGCATCGGGGACAGGTGCCAGTCGGACACGGGCTAGGGCCCTTCTTCGTCGTCGGTCTCAGGCTGCTTGGGCGTAGGCGGAAACGGGAGCGATCTCTTCGCCGGTGATGGACTCGGTCACCGCCGCGAGCAGGTCCCGGGCGGCGCAAGGGGTGACGGCGTTGCCGAGCAGGCGCACACGGGTGCGCTTGTCGGGCGGGGTGAGCACGTAGGTGGACGGGAAGTCCATCGCGGCCTGGTACTCGTGCGGCTCGAGCATGCGGAAGGGCAGCTCGCTGATGTCGCTGATCGTGCGGCCGTAGACGGCGGCGTGGCCCTCCACGGTGGTCACGGCCCCCAGGGTCCGGTCGGCGGGGCGGGCGGCGCTGGTCGAGTAGTAGGGCAGCACCATGTCCGGGGCCGAGACCACGCCGTGGTGCAGGCCGCCGGCCGTGACCGCCGACAGCGGGGCGGTGATGGCCCGGTGCGAGGAGGCCCCGCCGCGCAGCTCGACCATGTAGGGCGGGATCGCGATCGCGGTCTCGTTCCGGGTGGAACACGTGCGCATCGGCTGCTCGAGCGGAAGGGCCTTCTTGCCGTCGCGGCCCTCCATGGGCACCAGGTAGGGGCGGCCGAACTCGTCCAGCCCGGCCTTGATGCGGCGCAGGGTGGCGGGCTTGAGGGCGTCCTCGCCGGTGCGCTCGCCGATCGTGGGTGCGGGAAGCTCCCAGTCGATGACCTGCGAGGCGGGCCGCACGTCGGGTTCGACGATGTGGTTGCGGCACTCGGTGCGCGGGCAGCGCCACACGTACTGGCGGTTGGCCCCGTAGCGCCCCCAGGGCCGCAGCGGGTGGCACTTCTTGGTGCTCTTCCACCCCTGCAGGGCCTGCACGCGCCCGTGCCGGGGGCACAGGGCCCAGGGGCGGGTCCACTTGTCCAGGTCGGGGGCGCGCTCGCCCTCGGGCCAGAAGATGTCGAACTTGCGGTCCCTGCTCTGCGGGGCGCCGTCGCCGAGCCCCTGGGCGAACATCGAGTTCAAATACACCGCGCGGTGTTCGTACCCCCAGGCGCGCATGGTGTTCACCCAGGCCTCGTAGACCGCGCCGGGGCGGTGCTTGGGGCCCCACCAGCGGTTCTCCACGACGTTCTCCACGATGATGGCCCGGTAGGCGTGGGCTTCGGCGAAACGCGGGACGTCCCACATGGTGGCCCGCGAGCGGATGGCGGCCTCGTCGGTGCCGTCGGCGGCCCACAGGCCGCCGTCCCATTCACCGTGGTCGCGCTCGACTCCCTTGGCGTTGGAGTAGTTCGTGCACTCGGGGCTGGCCCACAGGATGTCGGTGCGGGGGTACTTGCGCGGGTCGACCTGGGAGATGTCGGCGCAGTCGTGCAGGGTTCGGGGGTGGTTGGCCTCGTGGGTGTCCACGGCGTCGCGGGAGTGGTTCAGGGCCAGGCGCACCTGGACACCGGGCACGGCGGCAGCGCCGGTCGCGGAACCACCGCCGCCGCAGAACAGGTCGGTCATCGAAGGCAAGGCGTACTCCGTTTCGTCTCGAAGAACCCCGGGGGCGGGGTGGTTCAGGGGCGGACCGAACCTGGTCCGCCCCGAACCACAGGGACTCAGAACGGCATGGGGTCGGCGGTGAGGCGCGCGGCGCACTGGGCGGTCCGGGCGGCCCGGAAGTGCTGAAGGCAGGCGGGGCAATAGGGCTGCTCGCCATCGGAGCCGGCGAGGCCCCACCCGAACTCGCCGTCGGCGAGTGCGTCGATGGCCTCTTGGCAGCTGGCGAAGTGGATGAAGCTGGCGTCGAAGGTGGTGTAGTCGTCGGTCATCGCGGCCCCGCACCTGAAGCAGGTCACCTGGTAGCAGGTAGCCGGTTGGATCGGCATCGTTCCTCCCAGGCTCAGCGGCTCGATGCAGGGCGGCCGCCGCGGTAGTACTCCGGCGGCGGGGAGCTGTAGAGGCGGCGCACGGCGGCCCGGTCGGTGTCGGAGACCGTGATGTCGCCGAGCCGGTGGCACAGCTCCACCCAGACCGCTTCCAGGGAATCGGACGGCTGCTCGTCGGCGGGGTGGCCGGTGTGGGCGAAGGCGATGGTCGCCGCGGCCATCTCCTTGAGCCGGTCGCCGGTCACCCATTCGGCGCCGCGGGTCTCCTCGGGGTCGGGGAGAAGGCGGGCGTCGGGGGCGACTTCCAGGTCGAAGACGGTCCACAGGTGCCCCGGTGAGGCGAAGGCGTCGGTCGGGGGCGCCGAGCACAGGTTGGGCAGGTGGACGGTCACGACCTTGGTGGCCTCTAGGACCTTCAGGCCCAGCTCCTCGTCGGCCTCCTCGCAGACCGCGATGCGGAAGGTGGCCTGGTCCTTGTCCTTGCCGTGTCCAGCGAGGAAGGCGGCCCCGATAGGCCACCATGCCCGGTAGAGGATCGCGAACTCTTCCTGCCCGTTGGTGGAGGTGCGGCGCACTCGTCCACCGACGCTGGTTCCGCAGCAGAACGAAGGCATGAGTGGTTCCTTTCTGCTCTCAGGTGAGTAGGGCGATGGCAGCCATGGCGACGGCGATGCCGGTCAGCCCTCCGATCACTGGGGCGGGCCCGGCGAACTCTTCGGTTTCGGGGTCGGTAGCCCGGTGGTCGGCCGCGGCGGCCATCAGCAGGCACGCCAGGGCCGTCCCGCCCGAGCCGAGAAGACGGGCTGTCTCGGGATCGATGGCGGATCCTTTGGTCACAGTGAGTGGTCGATAGGCGCGTGCGGTGTTCCGGTGGAACGGGCGGGTGGGAAGGGGCCGCATCCCGCCCCCGTGGGGCGCCGGCCAGGGGGCTCCCCTGGAACGCCTTTCGCTCGTTCCGCCGGAACAGTGCAGGTCGTGAGTGGAACGCGTGCTGTTCCACCCCGGAACGCGTTCCGCCCCGGAACAGGGGTTGTTCCGGGGCGGAACGGATGGTTCGTTCCGGGTGCGTGGTTACATTGCGTCGCGAAGCTCAGGCGGGACGGCGAGTTCGCCGCGGCGGATCCGGGCGGCCGCGTCCTCCAGCTGGTCCCGGAAGTAGCCGCGGGCCTTGGTGCCGTTCCACCGGAAGGAGTTGTCGAAGGGCTCGATGTCGATGAGCCGGAGCAGCTCGCGCACGTCCTCGGCCTCCAGGCCCGCCTCGGCGGCCACGGCCTTGTAGTGGACCCGGTCGCCGTCCCCGCACAGCCGGAGGGCCACCTTCAGCAGCTCGGGAACCTCCCCGTGGTCTTCGGTGGGCAGCGGGTCGGGGTCGGCGTCGAAGGAGGCGGCGATGATGGCGTCGAACTCGTCCTTCGCCGGTTCGCCGCGGCGGGCGCGATTGCGCTCCTCCAGTTCCCGCCGCTTTGCGCGGGCACGCGCGGCCGCGTCCTTGAGGTCCAAGGAGTTCAGGTCGATGCGCTCGCGTTCCTTGACGGCGGTGCCGCTGCCTTCACCAGACTCCTGGGACGAGGAAGGGGCGGAACGGATGGCCGGCAGCGTGTCCACACCGAGCCAGTCCCGAGCTCGGTCCCAGCGCTCTTCGTAGGCCTCGCGGTTGACGTTCACGGTGATCTCGTCCATCACCGGACGCCGGTCGTCGGTGGCCAGCGCTGCTTGGTAGCTGTCTTCGGGTTTGACCAGCAGACCTTTCATCAGCCTGGGGAGCCGGGCAGGATCGGCCTGCAGCAGCCCGTATCCGGCGGCGTGCATCTCGTCGGCCTTGGGCAGGCCCCGGGAGTAGCCATAGAGGCGCTGAAGCTCGGTGTCCTCGTTGACGCGCATCGCGACCCTGACCGCAGCCTGGGCGATCAGTTCCTTGGGGAGCTGGTCACCGCCTCCGGATACCGCACGCAGGGCGCAGGTCAGCATGCGGATGCTGACACCGCGGGACCGGTTGGACAGCTCCACGAGCTTGCCCTTGATGTTGCGGGGCAGATCGGCGGCCTCGTCTGTGATCACTTGAATGTGGGGAACGGACGGGGTCGCGGGGACCTTGTCGTCGTTGGCCTGTGCCATGAGAGCGGCATAGCCCGAGGACCGGACGGGGATCGCCCCGAGCAGGAAGTCGAGCATCAGCTCGGCTTCCTTGGGCGTGGTGGCGACCCAGTCGATGGCGGGCCGGGATGCGCGCCCCTCGAGCCACGGCTTGAGGAACGGGCGGAAGGCCTTGCCGCCGTTGAAGTCAATGCCCATGACGATCACGTCCTTGCAGCGCAGCAGCTGGCGCATGATCAGGCTCAGGTGGGCGGACTTGCCCGACCCGGTGGCGCCGATCAGCACCCCGGCCTGCCACTTGAGGTTGATGCCGCCGTAGGAGCCGTCGCGGTGCATGCAGGTGGGAAGGTCGTCGTAGATCGACAGGGGGCTGTAGTCGTCCCCGGCGGGGATGTCGTCGGCCAGGGCGTCGACCGTGGACACCAGCATCAGCACGCGCCGCCTGGAGCCGTGGGAGGCGACCTCGATGCCGCACCCGTCGGGCAGGTCCGCGTCCGCGGCCAGCGCCTCGGCCTTGGCCGCAATCGTCTTCCAGCTCGACTGGCCGGCGGGAAGGTCCACCACGATGCTCATGCCGGTCTTGCGAGTGGCCCCCGGGTTATTGGGGTCGGGCATCTTCCACTCGACCAGGTCGCTGACCTCGACTCCGGGGCGGGAGAAGCGGCAGATCCTGTTGATGCGGGCCTCCCACTCACCGGCGATCCCGGCCCGCCGCTTGATCTCGCCTTCGGCCGCCCGGCGGTCCTCGGCCGCGATCTCGAAGCTTCGGCTGACCGGCTGGAGGACACCGGCGGTGATGGCCCCGATGCCCAGCGAGGACATCGCGGCAACGTCCCAGGGGCCGCCGCTGGCCAAGGCATAGGCGGTCCACGCGGCGAAACCCGCCCACCGCCCGCCCCGGTACAGGCGGGAGAGCAGCGGCTGTTCACCGGAGCCGCGAGCCACTGAGGCGGTAGTCGCCACCGCCCCGGCGGCGGCCGGTACCCACCACTCCATGCCGACCTCGGGCAGCGAGCCGACCGCGGCGACCGCCATGGCCGCGGACGCGGCATTGGCGGCACCGAGGAGCGGGCCCTGCTCGTGGGACCAGTTGATCTTGCTCTGCTTCTTCGACTTCTTCTTCCCGTCCGCCACGGCTTCCTCCTGGCCCTCGTCGCAGTCGTCGCATGGACAAGGGCGGGGAGCCTCCCCGTCCCCGCCCTCAGCTGACCTGGATGCCTAGTCGTCCTGCCTGCTCACGTCCCACTTCTCTTCGTGCGGCCTGGGGTTCTCCAGGCGCTCCAGCTCAGCCTCGTGCGCGGCGCGGAACAGGCCCGGCATTTCGTCGGCGACATCGCTCGCACCCCTGCTCGCCTGGGAGATCTGGTCGAAGAACTCGATCACCGAGCTGTCGATCGGCTCCTCGTCCTCGGCGCGGTGGGCCATCTGGTCCAGCCCTTGGGCCAATTTCTCGAACAGCGACGGGAGCTCCTTGAGCCCCTTCTCGTAGTCGAGCATCCCGATGTTCCCGAACTCGCTCAGGGCGTCCTTCAGCTCTTCAGCCGCGTCACGGACCCGCTGCACAGGTGCAGCCACAGGTTCCTCCTCGGTGTCTCCGATGGTGATGGCCATAAGCCCTCGGCCGATGGCCGCAATGGGCCCGTCCTCGGGGGACGGGGCGTTGGTCCCGATCACGCGCCCGATGAGGACGCGAGGCTCGGAGCGGCGGGGACGAGCGCCCATACCGGCGACCGCGGCCGCGGCCACTGCCAGCTGTGCACCGCGGACATGCCCGTACCGGGTGTCGTTGCGGACTCGGCCGGTCCAGCGCTCCCACAGCGCCGACAGCCACGACTTCGCCCGATAGCCCCAGGCGCGGGCCTGAAGTGCCCACACACGCCGACGCAGGTAGGCGGCGACGCGCTGGCGGCGCGGCCGGGTGCGGCGCCAGGTTCGGTGCAGGTGCCTCCGCGCGGCCATCGATGGACTGGAGCGCCAGGCACGGGCCGCAGTACGTCCCAGAAGTCCGCTCGTCCTCCAGCGACTACCGGCAGGGAATCGGCCACCACGCGGCCTGAAAGGCCGGGAGCGGCCACTGAACGGGCGTCGTAGCAGGCCCTTTCCGCTCAGCCTTCGCCCGGTCCGACCCCGCAGGTTTCGGGTGCCGCTGCGCGGGGCCAGACCGCCGCCCCCTCCGGGGCCGGACGACCCGCCTTGTCCGCGTCGTCGGCCGAACAGGCCGCCCCCGCCTCCGCTCCGGCCACGTCCAGCCGAAGATCCAGCCTTGGAACGCGGAGACAGGCCACCCCAGCCCGTCGACGAAGATGGACCGCCTTTGCGGCCGTCGGCGGCACCGTGTCCACGGCCACCGAGCAGACCGCCCGAGCCGGGCTTGCGGTGGGTGCCTGGGGTGCGGCCACCGGCCGCCCCTCCGAGAAGCCCCCTGGCGGCACCGTTCTTAGAAGTGGATCCGAAGGCGGTGCCAGTTCTGCCCCCACTTGGGTTGTTGCCCTTGCCGCTCGTGCGTCCCGGCGCCCCGGCCCGGGAGCCGCCCTTGCCCGAGCGTGCCCCCGGCAGTCCGCCCAGACGTCCGGCACGTCCCGTGGCGCCCCCGATCCCGGCGGCGCGGCCGCGGCGCAGGACGCCTTTGCCAGCGGCTGATTGGCCGCCCTGCTGGGCTGCGGCGGTCTTGGCGGCCCGTCGACGTTTGGCCAGGTAGGCGGCCGTCCCGGCCCCAGCGGCCCCGGCGGCGACCGCCAGGCCCACCGGCCCGCCCACGGCCCAGGCGCCCGCCCCGATCGTGGCGGCGTTGGAGGCGCCGATCTCCAGCAGCGGGGGGAGAGGCGGCGGCCCGGCTACCTCTCCGGAGGGCGTCTCGGGGGCGGCCTTGGCCGGGGCCTGCGGGGCGTCGTCTGCGGGCGCGGGATCGGCTGAGGGAGGTTCGGGTCGCGTGGCGACCTCGGTGGTCTCGGTGTCCATGTGCACCTCCACGGGAGAGGGCCCGGCGCCAGGACGTGGCGGCCGGGCCGCTACCAAGGCCGTCAGGCCGGATTCAGAGCAGCCCCTCCAGCGCAGGGGTCACAGCGGTGGTGAAACGCCCCAGGGCGTCGGCCCCTTCGGTCACCAGCCCCACCGCGGCGACGAGCAGTCCGGCGACGCTCTCAGGCGCTCGGAAGAGCCACAGGAGCAGCACAGCGACGAAGACGATCGGGATGATGCGGGCGAAGAAACCGCGGATCATGACGAGTTCTCCTCTCAGAGCAGGGGACGCCGGGACTTCCGGCCCGGCGGGGTGGCGCGCGGCGTGGAGGTCAGAACAAGGGCTGCTGTTCCAGCCGTTGAGGACCGGTGCGCCGGTGTTCGTTCAGGTCCTCATCAGCGCCGAAGTAGCCCACGCGCCACTCGCCGGTGGCGCCGCAGGCGCAGGCCAGGCGGGCGAAGTAGGCCTCTTCGCCGCGGTCGGTGAAGCCGCCGGTGCGCTCGATACGCGGGGCGCAGCCGCCGGTCATACCGCCCACCCCACTTCGCAGAGCACACGGTCGACGTCGGCCCGCTCGCAGGGCTGGCACAGCCCGCCGGTACTCGTGGGAAGGCAGTACTCGAACACCCACCCGCACTGCTTGCAGGTGTGGCGGGCCAGCAGCGCACGGGCCAGCGCCCGCTCACGCGCGGGCGTCATGGGCCGCACCGGAAGGGCCAGGCGCCGCTCGTAGAGCAGAGCACTGCGGTAGCCGCCGCGGGCCCGGCGCGAGCGCCACACCAGCTCGGCAACCGGGTCCTGCCCTCCGGGGCGAAGGCCCTCGGATCGCAACTGGGTACGAGTGGCCAGTTCCGGTGGGGCGAAGCCCCACCGGTAGGCCGGGATCACCTCCGGCCGCGGGGCCGGTCCTCGACCAGCGCCCGCACCTCGGCCGGCAGGTCGGGGTCGACCCCTTCGCGGTCAGTGCCCTGACCGCAGTGGGCGAGCACGAGCCGCATCGAGGCGGGGGTCGACCAGTTCGCATCGTGCCAGGTGGCGCCGCACTCGCAGGAGAACAGCGAGCGGTCCTCCTCGCCTTCGACCCAGTGCAGCTGCAGCCACTCGAAGGACTGGCACCGGGGGCAGGCGGCGTACTCGTTGTAGGCGGGCCAGGCGGTGACCCAGCTTTCGGCCTGGCGGTTGTACAGGCGGCGAACGGGCGCGGCGATGGTGGGCGTCGACAAGGCGGTCTTCCTTTCGAAGGCGATCTCGTGGCAGGCGGAACAGGGCCGCCCCGGCCCGTGGCGGGCCGGGGCGGCGTAGGTGGTCGATCGGTGCGGTCGTGGTCAGGGCGGATCCATAGGCCTCCCGAGGGGGCGGGCGGGTGGGGACAGCGGGTCGGGCCGGTTCGCGGGCAGCCCTTTGGGGGTTGCCGCGCGTCGCCTGCTCGACGCCGCTCCGGGTGGCGGGGACCCCGCCCCGACTGCTGGGGCCGGGGCGGGGTGCTCGCCCTCGGAGCGAGGAGGGGCGCCCGCCGGCGGCGGGGGGCCCCGGGGGGGGGGGGGNGCCCCGGTGGGGCGGGTTCTCAGTTCTCGTAGACCTGGTGGCCTTCCTGGTGCAGCCGGTCGCGGTGCTCGCGCACCGTCGAGCGGGCCTTGCCCAGGTCGGCGGCGATCTGGTTGGTCGACACCCCGGGGCCGTGGGCGGTGATGTAGTCCAGGACCGCCTGGCGGGTGGAGGCGCCCTGTGCGGCGCGGGCCTGCAGGTGCGGCGGGGGGGGGTG
>NZ_ANAD01000195.1 GCF_000341245.1 Nocardiopsis halophila DSM 44494
TCCGGGTCGTCCCCGGGGTGTCCGTGCAGGTCAGGGGGCATGGGGCCAGTGCCGCCACCCGGGGTGGCGGCCGCGATCCCGGCAGGCTGTCCTTCCTGCTCAGGGCCAGTTCCGCCAGTCCCGCCACCCCACTCGGCCGGGGACTCGGGCACCCGGGCAATGGCGGCCATCACCTTGTCCAGCAGCGCCTCGTCACCGGCGATGAGGCCCGCGAGCTGCTCGCGGTCCCCGTCGGCGAGGCTGCCCAGCAGGGCCGTGCCCACCAGCTCGGCATCCGTAGGAGCCGGGCTGCTGACCGCGGGCGCCGCGGGCGCGGGCAGGGTCGGGGCCTCGACCAGCCGGTCCAGGGCCGCGGTGTCAGTGGCCACTCGAAGCAGGTCGGCGGCGTCCTGCTCGCCGATCTGGTCGGCCCGCTCGGTGCGGGCCTCGGAGGTCATGACCGTGATGGCGTGCGCGGCCAGCGCGGTGCCGGCCGCCCCGACCGCGCACAGCGCGGTGATGACGCTGGCCAGGGAGAACCCGAAGGCCAGCCCGAGCAGGTTCAGCCCCACGCTCATCAGCAGCGGCCCGGCGATCAGGGCGGCGACCAGCAGCTTGCGGCCCCGGGTGCGGGTGGCGATCGCATACCCCGAGGCGCTGTAGCGGGCCACCAGGCCGATGGTGGTGATGGTGGCCGTGGAGATGACCGAGCCGCCCAGCTCGACGATGAAGCCGGTGGCCGCGGCGCCTCCGGCGGCTCTGGCCAGCATCGCGATGCCGTAGCCGGATCCTGCGGACAGCAGCAGGCTCATGGCCAGCATCGCCACCGGACCCCACAGCCCGACCCGCGAGAGGACGGTGACCGCCCTGGGGGCGGCTTCGGCCGACCGGGCGCGCAGGGCGTAGGCCAGGTCGGTGCCGGCCGAAGCGGCGCGGTCGGCCAGTGCGGTGTAGGCGGTGTTGCTCAGGCGGGCGCGGGTGTTCACGCGGGTGCGGGCGGCGCGGGTGGCGCTGCGGCGGGCCGCGGCCACCACGCCCGGGTCGCGGTCGGCTTGGGTGAGCAGGGCGCGCTGTTCGTCGGTGAGGGCCTGGGCGTCGGCGGCGGCCGCGGCCAGGCGCCGGACCTTGCTCGAGGGCTTGGGCATTGCCGCCTCCTGGCGGGCGGTGGGACCATCGTTCACGGTTGGCGCCTTTCAGGTGTCACAAGGCGCCCCGCCGGTCACAGCGGCGGGGGGGCCTTTTNAACGGCGCGGCGTCCATGTCGGCGTCTCGGCGGCGGGCGGCCTCCTGGCGATCGCGGAGCACCTCGTCGGCGTCGGCCGAGGTCAGGCCGTGGCGGTCGATGAGGAACGCCTTGACCTCGCCCCGGAAATCGAAGGTCTTGATGGATCCGGCGGCGGTCCGGACGCCGTAGGAGAAGCCGTCGATCTTGTTGGTGTCCACATCGCAGAACACGCGGGGGTCGACGAACTGTCGGGGGTCCAGGGTCATCAGGGCCTGGGCACGCTGGGTCGCGGCCGAGACGACCTGCGGGGAGTCGGCGGTGAAGGCCTCTTCGAGGGCCGTTGCGGCGGCACGGGCCTGGCGCTCCCGCTGCAGCGAGAAGTCCGGCTCAGAGCTGGAGAACCGTTCGATCTTCTCGCGGGCGGTGTGCAGCTCGTTGTTGGCGTGCCGCAGGTCGCAGCGCAGGTCCGCCGCTTCCTTCTCTGCGGCCGCGCGGGCCGTGCGTTCGCGGGCCAGCTCTTCCTCCAGGGCCTGGATCCGCCGCTTGAGGGGCGCGGTGCGCAGCATTCAGCTCGCCTCCTGCAGGGTCTTCTCGGGGTCGCGGGTGCGGGCGTTGGCGTAGATGTCGATTCCGGTGCCCTGCCAGTCGTCCAGGCGCACGGTCGAGATGGCGTAGCCCAGGGACGGCTGTCGCACGGTGGTGCCCAGTGCTTCGGCGAGGTGCTCCATCCAGGCGGCCCGTTCCTCGTCGTTGGTGCCAGCCTGGTGCAGGGTCAGATCGATCTGCGGGCGGCCGCCGATCTCCATCCAGACCTGGACGGCGAGGGACGGGTGCGAAGTCCAGTACTCGTCGAGCTGGCCGGTGATGACCGAGGCGATCACCAGCAGCTCAGCCGCGGACAGCGTGCGGGTGGGCATATCAGGCCTCCTCGTCGGCGCGGGTCTTGGGTGTGATGACTCGGAAGCCCATCGGGTAGGGGCCCGCCACCAGGCGGACCAGGCCCGCCAGAACGGCCAGTCCCAGCAGGATGAACAGCACGGCCATCGGGTGCCTCCTCAGGCGTAGGGGGATGAGCTCACGCAAGGAACTGCCAGACTGTGCCGGCGGCGATGGCAAGCACGGCGAAGGCGATCAGGTCCACCGAGTGGCGGACGGCGCGGTACTTCGAAGCGGCCACCGCGCACAACGCCTGGTAGCGCTCCTGTGGGGCCTCCAGGGCGAAGTTCAGCCGTGGGGCGGTGGCGTGCCGGTTGCGCATGAATGGGGCGCGCGCCAGCCGCGGGCGCACCGCGTTCAGAGCGGCCAGGGTCGCCCCAGCCAGGGCCGAAGCTCCGGCCCGCACCAGCCACACGCCGGGCTCGTCTCCGGTCAGCAGGTCGCCCGAGACGGCGATCCCGGTACCGGCCCCGGCCAGGCCGACAAGGATGGAGGCCTTGGTGTCGATGCGGCCGATCTCGGTGCGGACCTCCTCAATGGCCTCGCTCAGCTCGATCTCGCTCATCAAGCTGCCTCCGTCCGGGTCCAAGCGGGCAGGTCGGCCGGACCGATCTCCCAGAACTCGTCGCCTCCGGCAGCGAGGTAGTCGGAGCGGCCCGTCTCCAGCCACTCGTCGGGGTCCAGGCGATGCAGAACGGCCTCCAGCTCGGCCTCGTCCCTAGTGGGGCGGATCGCCTCCCACCCGCAGGAGCACCAGGCGTGGCAGGCGATGCGGCCGTGTACCGCGGCCGTGGCCACCTTGGCGGGGTGGGCGGGGTTGGTGATCGCGGCGGCAGCCAGCAGGGCGGTTTCGCGGTCGGTAGCGGTGGCGATCGGGCTGTTCACGGCACACTTCTCCTGTCGTATCGGCGGTACTGGGAGTTCGTGCTGGTCAGGCGGTCAGATCGGTGACCAGCTGCAGGCGGGTCCACTCGGATCCATGGGCCAGAAGGAAGGCGAGGATGCCAGGGCGGGGCGGCGTGCCCCAGCCGCTGACGATGGCCTCGGCCTCGGCCATGTCGGTGTCGAGCAGCTCAGCGACGTCGGAGGCGTAGGCGGCGACCAGGCTCTGGGCCTCCAGCTCCTCGACGTCGTCGGCGAGCTCGGCCAGCTCGTCCGGGGTTGGCTCCCGCGGCTCGGACCGCTCGGGCTCGGAAGCCTCGGTGGCCGGCCGGTGGGTGCGGGGGTCGTGGCCGGGCTCCCCGCTGGCGGGCAGGACGTCTTCCAGGCGGACGCCGGCGGCGTCGGCGAGCTCGGAGAGCTTGGCGTAGTCCGCGGCGGTCTCGATCGGGCCGTAGACGAGGCGAACAAGCTCTTCACGAGCGATCTCAGCGAGAACGGACCGGCGGTTCCTGCTGCTGACCGACATGAGCACACTCCTCGTCTCGGCTCGCGCCCCTCAACTGGTGCGCACCAGTAGTAAACAACTGGTGCGCACCAGTGTCAAGCGCCGCTCTCAAGTGATCGGGAAGACGGTCATAGGATGTGCAGCGAAAGAGGCGGCCCGAAAGCCAACAGGGGTTAACTCAAGCGAGTTAACCCGCCTTCACCTGCAACGACGTCCAGACGGCGGTCGGAACGCGAGCGGCGAAAGGCTGTGTGGTGTGAGCGAGCGGATCCGGAACGCGCGCAAGGCCCGAGGATGGTCACAAGAGCGCCTGATCAGGGAGATTCAGGATCGCGCCGCGTCGAAGGCGCTGGCAGTCGCCTCGAAGAGCAGCCTCAAGGTCTATGTCTCCGAGTGGGAGAACGGCCGCCGCACAGTCTCCTCGCCGTACAAAGAGATCCTCAGAACCGTTCTCGGCATGACCGACGACGAACTGTTCCCTGAGCAGGACCTGCCGATTACCGCGGTCGACGGCTACGACGAGTTGCTCGAACGCCTTGAGAGCGCCCGGACCGTCAGCAAGACCGTGGTCGAAACCCTCAATAGCCAGACGGAACTGCTTCGCACTGTCGACCGGCAGATGGGGGCGGCGCAGCTGGTCGACCAAATGGGAGCGCACATCAAGACGCTCAATGAGGCGCTGACCTTCGCCGTGCTCCCGCAGGATCGCCGTCCGATTGCTGAGGCCCTTGCCGGAGCCTCCTCGCTCGCTGCCTGGCAGGCGCTCGACGTCGGTGCCATCGAGCGGGCATGGCGGCACTACGAGCTTGCGAAGACCTCTGCACGCGAGGCAGAGGAACCGAAATTCCTCGTTCATGCGATGGGGGAGCAGGCCTACGTCCTGGTCGATTCGGGGAAGCCGGACTTGGCTCTGCAACTCGCCCAGGAGGCGGTGCGGCAGGCGGAAGGGAAGGTGTCGCCACGCCTCATGGCGTGGTTATACGCGGCTGAAGCCGAATTCCAGGCGCTGAACGGGGATCTCGCCGCGTGCCACGAGCGACTGGGGCAGGCGGAACGCACCATGCCGGCGGACGACCTGCTGCGGGACCCGGATATGCCGAGCATCTTCCTGACCTCGAACCATCTGACCCGTTGGAGGGGGCACACGCTTGCGCTCGCCGGAGACGACCAGGCGGTCACGGACCTCTACGGCGTCCTGGAGGCCATGGATCCGACCTTCACACGGGCCGAGGCGGGCGTGAGGAGCAACCTCGCCCACGCCCACCTCGTGCGGAAGGAGTACGCGGAGGCCATGAGCCAGCTGCAGAAGGCGCGGCTCCTGGCCAACCGCACGGGATCAGTCCGCCACCGGAGGCGGATCGATCAACTCAACGGCCTTCTGTGACGGTCTCGCCGGGGATCCCCATGGCCATGATCTGGAGGAGGCCGACGAGGGTGCCGGCACCGAGCACCTCGTCCCGTTCGATCAGGCCGGAAACCTCTTTGAGAGGGATCCACGCGACGGTTCCGGCCTCTTCGCCGTCGGTAGGGGCGTCGGAGACGCGTTCGGCGCCCCTACCGACCAGGACGTCGTGAGGGGAGTCGACCATGCCGACCATCGGCTGGAAGGTCGTGAGGTGCTTGAGGCCTGCGGTCGGCCTCCACCCGGTCTCCTCCTCGATCTCACGCGCGGCGGCGCCGGCCGGGTCCTCGCCGGGGTCGATGATGCCGCCGGGCAGTTCCCAGCCCCACTTGTCCGGGACGAAGCGGTACCGCCGGAGCATCAGCACCCGGTCCTGGTCGTCGACCACCGCCGCGATCGCCACGTGGTGAAGACGAACGACGTGGTGCTCGAACCGCGGGGTACCCGGCGGCTCGATGTCCATCAGAGTGAGCTGGACCCACTTGTTGTCGTAGATGACCCGCTCTCCGTGGATCTTCCACTGGGGGAGATCCTGGTCGGGTTCGGTCACTCAGCCTCACCGCTCTCGGAGTTCACGAAGTATCCGCGGCCGTGCTCGCTGCGGATCGTTCCTTCGGCCGCCAGCTGCATCAGCACCAGGCGAATGGTCGTGCGTCCTGCTTCGAGATCCTTGGCCAAGGTCCGCTCGGAGGGCAGACGGCCTCCCGGTCCCAGGTCGCCCGAGGAGATGAGCTCCCGGATCGAACGCTCGACTCGGTCGGTCTTCTCGCCCATCTGCCGCCCTTCTTCTCGGTTCGCGTGGTGCGCACCAGTCTAG
Source organism: Nocardiopsis halophila DSM 44494 (assembly GCF_000341245.1). GTDB lineage: Bacteria > Actinomycetota > Actinomycetes > Streptosporangiales > Streptosporangiaceae > Nocardiopsis_A > Nocardiopsis_A halophila. The sequence continues at coordinate 5,747 of NZ_ANAD01000195.1, forward strand.
TTCGGGGGAACGCTTCCGGGAGGTCCCCGGCCCTAGTGACCCGGCGTGCCCCGCGGGCTACATTCGTGGAAGATCGTCGCGATAGGGAGGGGCAGTGCGCTTTCACCGCCGTGTCGACTTCTCGGGCTTCTCGGTGGAGGTGCCGCCGCTGGTCGTCGCCCTCGACCCCGAACAGGAGGACACGGACGAGGCCTTCTGCGACCACATCGCCAGGTACGTCGAGTGGCACCTGGGCGACGCGGTCCCGACCGGCGTCAGCGTTTCCGGACATCCTGCGCGCGACAACGGGGCCGTGCGGACCACGCGGCAGGATGATCGGCTGGGGACGTTCCTCGGCAGCTTCAGCGTCAGTGAAGGTCAGCCTCCTTTCCTCGACTACGTGAGGCTCAGAAAAGGGTGGCCCCTGACCGCTGCGCTCGCGGTCGGAGGGCTGTTCGTCTGGACAGGTTGCACGGGCCGGTCCGCCATGGAGCTCTCGCTCGTCTCGATCGGCCAGGTGCTGGGCTCGATGGCGCTCGTTGCGGTCGGGGTGCTGCTCTTCTCTCTGATCGCGCAGTACGCGGCCTGGCGGGAGTGGGAGCCGAGCGAGGATCTGTCCGACTACTAGGAGGGGAAGCGTTCCTGCTCCCTGTCAGCGGCGCGCAGCCGGGCAGCGAGTTCCTCCGGGCTCGGTGCGCTGAACGCGTTGCCGACGACGTGAGCGATGCGGCTCCTGCGCTGTGCCCAGGCCCAACGCGGGACGCCTTCCTCCTTGACCTGGCATCCGATCAGCCATGTGTCCCCGTGGGCCTGGCGGACTTCGTGCAGTCTGCATTGGAAGTCGAGAGCGGCCTCGAGCTCATCTGGCGTCTCAGTCCGCAGCACCTGGGGATCCGGTGATACCAGGCGCTCGGCCCTCCACTGGAGCCGCCCCTGCCAGCCGGCACGGGTCGTTGATATTCGCCAGACCTGGCCGTACTCGACTCGAAGGCGCTCCAGGGCCCGGAGAGTCTCGCGCGCCTGAGTCACCGCTCCTCCTGCAATGCCGCCCCCAGGCCAGGGAGTGGGCGTGCGCACCGCCGGGGCGGATCCTCTAGCTGCGTTCGCAGGAGCTCTGGTGAGCCCTCATGGAGTGTGGGAACGGCGTCGGGGACGCCAGTGTTCGTGGCCACCCAGGCGGCCGGCGCACCGTCCTCGCCGACCGAACGCCAGATCCGCCACCTTCCGCGGTAGGCCGTGTTGAGCTGGCTCAGCAGCTCATGATCACGGGCGTCCTCTCCGTCCGGCAGGTTGTCGTCGCAGGTCGTCGTGTCCATATTGGGAGGCTAGGGACGCCTGCTGGGCCGCAGGGAGACGACTAGTGGTGCTTGCGGACCGGGCACCAGTCACCATTCCTGTTCTGCAACCAGGGCGGCATAAGACGGAGTGCACACAGGACCAGGTAGTTCCAAACAGGAGGAAACAGAGACGGCGCACCTCACGCAAAACGCAATGCCGGACTCGGAGGACTCAGGCGGCCAGAGGAACGTCTCCTATATCGCGAAAGCCCTGACTCTGGTGCGGTGCTTGACCTCCGCATTTCGCCTGCTCGAACGCCTCTTGAAGCGATCAAGAGCAGGGGCTGCCGAGACGAGAAACCGCGACCCCGGATAAACGGAGCCGCGGTTCTCAGACTTCGGTCCAGTAGGAGGTTCCTACTGCGACCGTCAAGCCTTGGACTGAAGTGTGGATCAGCTCAAGCAGTCGTATTTTTTCGTCGTCTTGCTGTGCATGCCGAAACGCCAGGTATTCACCTCAACCGTATGAGTGCGGACGTAAATGGTGTTGCGCTTGTGGTACTTGCCTTCAGACACGAAATCGTACCGAATCTCGGTGTACCAATTTGGGCTTTCAGATGAGCCGCTGTGTGTGCACTGCTTGCTGTTGCCGACTGGCGGAGCCGCTTGCGCTGCTGTCGGGACGCCGGCCACAAGCGCACCGGCCAGGGCGGTCACAGCGATCCCTTTAGTTCCAATCTTGCGCAGTTGCACGAAGACTCCCTTTCGACTCGTTTCGATTTGATGCGTTGACGAACCTACTTGAGGTCACATGCAGAGGCAATGACTTTAGAGTGTGCTTGAAATGCCCAGGTCGCGGGCAATGGAGTGGTGCATGAGCCAGTCACCCCGAGAGGGAGGATCCGATCTTCGCCTGGTTTTGTTGCCTGCCTCACCTGTGTCTCGCGCACGGGTTTCCCTGTCGCGCGCTTCAAGTTTCCCGACCTGGCGGGTATACCTCATAGCGATGAACAGTCATTCTGCAAACGCAGTGAGGGTGGTGATAGGCGCCGCGCGCAACATGGGTAGCTCGGGTTCGTTTCCGGCGCTGTCACTGCTGGCGACAGCGAGCCGCGCTTCCATGACAAATGCAGTACATAGCTCGGGTATATGCACTGGCCCCAATTACGGTGTTCCAGGTCCGTCGCAGCGGGGATGCAAGCAGGGGGGAGTGGACCCCATTCCCTCTCCTACTCGGTATCCCACTCCAAAGAAAGCTGCTCGCGATAGTCGGCTACCCGCCGCTCGCTCGGATAGCGGGTGACCATTTCGTCGAGCAGGAACTCCGCCCAGGACGGCAGTGCGCCGGAGCGACGTTCACCTTTCAGAGCTGCCGAGCCCAGGTCGACGGCTTCGTCCAGGTCGCCGCGGCGGGCGGCGAGGACGCCAAGGTTAATGTTGGCGGTAGCCAAGCGCATTGGCCGGTACTCCGTTCCGCTGGGGCCGTAGCGCTCGGCCATTTCGCGGGCGAACTCCTCGGCGGTGTCGTCCCAGCCCAGCCAGGTGTAGGCGGTCGCGCCATGGCTGGTGAGCTTGTCAGGGTCGATGCGGAAATGGTGCTCAGGCCGCTCGACGGCGGGAAGGCGCCGCAGCATCGCCTCGGCCTGCTCCAGCACCGTGTGAGAGGAGGCATCGCCCATTCGGGCGCGGGCCTTGGCCTCTTGGATGGTCAGCTGCACGCTGGCGTGCGAGACGCCCGCGCGGGCGCGGCCGGCCTCGGCCTCATCGACGACGGTCTGGAAGCGTCCGCGGCTGAGCGCGCTCCAGGCCGACAGCTCGTGTGTCCAGCCGATGATCTCACCGTGGTCGGCCTGCTCGCCGAGCTGGCGGGCCAGGCGCCGGGCGGCCTCGGAGGCGGCGTTGTCGCCACAGTCGAAGTAGACCGACCCGAGCAGCGTGGCCAGCCAGCCGCCGGCCACAAGGAGGGCGCGGTGCTCGGCCAGCGTGCTGCGGCGCTCCAGTATGTCCAGCACCTCGCGCATGAGCCCTTTCGCTCGGTCGCGGAGGAGAGGACCCGGAGTGGTGGGGTAGTCGCAGCACAGCTCATCGACGGCTGCGGCGACCATCTCCACGGTGCCCGAGCCGACGTCGCTGGCACCAGCAGCGCGAGCGAAGGCCAGCATCTCGCCGACCTCGCCGCCAGGCCGGGGCGGCGGTGCACTGGCGCGCGAGGCAAGGGCGCCGTCGGCCTCCAAGACGCGGTCGATCATCTCGGCCATCGGCCGGGTAAGGGCCTGTTTTCCGGACAGGACGCGCGAGAGGTAGCCGTGGTCGAAGTTGGTGCGCCGGGCCAGTTCGCGCACGGAAATGCGGCGTTCTGTGAGCAGCGCGCGGACGGCTTGGCCGAAGGGGGGCGGGGTAGGATCGGGCATGGCTCCGCTCTCCTGATCAGGTCGCACTGTTCAGCCTAGAGCGGAGCTTCTTCGTGTCGGGGCTGATCGGGCCGACTGCGCTGGGGTATCGGCCACGGCCGCCCCGGCGCCGATCCCGCCCGCAGAAACCGCATAAAGCGCAGAACCCGGCGCGCAGGCCCACTGCCAGCGCAGACGCCGCCCCTTGGCAGGAAGCGCAGAAGTCCGCAAAATCCCCGGGTGAATACGCAAAAAGGCCCGCGACTCCCGAAGGCACGACGAGGGGGCGAAGTGGCACTAGTGATCGGGGACGCCGGGGCCGGTGTCCGGCCGATCCTCTCGCACAGCGCTGGTGCCGCTCACTCCCCGCGAGTCGAGCATGGCTTGGGCTGCGGCCCAGGCCAGGTCGCGATCACCGGTACGGGCCGTGGCCCGCCACCCGGTCGCAGGGTGGTGAGACGCGTAGGCGCCGTTCAGGCCCGCCCGTCCCAGCCACTCGACCAGCGCCACCGCGCTCGCCTCGGTACTGGTGTGCGCGACCACGCGGTGGGTGTCGTGGGTCTCCATGTCCTCATCCTTCCCATCCGTCGTCGCCGCAGGGGAGGGCCCCACGGCACGCGAGCGCCCAGCCGCCGGTTTTTGCGCGAGCACGCAGGCTTTCTGCGGGGTTTCTGCGCGCTCCAACTGAAGGGCACCTGAGCAGCGACAACGTGGCTATTGCGGGTTCTGCGGTTTTTGCGGGCACCCTCGAGGGAGTGGCCGCCCCCGGCTTCCGTTTGCCACGAACGCATAACGCTGCAAGGTGGGCGAGGGCGCATCCCGTTCGTGCCAGGCGGCATATGCGGCCAGCAGGGGGCGATTCGAGCCCCGCTGTCACATGCCGACGGTGCACCGGCGTTCTTCAAGGAGCAGCCGAAGGGACGTCAGGGCTGGCCGAAGAGAGGTCTACGCGCCATGGTGCGCAGACCGGCGCGTACAGGGGCGCGCAGGAACGTGCACATGGTGGCGCGTTGCGATCGGACGGGTAGGAAACGGGATCGCCGCCAGGGCAGCGCAAGCGCCCGCCGCGGCGGGCGCCGACATCTCTTCTTCTCTCATAGAGAGAAGAAGAGATGATCCCCTGTCCTCCTCGCTCCCGCTGAGGCACTTCGCCGTCCTCGTCCCGGCAGGCCGCTGCATCAGACCAGTACCTGTAACCGGGGAGACCCCATGGCATCCCGATCGCGCTCGGCTTCCACAGACCCCTCGTTCCGCCTGACGCCCCTCCAGCGAAGTGCCCTCCTCGCCCTGTCCCACCACCGACTGGCTCTCACCTCCCAGCTCCAGCGCATGCTCCGCTCCGCCACCTCTACGCAGCAGTACCTCCGCAAGTCCCTGGCAGGACTGCGTGACGCCGGGCTCGCCGACCGCGTGCACCGACCCCGCGGTGGGGACTCGGTCTGGTTCGCCACCGCGGCCGGCACCGACCTCGCCCAGCAGCACGGCGGGGTCCAGGAACGCCCCTACCGGATGGACCTCAAGCGTGCCCAAGGTCCGCTCCAGCACCACACCCTGGACGTCGTCGAAGCGGGCCTGTGCTTCTTGGAGCACGCCCGTAGCAACGGGATCGTGATGACTCCGTGGGCCTGGACCCCGGAGGTCGCCCACCGCATCAGGGACGGGCAGCGCCCTAGGCGCAGCTTCAACGAGACCCACATCATCAGCGACGCCGTCATCGACGTGGTCCTGCCCCAGAAGCACCAGAACGGCACCTGGCACTTCCACGCCTTCTTGGAGATCGACCGCGGCACCGAGTCGGTCCAGCGCCTGGCGAGCAAGGTCACGGCCTACGAGCGCTACTACCGCTATCGGCCCGGCGCCGACCACAAGGACCTCAAGAAGCTCCGGACCACGACCCGGGCACTGCCGGAGCTCGCGTGGTCGGAACGCTACACGTGGTTTCCCGCCCTGCTGGTGATCCTGGCCGGCCAGTCAGAGAAGAACCTGCGCTCCCGCATCGAGCAGCTCCAGGTGCGCACGACCCCCGTGCCGGTCTCCTTCGACCACAACTCCTTCAGAGCAGGAGTCACCACACTGGAAGAGCTGCGTACCCATGGACCGGGGGCGGAGATCTTCAAGCCGCTCGGTGCGGGCTGGAGGAAGCGGGGGCGGTTCAACGCCCGTCTTGTGGATGAGCCTGCCCCTGAACCCGCCCCCGGCCCGAAGCCGGACCCGGTCGAGGAGCGCAAAGCCACCCAGGCCGCCATGCAGCACACGATCACTGAGCAGGACCGGGAGCTGGCCGAGCTGCGGAAGGAGAAGGATCTGGCCGAGGCCCTATTGGCCGCCGCGCACGAGGACAACGCCGAGCTCCACCGCAAGCTCCAGACCCAGCAGCGGGAGGCCGAGAATCGGGCGCTGGCAGAGCACGCGCCGTATGCCAGGAAACGGCTGTTCCGCAAGCGGCGGTGAGCGCTCAAGGAAGGGTGTCGACGTCCAAGGCCGCGTCGAAGCGCAGCAGCGTCTGCGGGCTACTGGTCAACACCGGCCATAGCCGCACCCGGGCGACGAAGGCCACGTGACCCGTCACCAGGTCGAGGTCGGGCGTGTGGGAGCGCGCGTTCGCCAGCAGCTGCCCGACCCGCCTGGTGGTCTCCAGATTCAGCTCGTCCAGGACCACGCCGTTCTGAGACAGCAACCGGTGCAGCTGCTCCCGGCCCGCCAAGGGCAGTCGACCGAGAGCTTCCCCGAGCGCGGCGGCTGGCACCGACAGGCGGGCCTCGGGCGAGCGCAGCGCGACAGCCACTCGGGCACGGGCGTACTCCCGACCGCGGGCAAAGTCGTGTAGGGCACTGGAATCGAGAATGCGCCCCTGGGGCATCAGGAGGAGGGTTCCATACCAAAGGAGCGGTACGCGTCCGTCAGAGCCTCATCTGAGACTTCCCAGGAGTCGATCCAGGCCAGGGTCTCCTCGCGCGGCGCCTGACCCCACTGCTCGGCACTCAGGAGCGCCTCGACGTCCTCGGCCGCAGTCAGCGCGCGCTCCGCAGCGGCCTCAGAGAGCTCCCCGGCCTCCAGCCGCCGCCCGAGTTCCTCGCGAGCGTCCATGAGAGCAGTGTAGGCGACGAGGGCATGGACGGACATGGCGCCTCCACGGTGTTCAGAAGGGAGGGTCATCTGCAGAAGGAGCCCAGAGAACACTCTTTGGTGGGACGTAGTCCTCCATCCCCTTATGCGCATACCCCCCGCCACCGAGCGCCTGCTGCCAGAGGGTTCGAAGGACAGACCGGGCAGATTCCGGCCCGACCTCCCAGTCGTCGTAGTCGTCCTCGATAACGACCATTCGGTCAGGATCGACACCAGCCATGACAGAGAGGGCAACGAAAACCGCTTCGACGTTTTCCCAGGTCTGAGGCACGACCTTACCGGTCAACATGCGGCGAACCGTCTCCTTGCTGGCGCTGCCGGCAAGGTCCAGTTCCTCTACACGATCGCTGACCGCTTGCGCGGGGGGCATACCTGCGTCCCCCCAGACTCGGAAGAGGACCTCCACGAAGTGGCGGCGTGCCCCTGGTGGCAACTCTTCCTGCGAGGGAAGACGGATCTTCTTGGGCATCAAGGACTCTCATAAGCAACTATAAGCACAGGAAGACAACGTGTAATCAAGGTACAGCACGGACGAGGCATCCTAGAGCGCTCTTCCAACGATCTCCACCTGTTGACCAGGAAGGTGGGAGATCGCATGTCACCAGCTTTTCGCGGGCTCGAAGCTTGCTAGGGAGTCCCACGAGCGAAGAGGGAGTGGCAGTCATGCTTGAGGTCCGGGTGGCCTTGATCCTGATCGGCAGCGCCATGATCGGGGCGATCACGGTCGGGCTCTGTCTCGCAGACGGAACCTCCTGGCCGAGTGCCCTACTCTCTGGCGGTGCAGCAGCGGGCGCAGCGGTCGGCGTCTTGGCGCTTGCGATCGGGTGACCGACGCACGAAGTCGTAGCCCACCGCTGTTCCGTCCCTGTTCCGTCCGGGACTGGGAACCAACGAGAAACTACGGGTACTCGTGGGCGAGGTTCATGCAGGTGAAGCAGCCTCTACGGAGATCCGCCGCTGGTGGCGAAACACCACCTCGTTGAACACCCAGATCTACGAGGGCACCAACCAGATCCAGCGCATGGTGATGGCCCGCCAGCTGCTGAAGTAGGTCCTCAGAGGCACAAGGCCCTGGTCGCAACGGGTCCGCACCGTGCATGACCCGTTGGTGTGCCGCGGGCGGCCAGGGCTTGTTCGCCGCTCGCTCCAATGAGTTCCGACCGACCTGTTCCGTGCGCCACCGCACGGCCCCGCCGGGTCAGCTCGTGGTAGACCCTGCGCAGCCCGCAGACCTCGTGGTTCACAGCGTGCACCCCGGCGATGCGGGCGGTCAGGTCCGCATCGGAAACCGAGTGGTCCGAGGGTGTCCGGTCCTCGGCGCAGGGGAGGCGGACGGGCCGACCCGCAGCACCCGGGGGATCGGCTCGAGGCCGAACTCCTGCTTATGGACGTCGATGGAGGCGACTACCCGGTCTGTGGGGCGGTCGAGCTGCGCCACGAAGAACGCCGACGCGGACTTGAGGATGGTGTCGGCCCGGCGCAACTCCCTGTTCTGGCGCTCCAGCTCGGCCAGGCGCCGGGCCTGGACGGCGGTGGTGCCGGGCCGGTCTCCGACACGGGTGAGGGTCCCGGGCCGGGTGGCCGGGCCCCGCCTGGCCTCCACGGCCGCCCTCATGGCGTGTTCACGCAGCTCACCGGCGCCTCCCGGTGCTTGCATGTCGCGCATCCTTCCCAGTTTCGGGAGCCTCCATCGCCCCCGGAACAAACACTCGACCGAGCAGTGAGCGGATGTACCTCCGCGCCTGCATCCTTGGATGCGCAGTCCATACCCGCTCCGGGGGTCACCGTGGACATCGCTGCGAGCGCGCTCGACGCGTCCGACACGGCTCAGCGCCGCGGTGCTGCTCATGCTCATCCCCGGAGCCATTTCCCGGCGCCTCCTCAGGGTGCGTATGGGCGCCGACCGAATCATCCTGGCCCGCGCTCTCGGGCCCGAGGGCAGGGGTCGGGCCCGAGTCCCCGTTCGCGGCCGCGTCGATCGGCCAGGTGCATGCGGCCGTACCGCAGCCCGGGGAACGGATTGCCGCGAAAGTGCGCAGGCCCAGCCTCGTGTCGATGATGGAACGCGACTTCGACATCGCTTAACGTCTGGCACGCAGGCTCGCCCGGTCCAACGACTGGGCGGCCCGCTTCGGCATCGAACGGCTCGTGGACCGCCACGCTACGAGCCATCGCGACAAACCCGACCACAGGTAGGAAGCCGCCGACATCGCCGCCCTCACCGAGGTGCAAGCGCAGGTGCCCGACGACGACCGCGTGCGCATCCCGCGCAACTTCGCCGGATTCGGCGCAGGGCAGGTGCTCGCCGTGGAACACGTCACCGGGTCCACGTTCGCGAGCGCGTCGCTCGAGGCACTGAATACCGAATCCGACCACCGGTTCGCGCCCCGCCTGCTCGCTGCGACACTCTTCCACAACATGGAAGCCGGATTCTTCCACTCCGACCTGCACCCCGGAGCCAACATCGTCGCGACCGACGGCGGTCTCCTCCCCGATTCCGGGTCGATCGGCCGCACGGATTCGGACACACGCAGTCGCGTCGGTGAGGTGCTGTTCGCGTTCTCCCTGCGCAACGCCGACGCGTTCACCGACGAACCCTTTTCGGCATTGCCGATCGTGGAACGCCTTCCACACCGGATCGCCCCCGTCACCGGGGGCCGCGCCGTCGTCACCTTCCTCGCAGGCTTCTTCGGGACCGTGGCCGCAATGCTCCTCACCAGCGACGCCGGCCCCCAGCCCACCGACACGCTCACCGTGTTCCAGGGCTTCGGCTACCTCATCCTCGTCGTCGCCGGAGTCCTCACCCTGCGCGCGCCCTTCGGCGCGCTGCGCCGCCGATGGCCCCGATCACGCTGAGAGGACACCACCCGATGACCACCGGTACCGGCACCCCCGCACCGAGCAGGCGCGACTGGCTCGGCCTCGCCGTGCTGTCCATCGGGCTCGGCCTCATCGTGCTCGACGGCACCATCGTCGGCATCGCCCTGCCCGCCATCATCGGCGACCTGCACCTCGACCTCACCGACGCGCAATGGGTCAACAGCCTCTACGCCGTCCTCCTCGCCGCACTCCTGCTCTCCACCGGGAATCTCGCGGACCGATGGGGACGCAAACGGATCTTCCTCGCCGGCCTGATCGTGTTCGTCTCAGGCAGCCTTCTCGCCGCCGCCGCGTCCACGGCGGGCGTGCTGATCGGGGCGCGTGCGGTGCAGGCGGTCGGAGCGGCGTTCATCATGCCCTCCACCCTCTCCACCGTCAACGCCGTATTCCGCGGGAAGTACCGGGCCGCGGCGTTCGGCGTGTGGGGCGCCGTGATCTCCGGCGCCGCAGCCGTCGGTCCGCTCGCCGGCGGTGCGCTCACCCAATGGACGTCGTGGCACTGGATCTTCCTCGTGAACCTCCCGATCGGCGCACTCGTGTTCATCGCCGCGATCCCCACCGTCCCCGAAACCCGCGGCGAGAGGAAACGCCCCGGCGTCGACGTCGACGGGGCACTGCTCAGCGCCATCGGATTCGGCGCACTCGTCTTCGCAGTCATCGAAGGGCCGGACCTGGGCTGGTGGACCCCGAAATACGACCTGACGGTGTTCGCATGGGTGTGGCCCCGCGATGCCGCGATCTCGGCCGTGCCCGTGGCGTTCGGGACCGCCGCCATCGCGCTCGTCCTGTTCGTGGTCTGGGAACGCCACCGGGAGAAGGTGCGGCGCGCCGCTCTCCTCGACCTCGGCCTGTTCTCGTTCTCCACGTTCTCCTGGGGGAACCTCACCGCCGCGATGGTGGCCGTGGGAGAGTTCGCGATCATCTTCGTCCTCCCGCTCTACCTGATCAACGCCCTCGGCCTCGACATCATGGGAGCAGGCCTCGTTCTCGCGGCCATGGCCGTCGGCGCGTTCCTCTCCGGCGCCACGGCCCGGCACCTCGCGGCGAAGTTCGGCTCGCCCGGCACCGTGCTCATCGGGCTGGGCCTCGAAGTCGCGGGCGTACTCGCACTCGCGCTGATCCTCGGGCCCACCACCCCCGGCTGGATCATCGCGATTCCGCTCACCGTGTACGGCCTCGGACTCGGCCTCGCCTCCGCGCAGCTCACCGGCACCGTCCTCGGCGACATCCCAACCGAGGTCTCCGGTCAGGGATCGGCAACGCAGAGCACGGTCCGGCAGATCGGCTCCGCGCTCGGCACCGCTTTCGCCGGAGCTGCGCTCTCGATCTCGCTCGCGCTCACCCTGCCCGCGGCCCTCGGAGACGCCGGACTCACCGGAACGGCCGCAGACGAGCTCGCGGATGCCACCCGCCAGTCCGCCGGCACCACGATCGCGCAACTGCGCGCCCAGGGAGACCACAGCAGCCTCGGCGATGAAAGCGCTACGGCCGTCGATGCGCTCACAGTCGGATTCGCCGACGCGACACGCTGGGCCCTGCTGGTCGCGACCGTCTTCCTCGCGCTCGGATTCATCGGTGCCCTTCGACTCCGAAACGCGGCACGCACACATCAAGCGTAAATGTCTTGCCGCTACGGGTCACATTTCCACCGCTTCTGCATATCGCCTCAGAAGGACGTCAAGCGGTTGCGAGTCTTCACAGGCAAGGGGGGCGGACTCCGGCCACGCCCGGTTGCGCGGGCCCGACGAGCGCGCGGCCTCCCACCTCAAGAACGGGGCCGTCGTGAGCCGGCTGCGTAACTGCCCCTACAGGGCTGGAGAGATCACCCAGGACGTACCGGTCCTGCGCCTTCCCCGGCCCGCGCAACGCGTCCGGCATGCCCACGCCGAACAGCCACACCGGCCGGGAGCGCATGCGGGCGAGACCGCGGCCGACGATTTCCCGGGCCATGTCCGGCCACGTGCGGTCGTGCGCGGCGCTGCCGATGGCGGCGGCGCCGTACCCGCCCACGTAGTCGACGTCCGCGAGCGAACGGACCTGGGCGTCGACCCCGCCCGTCCGGAGCCCCGATCCGATGCGCTGTGCGATCTCCCGCGTGGAGCCCTGCTCCGACGCGTATCCCATCGAAACGCCCGTGGCGCCTCCTGTGCCACGGTGCCCGCGCACTCCAGCGAAGGCCGTGCCGCCCGCCCTGGACCAGGGACGTCGGTCCGGGACCGGGCCACCGAACCGATGAGAACGGCGCGGCGCCGCGGTCGGACAGTGCGGACGAACGTTCTCCCGTGAGAGGAACCGCGGCCATGAAGCTCACCAGCACCACATGGGTCACCGTCGACGGCGTGATGCAGGGCCTCGGCGGGCCCGACGAGGACCGCAGCGGAGGGTTCGAGCGCGGGGGCTGGGTCATGCCCTACTACGACGAGGAGGCGGCGGCCCATCTGAACCGGGTCTACCAGGGCGCCGACGCCTTCCTGTTCGGGCGGCGCACCTATGAGATCTTCGCCGGCTACTGGGGCGCCATGGCCGATCCGGACACGAACCCCATCGCGGCGGCCCTCAACTCCCGGCCCAAGTACGTGGCGTCGACCGTGCTCACCGATCCGGGGTGGTCGGAGACCACCGTGCTCTCCGGCGACCCCGCCGGGGCCGTCGCGGAGCTGAAGGCCCGGCCGGGCGGTGAGCTCCAGGTGCACGGGAGCGGCGCCCTGCTCCGCCGGCTGCTCGCCGAGCGGCTGGTCGACGAGGTCACCCTGCTCGTGTGCCCCGTGGTCCTCGGCCAGGGCAGGCGGCTGTTCCCCGACGACGGCCCGGACACCGCGCTCGACCCGGTGGGGGCGCGGACCACCCCGAAGGGCGTGGAGATCCGGGTCTACCGTCCCGCCGGCCGCCCGCGGTACACGACCGCGGCCCCCGCCCCGGTCGGCTGAGCGCGTCCGCGGGCGGGCGTCAGCGACCGCGCAGGGCCACGGCGGTGAACAGGGCCGTGGCCGCCATGACGGCCGCCCCGGTCAGGGCCGCCGCGTTCAGGCCCTGGGTGAAGGCCGCGAACGCGGTCTCCAGCAGGTGGTCTCCCGCCGCGCCCATGCCCGCGGCCTGCTCGGCGGCGCCCGCCACGGTCCCGGGGGCCTGCTCGGGCACGGCGCTCCGGTAGACGGCCGCGGCGACGGTCCCCAGGACCGCGATCCCGAGCGCGTTGCCCAGTTCGACGGCCGACTCCGACACACCGGACGCAGCGCCCGCGCGCTCGCGCGGGGCCGCCCCCAGGACCAGGTCGTTGGCGAGCGACCCGACGGCCCCCACGCCGAGGGTGACCACCGTGTAGGCCCCGATGAACAGCGCCACGGGCGACTCCGGCCCCACCGCGGCGATCCCGGTGAAGCCGAGCGCGCCCACGGCCAGCCCTGTAGACAGCACCGCGCCCCGGGGGACGCGGCCGGCCAGTGCGCCGGCGAGCACGACCCCGGCGACCGTGCCGAGGAAGGTGGGCAGCGCCCGCAGGGCGGCCTGGAGGGGGCTCAGGCCGTGCACGGTCTGCAGGTAGGTGAAGGCGAGGAGGCCCATACCGGCGGCGGCCAGGGAGACCGCGCCGTTCGCGGCGACGGCCGCCCCGAACGCCGGGTTGCGGAACAGCCCCAGGTCGATCAGCGGGTGCGCGGCGCGCATCTGGCGGCGGACGAACAGCGCCCCGCAGGCCAGTCCCCCCGCCAGGGCGGCCCCGGCCGCGGCGTCGGGGCCGTACTCGGAGGCGTGCTTGAGCGCGAAGACCGTGCCCAGCAGTGCGCCCAGCGAGAGCAGCGCCCCCGACAGGTCGAAGGCCCCGCCCTCGGGCGCCCTGGACTCGGGAACCAGCAGCGGCGCCGCGAGCAGCAGCAGCGCCATCACCGGGACGTTGACGAGGAAGACCGACCCCCACCAGAAGTGCTCCAGCAGGGCCCCGCCGATGACGGGGCCGGCGACGGCGCCGCCGGTGAAGGCGGCCGTCCAGGCGCCGACCGCGGTCCGGCGCTGCGCTGGGTCGGCGAAGAGGGTGCGGATCAGGGCGAGCGTGGAGGGGGCGAGGGTGGCCGCGCCGACCCCCAGCAGGGCGCGTCCGGCGATGAGCAGCCCGGCGGTGGGGGAGAAGGCCAGCAGCGCCGAGGCCGCCCCGAAGGCGGCGCCCCCGGCGATCAGCAGCCGCCGGCGGCCGAACCGGTCCCCCAGCCCGCCCATGGCGATGAGCAGTGAGGCGAGCACGAAGCCGTAGACGTCCATCATCCACAGCCACTGGGCGGCGGTGGGGTCGAACGCGGCGGCGAGCGCCGGCGCCGCCACGAACAGCACCGAGATGTCCATCGACACCAGGAGCGCGGGCAGCAGCAGCACGGCCAGCCCGGCCCAGGCGCGGGGGCCGGCGCGGGGCGGGACGGCGGCGGGTTCGGAGGCGGGGGTCGTCGTCATGGCCGTGATCGTACGTACGTCATAGACGCTCGTCAATATGTACGTACGTCCAAGGGCGGCGGTAGGATGCCGCCATGAACCACCGCGACGACCTCCTCGAAGGCGCCAAGAAATGCCTGGTGGAGAAGGGCTACGCGCACACCACCGCGCGCGACATCGCCGCCGCCTCCGGCGCCCACCTGGCCTCGATCGGCTACCACTACGGGTCGAAGGACGCGCTGATGAACGCCGCGGTCATCGCGGCGACCAGCGAGTGGGGCGACACCGTCGCCGAGGCGCTGGACGCGGTCGAGGCGCCGGACCCGCAGGCGCGGCTGGCCGCGCTGGTGGACCGGATGCGCGCGAGCACGCCGCAGGAGCGCGAGCTGCTGATGGCGAGCGTTCAGGCCTACGCCGAGGCGCAGTTCTCCCCCGAGCTGCGCTCGGCGCTCGGCGCGGCCTACCAGGAGGCGCACCGGGAGTTCGCGGCGCTGCTGGACCCGGGCTCGCAGGACACCCCGCAGGGCCGGGCGCTGGGCGCCGCCGCCTACGCGGTGTTCTCCGGCGTCATCCTCCAGGAGCTGGTCGACCCGGACGCCCTGCCGGACACCGAGGCGCTCATGGCGGCGCTGCGCCGCCTCACCGGTGCGCCGTAGCCCCGCGGAAGGTCCGGCGGTACTCGGTGGGCGAGACCCCGGTCTCGGCCTTGATGTGCGCCCGCAGCGAAGCGGCGGTCCCCAGCCCCGACCGCTCGGCCACCCGGTCCACCGCCAGGTCGCTCTCCTCCAGCAGCCGGCGCGCGTAGTCCACGCGCTGCCGGTGCAGCCACCGCGCGGGCGAGACCCCCGTCTCCTCGCGGAAGCGCCGGGTGAAGGTGCGCACGCTCATCGAGGCCCGGCCCGCAAGCTCGGCCAGCGGCATCGGGCGGGACAGGTCCTCCTCGGCCCAGGCCCGGGCCACTGCGGTCGCCCCGCCGCGCGCCGACGGCGGCACCGGGCGCCGGATGTACTGGGCCTGCCCGCCGTCCCGGTGCGGCGGCACCACCGTCCCGCGGGCCACTTCGGCCGCCACCGCCGCCCCGTGGTCGCGGCGGACCATGTGCAGGCACAGGTCGATGCCGGAGGCCACCCCGGCGGCGGTGAGCACGTCCCCCTCGTCGGTGTAGAGCACGTCGGGCTCGACCCGCACCGCCGGGTACAGCTCGGCCAGGCGCGCCGCCGACCGCCAGTGCGTGGTGGCCCGCAGCCCGTCCAGCAGCCCGGCGGCGGCGAGCACGAAGGTGCCGGTGCAGATGGAGGCGTACCGCGCACCCGGCGGGATCCGCGCGAAGGCCTGCGCCAGCTCCCCCTCCAGCGGCCCGCCGACGGGCTCGTAGTCGACGTCGGAGGCGGGCACGACCACGGTGTCGGCCGCGGCCAGGGCCTCCGGCCCCCGGGCCACGTTGATGGTGAAGTCGGCGTCGGTGCGCACCTCCCCCGGCCGCACCGCGCAGGTGAGCACGTCGTACAGCCGTCCGCCCTGCGGGGACCGCGCCTCGCCGAAGATCCGGTGCACGATGCCGGTCTCCATCGGCAGGGCCCCGTCGCGGACCAGGACCGCCACCGTGTGCCGTGCTCGCTTCCGGGGGGTTCGCTCCATGGCCCGATTATTGCGCATATCGGCCGACGGGCCACTCGTGCCCCGGCGGGCCCGGGCCGCATGATCGATGCGATCCCGAAAGCGAGGAGAGCGCTCCGATGAACGTCCTGTGGGTCTTCGCGCACCCCGATTCCCGGTCCCTGAACGGCGCGCTGCGCGACACCGCCCAGCGCGCGCTCAGCGACGGCGGCCACGCCCTCGTGGAGTCCGACCTGTACGCGATGGAGTGGAACCCGGTGGTCGGGCCCGACGACTTCGGCCACGACCCGGTCGAGCGCCTACGGGTGCCCGCCGCCACCAAGCGCGCGCGGAGCGCCGGGACCATGGCCCCGGACATCGTGGCCGAGCAGGAGAAGCTCGCCTGGGCCGACACGGTGGTCGTGCAGTTCCCGCTGTGGTGGTACGGGCTTCCGGCGATCCTCAAGGGGTGGTTCGACCGGGTCTTCACCATGGGGTTCGCGTTCGGGATCCAGGACCCCGAGACCGGCCGCACGCTCCGCTACGGAGAGGGGCCCCTGGCCGGCAGGCGCGCGCTGGCCGTGACGACCGTCGGTGCCCGGGAGACCTCCATCGGCCCGCGCGGGGTCAACGGCGCCATCGAGGACATCCTGTTCCCGCTGAACCACGGGACGTTCTGGTACACGGGGATGGACGTGCTGCCGCCGGTCGTGGTCCACAGTGCCGACCGCGCGTCGGCCGAGGACGTCGAGCGCGCCGGCAAGCACCTGGCCGAGCGGGTGCTGACCGCCTGGCAGACCGACCCGGTCCCCTACCGGTCGCAGAACGGCGGCGACTACGACGACGCCCTGGTGCTGCGCCCGGAGCTGGCCCCCGGGGAGACGGGCCTGGCCGCCCACCTGCGCCGCTACTAGGCGGCCGGCTCGAAGGAGGCCGTGATGGCGTCCAGGAGCCCGCGGTTCTCCTCCCAGGTGTCGGTCGGGGAGACGAGGAAGAGGGCGTACCCCTTCTCCTCGGTGTGGAAGGCCCGGTTGACCGCGTGCCGCTCGTCGAAGGTGAACTCCCAGTCGGCCGCGCTGATGTACCGGTCCACGAAGGGCTCGTCCAGGGCCGTGATCGCCTGCTTCTCGTAGCCCGAGAAGTTGCTGGAGATCGCGCCCTCCTGCCGCAGCCAGTCCTGCTCGGCGTCGTCGCCGGGGTCGTCGGTCTGGTCGATCTGCAGGTAGCCGCCGCCGGGGAGGTCGAAGAAGACGCTGGTGCCGCTGCGCTCGCGGAACTCCCACCCCTCGGGCAGGTCCACGGAGAAGCCGGTCTCGTCCTCGTACCGGGCCATGGCGACGTCGGCCTCGGGCTCCTCGGGCTCGTCGGCCTGCGCTGAAGGGTCGCCGTCCTGCTCTGACGGTGCGCTCGGCCCGGGCTCCTGCGTTCCAGCCGCCTCCGGGGGCGTGCGGGGGGCCGGGTCGGCGCCGTCCAGCCCTCCGTCGCCCAGCCAGAAGGCCAGGGCGACGGAGGCGGCGAGCACCGTGGCGGCGGCGCCCCCCAGCGCCGCGAACCGGCGTCCGCGCCCGCGCCCCTTCCCGGACGGCGGGGGCTCGGCGGCGGACGCGGCGGCCGGGGCCTTCCCGGCGTGCTCGGCCGCCTCGCTCAGCATGCGGTGCGCCTCGGCGATGCCGGGCCGCCGCTCGGGCTCCTTCTCCAGCAGGGCGGCCAGCACCGGGGCCAGCGGGCCGGCGTTGCGCGGCGGCGGCACCTCCTCGGTGACGATGGCGGTCAGCGTCGCCACCGCCGCCTCCCGGTGGAAGGGCACCCGGCCCTCCACCGCCTGGTAGAGGGTGACGCCCAGCGACCAGATGTCCGAGGCCGGGGTGGCCGGGCCGCCCTGGGCCTGCTCGGGGGACAGGTAGCCGGGCGAGCCCACCAGCAGGCCGGTGCTGGTCAGCCCGGAGGTGCCCTCCAGCCGGGCGATGCCGAAGTCGGTGAGCACCGCCCGGTCGCCGGGGGCGATGAGCACGTTGCCGGGCTTGATGTCGCGGTGCACGATGCCGCGGTCGTGGGCGATGGACAGCGCGGTGGCCATCTGCACGCCGATGGCCGCCGCCCGGCCCGGGTCCAGCGCCCCGTCGCTCTTGATGACCTCGGAGAGCGAGCGCCCCCGCACCAGCTCCATCACGATCCAGGGCCGGTCGTCGCCGTCCACCACGTCGAAGACGGTGATGATGGAGGGGTGGCCCAGCCGCGCGGCGCTGCGCGCCTCCCGCAGCATCCGGGTGCGCAGCACCTCGACCTCGGCCTGGGGCAGCTGCGGGGGGATGGTCAGCTCCTTGACCGCCACAGGCCGGTCGAGCAGCTCGTCGGTGCCGCGCCACACGCGGCCCATGCCGCCCGCGCCGATCAGCTCGGTGAGGCGGGAA